>JAFZBM010000151.1 GCA_017561765.1 Bacteroidales bacterium | reverse complement strand
GTCGAAGATAAAGTCTTTGCACGCTGTCAGTTGCAACAGCGCGAGCAGGAGTAAGAGTAATTTTTTCATTTGGTTATTGTGGTTGGTTATAATCGTAGTACACAAAGATATAAAAAATAATCGTAAATTTGTGAACTGCGGAAAGCGGACGGCCTCCCTGTGCCGGGGGCCATCAAACTTGGGAAAAGGCCCCCGGCACAGGGAGGCCGTCCGCTTTCCGCAGTTTACAAATTTACGATTATTTTTTATATCTTTGTGTACTACGATTATAACCAACCACAATAACCAAATGAAAAAATTACTCTTACTCCTGCTCGCGCTGTTGCAACTGACAGCGTGCAAAGACTTTATCTTCGACAACATCTACGATGACGCCAACGTGATGAAAGCCGATATCACCATCGGGACCCCGACAGACGTGACAGCTTATTCCGCGACCATTCCGGTGGAGATCAAAAGCACGAAAAGCATTGTGTCGAAAGGTATAACCATAGCGGCCGAGCCTCACTCAACGCAGTTTATCACCGTGCCATGGGTTTCCGTTGAAAATAAGTTCGATGTTCCCCTGACAGGTCTTTACGCAGGAGCAACCTACTATGTAAAAGGATTTTATGTCACCACGGACAAAGAAACCGTGTTAAGTGTCGAAAAAAGTTTTACCACTCCCTCAAAATAAACCGGTCAAGCCATGAAACTACATAATATCATTCTCGTCTGCGTATTCCTGGGCCTCGGCTCCTTGTCCGCCCGCGCCATAACCCCCGACTGGCCCGCAGTGCCTGACTGGACTGCCGAAGCCGCTTCATACAGCCTGACCTCCGGAGAGAGTACCTTCAACGCCGGGCCTTTTTCCTGGCTGAAAGGCATTAAAAGCCCGCAGGATCTCCTGAACATGTGCCATTTCGGTATCCAGACCCATTTTGACCTGAATCTCATCGGCGACACCGACACAAGTCTCAAGGGCTTCACCGACAAGATGAGCAACAACAAGCTTAACTTTACAATCGAGCTCGGCCTTCCCGTCGGTACCCTTACTTTCGCCACCAATCTCAACTTCGTCAACTGGGACGGTAATCATTTCGGCACCTACGCCCTGGCGCATTACAACTTCTACAACATGCACGCAGTGGCCGGCGTGGCTCCGGACCTGGTGGTATGGCTGCCGAGGGCGACCTACGCCTGGGGCAACAGCAGCGGCATGACATACAGGCAGCTGGATATCAGCGCATTCTTCGGACTCGGCTTCAACGAGACAGCCTACGTATTCTGGGACGAGGAAACACCGCACAAATCGGTCTATCACGCCGACAGGCGCTTCAGCATCGTCGGCCTCAAGGGGCTCGTTGAAGCTTACGCCGACTATGACCTCTGGGACCTCGCATACGGACTCGATCCCTCCGGTCTTAACGAGAAGATAGACAATATGTTCGGCAGTTACGGACCGCTGTCCAAATTCATCCCCGTACCATTTGCCGATTTATTTGTCTACCGCCGCAAGACCGAAAACCGTTACTACGACATGGTGCTCAATTCCGAAGATACGGGCAACAAGTTCGGATGGAATTTCGGCCTGCTCTACACCCGTTCCTTCTACTGGGATCTCGGCCCCGGCCGCCTCATATTCCAGCCCCGCGTCAAACTGACCCTTTTCGACTCCAGCATTCACGACGGATACGGCGAATACATGAAATTCCGCACCGGATTCCAGGCAATCGCCGCAGTAAACTACTTTTTTTAGTACAACGAAACGATGAAACGTATCTTCTTCCTCCTGTGCCTGGGCATCATTGCCCTGTGCGCATGCTCCCGAACCCCGGAGGGTTCCGACCCAAGGGTTGAAAAACTACTGCGCAAGATGACTCTGGAGGAGAAGGTCGGCCAGACCGTGCTCTTCACCAGCGACTGGACAGTCACCGGCCCGAGCATGCGCCAGGGCTACATCGACGACATACGCGCAGGCCGTTGCGGCAACATCTTCAATGCCTACACGGCACAATACACCCGCCAGCTGCAGGAAATCGCCGTAAATGAAACGCGGCTCGGCATCCCCCTGCTCTTCGGCTACGACGTAATCCACGGTTTCCGCACAATCTTCCCCATCAATCTCGGGATGGCATGCACCTGGGACCCCGAAGCTGTCGGGCACAGTGCACAAACCGCAGCAAGGGAAGCTGCCGCCGCGGGACTGCACTGGACTTACTCGCCTATGTGCGATATTTGCGTGGAGCCTCGCTGGGGCCGCATTTCAGAGGGCGCCGGCGAAGACCCCTATCTGGGCAGCCGCATCTCGGAAGCCATGACCAGGGGCTATCAGGGCGACGACCTTTCCAGCGACGCTACTCTCCTGGCCTGCGTCAAGCATTATGCCGCCTACGGCGCTCCGCAGGCAGGACGCGACTACAATACGGTGGACATGTCGGAGCGCTGGCTCCGGGAGTTCTATCTTCCTCCGTACAAGGCTGCAGTCGATGCCGGAGCGCTCAGCGTCATGGCGTCGTTCAACGAGCTGGACGGGGTGCCCGCCACCGCCAATGCACACCTGATGCAGGACATCCTGCGCGACGAATGGGGCTTCCGCGGCTTCGTGGTGACCGACTATACCGGCATCAACGAAATGGTATGCCATGGCTATGCGGCCGACGAGAAAGACGCCGGACGGCTGGCAATCAATGCCGGAATAGACATGGACATGCAGAGCGCATCGTACTTCAACTATCTGGTTGACCTCGTGCGCAGCGGAGCGGTCAAGAAGAGCACTCTCGACGAGGCCGTGCGCCGCATACTCAACGTAAAGGCCGCCCTGGGCCTCTTCGACGACCCGTATAAATACTGCTCGCCCGAGCGCGAGGCCTCCGAGACGCTTACCGAAGCCAACAAGGCAGAGGCCCGCGCCGTCGCCGCCGAAAGCATGGTGCTGCTCAAGAACGACGGCGTACTGCCCCTGCGCAAGGGAGCCCGCACCGCCGTAATAGGCGCCCTGGCAGCGTCAAAGGACGATTTGCTGGGTTCGTGGAGGGGCGCCGGCGAGGTGACTGCCGTGCCTGCGAGCATAGCTGACGCCATACGCGAAGTCACGCCGACCGTATTTGCCGAAGGCTGCAAGGAAATTGGCGACGACCGCAGCGGTTTCGGAGCGGCGCTCGCTGCGGCACGCGGAGCCGAACAGATTGTGCTGGTAATTGGCGAGGACTGCCAGTGGAGCGGAGAAGCCGCAAGCCGTTCCGACATACGCATTCCCGGAGTTCAGACCGAACTGCTGGAGAAGATCTCGGCACTTGGAAAACCCGTGGCAGTAGTGCT
>JAFZBM010000150.1 GCA_017561765.1 Bacteroidales bacterium | reverse complement strand
TAGCCTCCGGTAAAGCCGAAATTGCCGCCCAGGGCAATGGTCTTCAACTGCGGAAACTCGCTCCTCACCCACTCGAGAGAGCCGTCGGAAGAACCGCTGTCGGCGACTATGACTGCCGCATCGTCGGGACAGGACGCCACCAGTCCGGGCAGGAAAGCACGAAGGTAACGTTCCGTATTCCAATTAAGTATGACGACAGCCGTGTTCATTGATTATTCGTCGCAGCCGCAGCACTCCCCCTCGCCCTTATGGCACTCGCCTTCGCCCTTGTGGCATTCGCCTTTGTGGCAATGGCCGCATCCTTCTTCCAGCGGGAGATATTCGCCGTGAAGGCCTTCCTTCAGTTCCTTTTCCGTAGCCTCACGTACACCTTCCACCTTACCGGTGAAATGCAGGGTCTTTCCAGCCATCGGATGGTTGAAATCCATCATCACGCCCTTATCGTCGACAGCGGTGACAGTCCCCTGAACCACATGGCCCTCGGAATTAAGCATGGGCAGCATGCGGCCGATCACAAGCAGTTCTTCGCGCACCTTTCCGTCAACCTGGAACGCCTCCAGCGGCAGGCGGACCAGATAATTGGGGTTATACTTGCCGTAACCTTCTTCAGGAAGGAGGGTAAATTCGAACGGCTCGCCGGTTTCTTTCCCTTCCAGTTCCGCCTCAAACTTTGGAAGCAGCATACCCGTCCCGTGTATATACTCCAGCGGGGCCCCCGCCTCCGCTTTGTCGGCTATCTTGCCTTCAACCTCAAGTTCGTAGCTCAAGGCTATGACTTTGTCTTTCTGAATTTTCATATTATTTGTCCTTAAAATCGCAAAGTTAATCATTTTTCAGTATATTTGTAGTCCGTATGAAATACGGATTCGACAGCGAGAAATATCTCAAAATTCAATCGGAACATATCAAGGAGCGGATTGCCCGGTTCGGGGACAAACTGTATCTTGAGTTCGGAGGTAAACTTTTCGACGACAATCATGCAAGCCGCGTCCTTCCCGGCTTCCGCCCCGACAATAAGCTGCGCATGCTTATGCAGCTCTCTTCCGAGTCGGAAATCGTGATTGTCATAAGTGCGACGGACATAGAGAAGAACAAAGTCCGCAGCGACCTGGGCATCACCTACGACGTGGATGTCCTCCGTCTGCGGGAAGAGTTCGAAAAACGCGGCCTGCTGGTAAGCTCGGTTGTTATAACCCATTACAACGGCCAGGCGAGCGCCGACGCCTACAGGAAGCGCCTTGAGAGGATGGGCATCACCGTCTATTATCACCATACGATCGAAGGCTATCCCAACAATGTCGCCCTGATCGATTCCGACGAGGGCTTCGGGCGCAACGACTACGTACGCACCAGCCGCCCGCTCGTGGTGGTGACCGCGCCGGGTCCGGGGAGCGGAAAAATGGCAGTCTGCCTCAGCCAGCTCTACCAGGAGCACAAGCGCGGAATAAAGGCGGGCTATGCAAAGTTTGAGACCTTCCCGGTATGGAACCTGCCGCTCAAGCACCCTGTCAACCTTGCCTACGAAGCCGCCACGGCCGACCTCAACGACATCAACATGATCGACCCCTTCCATCTGGAAGCGTATGGCAAAACCGCTGTCAACTACAACCGCGACATAGAGATCTTCCCCGTGCTCAACGCCCTTTTCGAAGGCATTTACGGGGAGAATCCATACAAGTCCCCCACCGATATGGGGGTCAACATGCTTGGCTTCTGCATTAGTGACGAACAGGTGTGCAGCGACGCAGCCCGCGACGAAATCGTGCGCCGCTATTACGAGGCCCTGCGCAAACTGGCCGAAGGCAACGGCACCGAGGGTGAAGTGAACAAAACCGCATTGCTGATGCGTCAGGCGGGCATCACTACGGCGTGGCGAAAGACCACCGTGGCTGCCTATGAGCGCAAACTGGAGACCGGTGTCGCTTCCGCCGCCATCGAATTGTCCGACGGCACCATCATCACGGCAAAGACATCTCCCCTGCTCGGGCCCAGCGCCGCGCTCATTCTGAACGCCGCAAAGCACCTCGCCGGCATTGACCACAGCATACAACTCATCCCGCAGGAAATGATAGAGCCCATCGCCCGCACCAAAGTATCATTCCTTCATGGACATAATCCCCGTCTCCATACCGACGAAGTGCTGGTAGCCCTGTCCCTGTTGAGCATACACGACGAGAACTGCCGCAAGGCACTGGAAACTCTTCCCCTCTTCGAAGGATGCCAAGTCCACTCCACCGTTCTGCTCAGTGAAGTGGACCGCAAGACGTTCAAGAAACTCGGGGTGGGGCTAACCTGCGACCCCGTCAAAAAGAGTACTAATATAGTTTAGGACTGCGCCGAGAGCTTTTTCTCGCTGGGGATGAGGAGGGCGCAAAGGCCGACTCCTATCAGCGCCCCTATGGCAACCGACAGCATTGCAGTATCCCAGGAACTGCCGTTGGCTATACCGCCGACGACTATCTTGGAGCATACTGCATCGCCCATCAAATATCCGAACAATCCGACGAATCCGGCTGCAGTACCCGCGGCATTCTTCGGGACAAGGTTAAGCGCCTGCACACCGGTGAGCGCCACCGGACCGTAGATAAAGAATCCTATTAGACAAAGGGCCACATAAACCAGCACCTTCTGCATCGACGGGTTTGCATGGATAATGTCCGCACCCACCATCCAGTACAGCAGCACTCCCAGGGCGCACAGGAACATGCAGATGACGTTCATCGGTGCGCAGCGGCCTTTGAATATCTTGGACGTTGCCCATCCGCAGGCGATCGTGCCGACTGCGCCGACTATATTGTGCACGGAGAACGCCACCTTGCTTTCCGCAGCAGTCATTATGCCTTTGGTCTGCAGGTATGTAGGGGCCCAGTCGCCTATACCGTAACGCACCATGTACACGGCCACGTTGGAAATGGCGACGATCCACAGCAGTTTGTTCTTCAGCACATAGTCCACGAAAAGGGTCTTGAACGGGAGCTTCTCCCCCGCCGCGCCCTTCGACTTGACGCCGGAATGGTCGTTACGCCAGTCGGCGACGGCGGGAAGGCCGCAGGACTCGGGCGTATCCCTGATTGCCCACCAGCAGAAGAGAGCTATCACCATTGCGACTATAGCCGGGAAAACGAAATTGCCCCTCCATGTCTGGGCCACGCCGAGGTCGGCGGCAAGAGACACGCCTGCAATTGCCAGGAAACCGAGCGAGAAGCTGCCGATTGTATGCGACACGTTCCACACGCTCATCTTGAAACTCCGTTCATTCTGACTGAACCAATGTGCCATTATACGGCCGCAGGGAGGCCAGCCGAAACCGCTCAGCCAGCCGACTATGAGCATCAGCACAAATATGATGACCGTATTGACGGCGGTATTCGGACCGAAGGGAATGATTCCTACGGCCATCATGGTCAATGCCGAGAGTATCAGGCCCACGCACAGGAACTTGCGGGCGTCGGAGCGGTCAGATACGCTGCCCATGACAAATTTGCTGAACGCATATGCAATGGACACCGCCGACATCGCCAGTCCCACCTTGCCGGCATCGAGTATGCCGTCGTTAATCATATCGGGTGCGGCCAGCGAGAGGTTCTTGCGGACCAGATAATATGCTGCATATCCCAGGAACGCTCCGAGGAACACCTTGAGCCTCATCGCTTTATACTCCTTGTCAACTTTTTCAGCCGGGATTTGCGCCTTCGGCTTGGGCGGATCAAGAAAACGAGCCATCTGGTTATAGTTTAGAAATTCAGCGTAAATATAGACATAAGTTTTCAATTATGACAAAGTGTCAATGGCAAAATAATTGATACCTTTGCAGTAAAAACACAGGAAAATGGAAGAGAAAGACATAAAAGAAGCTCCTGTAGAGCAGGTTGAGAAAGTAACTAAGAAGAAAAAGGAGAACGCCCTCCAGAAAAAGATAGAAGAGCTTGATGACAAATTGTCCCGCGAGCACGATTCATACGTGCGCCTGTACGCAGAGTTCGAGACATACCGGCGCCGGAGCGCGGAGGAGAAACTCGCACTTGTGAATTCCGCCGCCGCCGATACTATCAAAGGGATGCTGCCCGTACTGGACGATTGCGAAAGGGCGATAAAAATCCTCGAGAACTCATCGGACAGCGCCGCCAAAGAAGGCACGACATTGATTTACAATAAGTTGACAGAGTACCTCAAAAGCCGCGGGCTGACTCCTATCGATGCGATGGGCAAGAAATTCGACACTGATTTCCATGAAGCGGTTACCCAGTTCCCGGCGCCTTCAGAGGAACTGAAGGGGATGGTCATTGACGTGGTGCAGACCGGATATCTCCTGAACGGCAAAATCTTGAGATACGCCAAGGTTGTAGTGGGAGCATAATATTATGGCAGAGAAAAGAGATTACTATGAAGTGCTGGGGCTTGAGAAAAGCGCCTCGGCCGACGACATAAAGGCTGCATACCGCAAGGCCGCCCTTAAATGGCATCCCGACCGGTGGGTTAACGGCTCCGACGCCGAAAAGAAAACCGCCGAGGAGAAGTTCAAGGAGGCTTCTGAGGCATATTCAGTATTGAGCGATCCCGACAAGAAGGCCAAATACGACCAGTTCGGATTTGCCGGAGTGGACGGTGCCGGGGCCCAGGACTGGAGCCAGGGCTTCGGGAGCCTGAACGACATTCTGAACAATTTGTTCGGAGGCGCATTCGGAGGGTTCGGCGGCTTCGGTGGCTTCGGTGGGTTCGGCGGGAGTCAACAGGGCACACGCACTATGCGCGGACGAGACATCCGTACCCGTATCCGCCTGAGTCTCGAAGAGATTGCCAAAGGCTGCACAAAAGAGGTCTCAATAGAGCGCAACCGCGCCTGCCCCGAATGTAGCGGACGTGGCACCAAGAACAGCAGCGACATAAAAACCTGCCCGACCTGCCACGGCAGCGGACAGGTGCAGAATGTTGTGAATTCATTGTTCGGAAGGACAATGACATATACCACCTGTCCCCAGTGCAACGGCGAGGGGAAGATTGTCACAAACCCCTGTCCGCACTGTAAAGGCACCGGACTGGAGCGCAAGCGCGAGACCGTGTCCGTCAAGGTTCCCGCCGGAGTGGAAGACGGAATGCAGATTACTGTCAGGGGCGAAGGCCACGCTGCCGCCCGCGGCGGTGTCTCCGGCGATTTGCTGGTTATTATCGAAGAACAGCCTCACGCACAGCTCAAACGCCAGGGCGCCGACTTGTTCTACACCCGCGTAATCAGCGTTCCTGAAGCCATGCTGGGAACCGAGATACAAATTCCCACCCTCGACGGTGCGCAGAAACTCAAGATCGACGCCGGCACGCAGTCAGGCACCGTACTGAGGCTCCGCGGCAAGGGAATGCCGGAGGTAAACAGCTATGGCAAAGGCGATTTGTACATCAAGATTCTGGTTTGGATCCCCCGCAAGCTCAGCAGGAGCGAGAAGGAATCGGTTGAGGCAATGCGCGGCAGCAGCAGCTTCAAGCCTGATCCAAACCGCGAAGACAGGGAACTATTTGAAAAAGAGAGCAAATATTTTTAAAAAAAAGTTTGCGGACTAAAAAAATATTTATACCTTTGCAGTCCCAATAAAGCAGCCTCTCGTTGAACGGTTCAGTGACGCTGCGGCTAATTTTGAAATATTGTTATGGATTTGATTAAATTGGTGGAGGATTCCTTCTCGCAGAACAAAGCAGCCTCCTATCCTGAATTCAAGGCCGGCGACACCGTTACCGTGACCTACAGGATTAAAGAAGGTGACAAGGATAGACTTCAGAACTTCCGCGGTGTAGTTATCCAGATTTGCGGTGCTACCCCTTATACCAGGACTTTTACTGTCCGCAAAGTATCCAACGGCATCGGTGTCGAGAGGATTTTCCCTTACGAAAGCCCGTTCATCGACAAGATCGAGATCAACAAGGTTGGTAAGGTCCGCAGGGCGCGCATCTTCTATCTCCGCAACCTCTCAGGCAAGAAAGCCCGCATCAAGGAAGCGAAGAGGAGTGTAAAGGAAACCTCCGCCGAATAGGACTACAGCAGGGGCCAGTCCCCTGCAATCCGGCTCCTTAGCTCAATTGAATAGAGCATTTGACTACGGATCAAAAGGTTACAGGTTTGAGTCCTGTAGGAGTCACTTCAAAACCCCTTTGAGAGCATCTCAGAGGGGTTTTTCGTATATATTTGTCCCAGAATTGTCCCGATGAAAGTGTCTTGAGCATTAGGGATGAATTCAATGATTCTTGTCAAGGATGGAGACGCAGTAGTCTATACCCTTCATCTCGGCCCTCAGTTCCCTCCTCTTCGATGGGATGTCATCAAGTTCCAGTAGGCGGAGTTTGATTTCTTCCTTTCGCTTAAGCATCAGTTCTCGCGCCCGCAGGTAATAGTACTCGTCATTGATAAGAACTGGCTCATCAGGCGCTGCAGAACCACCAAGTGCATCAAGGGTCTCCCATAGTTTAGCCTGGTTAGCCGGCATCGCAGAACCATCGTAGAAGAATTCAAGGACAAGTTTGAAGACTTGGCTAAAAATACCTTCTGACAAGTCACGGCTCCGGTTAGCGACCCCACGGCGGTATACAATTGTATTCTCTGTGAAAATGCGTATTTCGGCGTAATCTACGTTTTGTTCAAGTTCAATAGCGTAATGCCTGCTGGGCTGACGAAAAAAAGCATGGAATGTCAAAAACCTGCCAGAACTGCTATGCTCTACATAATACTCGCCATCATGGAATCGTAATTTCTGTAGGGCCTCAAAGTTCTTGTTATAATGCTTGTTAAAATACTCGCGTGTGCATTTCCGAACGTTCTCATCTCTAAGAAACATCGGAATATCCTCTTCGGTTGCATCTTCAAAAGAGATGTTTGCTGTCATCCACAATCCAGAGGAACTATTAACGGACGTCCCCAAACAAACTATACTTCCCACCTTCCACATTGCAGAGGAAAAGATGCTTCTATGGTCTGTTCTGTCGACGTAAAAGTATTTGTATTCGCCCATCACGGTTGCATTTTGGTTTGATTACAAAGATACACGCTTCTGGCGACATCAGAAAACAGTAAGCCCCGGCAATCCTTCTGGACTGTCGAGGCCTGTTTTACATCGATATAATACTTTTACTACTGTCGCCAATCATCTACAACATATAACTCCCCATTGTAAGTAAAGCAAATCTTGCTTTCCTTACCAGTAAGATAGAGGAACATCTTCTGCCCGGTTTTTGTGTTCTTGAAGTGGCCATAGTTGATTTTGCCAAGGCTCATGCCGTTGGTCCTGATCAGATGGGTCAACAGGCCTTCTGGCATCTCGGTGATAGAAATCTCATCAACAGGAATAAGTTTCGGCTTGCCGATGTACGTGCTCAACTGGATTTCGTTGTTCTCGCCAACCGAGATACCTTTGGGCCAATAGGCCAGCATTACACCCACCACGACGAGGAAAGTGATGGCGATAAAAACGATAGTAACTATCATAGCTGTACGAGGAGATTTAAGAGCCATCGTATAGTGTAAATTTCGATTAATCGAATGCAATATACACATTTTTTGCGACATTCATATAAGAAGACCCCGCTGGATGTGCTCCAACGGGGTCAACTGGTTCAGGTGTCAGGCGTCAAGACCTGGGGAGGGCTACTCGCTGGACAGCTTGGCCTGGGCAAGTACATCTCCGGACTTCTCACCGGTAGCGGTGTTCACGTAGAAGTACTTGAAGAAGACCTTGGGGCTGCCGGCGGACGGAGCGCCGCACTTGGCGTCGTACTTGGCCTTGATGTCGATGGCCGTGGTAACCGGAGTGTACGGGTCATCGAAGGCAGCTGCCTTGCTGTAGGC
>JAFZBM010000149.1 GCA_017561765.1 Bacteroidales bacterium | reverse complement strand
TAACCGTGGCCGCCCGTGGCCACGTGAACGGGAGGGGCCCACGCGAATGCGTGGGAGGGATGAGCGAAGCGAAGTTATCCGGCGGTACAGCAGTAGCTGCCGGGGCGGAGGTGCCAGCGGAAGGGGGACTCTATATGCTTGTAGCGCAGGCGGTTAAGGCCAGGGAGTTTTTTACCGGAGTGAGCATCGCGGACGAAGTGATAGAACGGGAATACCGCCACCTGCTGCACCGCAAACTTAACATAGTCCTCTGCGGCATGCCTTCATGCGGCAAAAGTACCGTGGGCCGCGCCCTGGCAGACGCCACGGGCCGCCGCTTCGTTGATACTGACGAAATAATCGCCCTCCAGGCGGGTATGGAAATCCCCGACATCTTCGAGCGCGAGGGCGAAGACGGTTTCCGCATACGCGAAACAGCCGCCATCGAATCCATCGCCCCGGAACAAGGACTTATAATATCCACCGGCGGCGGCGCCGTACTTAAGGACGAAAATTTGCGGCTGCTCCGGCACAATGGCCTTATATGCCTGCTGGATAGAGACTTGCAGCTGCTTGCTCCCGGTGGTGGACGCCCTCTCTCCCGTGACCGTGCGGCACTCGAAGCGCTTTATGCCAGGCGCATGCCTGTCTATCGTCGCGCCGCTGAAGTGATTATCGATAACAACGGCTCCCTTGATGCCACCATATCCCAACTCCTCGCCTATGTTGACTAATGACAAGAAGATACTGATTGTAGGACTCGGACTGATCGGCGGCAGTTACGCCCAGGCACTGAAACGCCGGGGCTTCAGCGTAGGTGCCGTCACCCGTTCGCAGGGCAGCATCGATTATGCGCTGAAAGAGGGTCTCATAGACCGCGGTATGACTGAGGTTGATCCGGACTACATAGCCGGTTACGATATAGTAGTGTTCGCCCTCTATCCCGGGGTACTCCTGAAGTGGATTGAAGCCAATCAACAATATATCAAGAGCGGCGCCCTCCTGACCGACGTGACCGGAGTGAAATCCAAGATCGTCTATAAGGTACAGGCGATGTTGAGGCCGGATCTGGAGTTTGTCGGAGCCCATCCCATGGCGGGACGCGAAGTCGGCGGCGTACGCAATGCCGACTGCAGTATCTTCCAGGGAGCCAACTACATAGTCACTCCCACCGCAGCCAACACCGAAGCGGCAATTGCTGACGTGGAGGAACTGGGACGCGTGCTCGGATTCGCAAGGATTTCGCGTCTCAATCCCGAACTTCACGATGAAATGATTGGCTTCCTGAGCCAGCTCACGCATTGTATAGCCGTGGCCCTGATGACATGCCGCGAGGTGGAGCACCTGTCGGCCTACACCGGCGACTCGTTCCGCGACCTCACCCGCATCGCCAGGATAAACGATGAAATGTGGAGTGAACTCTTCCTGCTCAACAAAGATGTGCTTCTGGAGCAGATAGACCTGTTTGCCGGGCAGATGCAGGCCATCCGTGAGGCGGTCGCAAACAGCGATACCGACCTCCTGCGGGAGCTGATGAGGCAATCTACGGAACGCAGGGCACTGTTTGATAAATGATGGAATTATGAATATGCGATTCAACCGCGAGCTTTTCAGCCCGCAGGAACTCAAGAGAATGTATGGCGTGAGCGCTGCTGCCGCCGCATATAAAGAGCAGAACGACAAGGAGATAAGGGGGGCTCTTGACGGCACGTCCAAGAAACTGCTGCTGGTCATAGGACCGTGCTCGGCAGACCGTGAGGACGCCGTGCTGGACTATATTTCCAGGCTCCGCCCATTGCAGGACAAAGTGGCGGACAAGATAGTGATAGTGCCGCGCATATATACCAATAAGCCCCGTACCACCGGCGCCGGCTACAAGGGAATGCTTCATCAGCCCGATCCCGTAGCCGATCCCGACCTGTTCAAGGGTCTCGTGTCCATACGTCGTCTCCATCTGCGCGCACTGGAGCAAAGCGGTTTCTCCTGCGCTGACGAAATGCTGTATCCCGAGAATCATCAGTTCCTCTCAGACCTGCTGTCGTACGTGGCGGTAGGCGCCCGCAGCGTCGAAGACCAGCAGCACCGGCTCGTCGCGAGCGGTCTGGACATCCCCGTCGGAATGAAGAACCCCACCGGCGGCGACCTGTCGGTAATGATGAATTCCATCTTCGCCGCCCAGCACGGGCATTCCTTCGTGTACCGCAACTGGGATGTCGAGAGTGCCGGCAATCCTTACACCCACGCTATCCTGAGGGGCTATGTTGACAGCCACGGCACCAGCCATCCCAATTATCATTATGAGGACCTGCGCCGTCTGGCAGACCTTTATGCGGCCGGCAATTATTCCAATCCGGCGGTGATCGTGGACTGCAATCACTCCAACTCCGGCAAGAAGTACGACGAGCAGGGGCGTATCGCAAAAGAGGTCCTCCACAGCGCACGCCACAGCGATGACGTGGCGCGGCTTGTGAAGGGCCTGATGATAGAGTCTTACATCGAAGACGGCTCGCAGAAGGCAGGGGAGCACATTTACGGCTGCTCCATCACCGACCCCTGCCTCGGCTGGGAAAAGACGGAACGTCTTGTCCTCGACCTAGCCGAACTGCTGTAATCAGCGGTTGAGGGCGTCGGCGCTGCCGATGAACCGGGCCAGATCCTCCTCCGATACGTGATAGTTCTGCATCTCTCCGGAGAAGTAGCTGTCGTATGCACCCATGTCAACGAAACCATGGCCTGACAGATTGAACAGGATGGTCTTTGCCTCGCCGGTTTCCTTGCACTTGAGTGCTTCGTTGATGGTGGCGGCGATGGCGTGGCAGGACTCGGGGGCGGGGATGATACCCTCTGTCCGGGCGAACAGGACTCCTGATTTGAATGAATCAAGCTGTTCAATATCAACGGCTTCCATATAGCCGTCCTTCATCAGCTGCGACATGATGACACCGGCGCCGTGGTAACGGAGACCTCCGGCGTGAATCGATGCGGGCTTGAACGTATGTCCCAGGGTATACATGGGGAGCAGCGGAGTCATGCCCGCCTCGTCGCCGAAGTCGTACTCGAATTTGCCCCTGGTCAGCTTGGGGCATGAGAAGGGCTCCGCCGCGATGAAGCGCGTCTTTTTGCCGTCCTGGATGTTATGCCTCATGAACGGGTAGGCGATGCCGGAGAAGTTGGAACCGCCGCCGAAGCACGCGATTACGATGTCCGGATACTCACCGGCCAGTTCCATCTGCTTTTCCGCTTCAAGCCCGATAATGGTCTGATGGAGGCACACATGGTTCAGCACTGAGCCCAGGGCATACTTGCAGTTAGGGGTGCTGATTGCAAGTTCGATTGCCTCTGAAATGGCGCAGCCGAGGGAGCCGCGGTCGTTGGGATTGATGGTCAGTATGTCCTTGCCTGCGCGTGTAGACATAGAAGGGGAGGGTGTGATGGCGGCACCGAAAGTCTGCATTATGCTGCGGCGGTAAGGCTTCTGCTCATAGCTCACCTTGACCATATACACTGCGCAGTCGATTCCGAATTTCTTGGTTGCGTAGCTCAATGCT
>JAFZBM010000148.1 GCA_017561765.1 Bacteroidales bacterium | reverse complement strand
TGCGAGGAGAATATATCCGAAAGCCTTGTTGTCGTCTTCGTCGGGCGTGACTTTCCACGAAAGGGTGACGAAGTTGGACTTTACCGAAATATCATCGATGCTGGCGGCTTCAGGAGGAATTGTGCCGCCATAGGTGAAGGACCCCAGTGCATCGGCCATAGGCCCTATCATATTGGGCCCCCTGCCGTCCACGGCGCCGCCAAGCAGCCTTTCCTTCAACATTTCACAGGTGAATCCCGGCCCCCCGAAGTATGAAACCAGCAGTGCTGCAATTCCGCTTACATGGGGACAGGCCATTGACGTACCCTGCATCAGGGCGTATCCACCTTTTGTCGCGGTGCTTACGATTGTGGGGCCGAGCTTGACATCTCCACCGGGAGCGCAGATATCAACCCAGTCGCCGTAATTTGAATAATATGCCCTGGAAAACGACGCGCTTGTGGCTCCCACGGCCACCACTTCCTTATAGGCTGCGGGCCAGCCAATTTTATAGCCTTCGTTGCCGGCGGCGAATACTACAAGTCCACCCTTCATGGGGCTGTCGGGGCGCTGCTCTCCGTTCTTGTCGCATCCGGCATATTTGATGAAATAGTCTATCGCGGGTTTCATCGAGCCGACATTGCCGTTCATGGCGTCTGTTTCGCTGTCGTAAACGTAGCCCCAGCTGTTATTGCAAACCACGGCCCCGTGGTCCGCAGCCCAGACCATGGCGTTCTCGGAGTTGCCCTGGATAGTTTTTTCCGGATCGGAAGGGTCTTCCCGGAAGATCGCGCAGGACATTATCCGTACGCCTCCGCTGGCATCCCTGCCTCCTGCAATTCCGCAGACACCGGTTTCGTTATTGTTGATGGCGGCTATGGTGCCGGCGACGTGCGTACCGTGGTCGCCCGGATAAATAGTGTAGCCCTCGTAACCATAGACGAAACTGCGACTGCCGTTGTTGCCTCCGGGTATGCAGATGGCGGCAAGGTCGGGATGGTCGAGCTGGACACCCTGGTCGATGACCGCTACAATTACATCCGGCGATCCTGTAGTGTAGTTTTCCCAGACGGGCACAACGTTAATGTCGCAGCCTGCTGAATAGCTGCGGCCGAGGGTGCCGTCATTGTAGAGGTCCCATTGCTGGGGAGCGTAGGGATCATTGAAATAAGATGCTGTTTTTATGCGCCTCTCGGGCTCGCAATACAATATCCCCGGGATATCGGAGAACTCGTCTGCCGCCTTTGTGGCCGGCAGGTCCTTGTTGTCGTAAGTAATCCTGAACCAGCGGTGAAGGCCCGCTTCCCTGTGACGCGCTTCCCATTCTCCGGCATCCGGATACACCCGCTCAATGCCGCTCACGCCAATCCGGTCGAAAGCGAGGGCGGTCTGCGCAGATTTGGTCTGCGGATTGCCGGAAAGAAACGCCTCGGCCAGATCTTCGGAGACTTGCAGGATAACTGTACCTTTTACGAATGCAGCATCGGAAGATGCCTGGGGTGCTTGCGGTACGGAATCTGTATATCGGGAACACGCCGCAAGCATCAGTGCCGTGACGAGTATTGTGAGAGCCTTGCGCAACAAATCCATCTTATTCTTTGATCTGACTACTAATGAATTCGAGTACCTTCTCGAGAGAAGCTACATCTTTCCATTTAATTTTTTCTTGCTTGAAGAATTCTTTTGCGGCTTTTCCGTCAACTCCGGAGACCTTCATTACATCCCCTTTGGTGGCGCGTACGAGCTGATTGTTGACATACAGATAGTACGTGCTCTTCATCGGGAGTTCCTTCCCGGAGTATTTGTCGTTGGTGAATGAATCCAGGCTCCTGTTGGTCATGCTGCCGCCGTCAATGGCCAGGGTGGAAAGTTTCTGGGTTGATGCTACCGAAGACTTGCCGTAACCAATATCTGACTTGTTCAATGCGTCTTCATCAACGTCCATCCAGAGGACGACCATGCCGTCCTCCGTCTCTGAGAGCACGAGGTACATCCTCCCTCCGATGTTGGCGTACACATCATTCTCTATTCTGGCTGCATATACACGGGACATATTGGGGACCATGATTATGTTGCCCTGCCCAAGGTATACAAGTTTGCCGTCCTTGGCCGTAATGTTGAACAAGGACTCGGATATCAGGGTGTCGTCCATGGTGCGGGTACAACCCTTATGGAAATGCTCATACAGGAAGGGCCAGGTTTCCCTGGGGCTGTATTGCTGGCACACTGCAGTTGCGGAGACCAGTATGGCCGATAATAAAAGAATAGTGCGTTTCATGCCTTATTTGGTTAAAAAGGCCCGCCCGACAGCCGGGCGGGCCTTGATGTGCAATCCGGTATTATCTTACTTTGAACATTCTGTGGTGTAGGATGTTCCGTAGAGATAATTCTTGTATTGACCTTCGGTAATCAAAAGGTTCCAAGGACCGATGGTAATACCCTTGATGGAAGCGACAGCCTTGGCGGGGACAAAATCCCAACCGTCAGGGCCACTGCCGATGAGGATGAGCGGGCCGTAGCCGTAAGCGGTGGCATCAAAGACTACCTGCTGTGCGTCAAACGCCATTTCGGCGGTATTCGCTTCCTGGTCGAATTTGATGGTGCCGTCGAGAACGGTTCCGCCACCCCAAAGGTTGATGAGCTGTACGTGAGTATCATCGACCTTCTTGAAAGCCACCTGGTATGCAGTGCCGTCTTCTTTCCCGTTGTCAAAGTCCTGTGCATTGAAAACACCTTCGATGTAATCCCAGGTAACAGGGAAGTATTTGAGCATGTTGACGGTAAAGTTGCGGCCGCCGCCAATGGTGAAGTCACCGGTAGCGGAGGTAAGCTCGATAGTGAACTTGGTCTTCTCGTGGTTGACAACCTTCACAACAATGTTCTGGGTCTCGTTGCCGTTGAAGTTCAGAACTCCGCTGGCGGGCTCCACTTTGTAGTTGGCTGCTTCTCCGTCAACATTGGTCACCTTGAAGGTAACTGTGCCGGTTTTTCCCTCGGCATCGTAAGCAACGACGGGGATTTTGACCTCATCTTCCTTCTCGATGTCGATGGCACTGGTTTCAAACCTTGCAAAAGGATAAGATTTGAACTCGCCCAGCGGGTTGCAGGCCGAAAGGGCGCCGAGAAGCAGAATACCAGCAATAAATATGTTTGCTTTTTTCATGATGTTCTGTTTTTAATGTATTATTCTACCTCAACACTAGTGTAACCGTCGTTCTGCACGAGATTGCGGTTGACCTGAATCTCATGGGTAGGGACGGGCCATACAAAGCGGGAGTCATTTGCGTTCATGACCTTGTCTGCGAAGTTGGCCTGAAGAACAATGATTTCCTTGGCGACAGCCTGAGGCTGGCCGGGACGTCCGTTGAATCCAAGACCCCAGCGCTTGAGGCAAGGCATACGGAGTCCGAGACCGACGGTCTCGCGGTACCACTCTTTCTGGACAGTTTCAGCAGTAGCCTCGGTCTGGCTGGCGCCACGGGCGGCCTGCAGGGCGTTGAGATCGGTCTTGGCCGCTGCAGCGTTGGAGCTGAGTTCCGCCTCTGCCGCAATCAGGTACATTTCACTGAGGAGAATGGGCTTGATCATCTGGCGGGTGTTGGGAACATCGTCCGTACGCAGTGCGGGATTGCCGCTGAAACGCTTGAACACAGTAAGCTCGGTCTCATAATAATTACCGTTCACGAACACAGGATACTTGCCGTCCGAATACCAGCATGCAAGACGGAGGTCGGTTGCCTCATAAGAGTCGAGCAAGGTCTTGGTCGGAACGAAGTAGGGACGATAATAGAGACCCTTGTCGGAATCCTTCTGCATAGGAGCATAGAAGGTATGGCTCATGTAGCCGCCTTCCTGCAGGTTGCCGAAGAACTGCATGATAGCCTCAGTTCCGTTGTCATTGACAAACTCAGCCTCCATCTCTTCAGCGGTGGCTGCGAGCTTGTAAGTGCCGGAGTCAATGATCTTATGGGCGGATGCCGCGGCTTTTGCATAGTCCTTGGTATCAAGGTAGTAACGGGCATAGAGAGCGTCTACGAGGTCGATGGTAGGCTTCTGGGCACGGGGTTCACCCTTGACGCCCTTGAGCAGGACAGCTGCGGAGTCGAGGTCGGCCTTGATCTGGTCGTAAATCTCCTTGACGCTGGCACGTGCCGGACGGGCATTCTGGTCATACTCGAGAACGAGGGGAAGACCAAGGTCAGTTGCAGCGTTGGCGCCGTAAGGCTTCGCGAAGAGGCGGATCATGTGCAGGTATGCATATGCACGGGCTACGAAAGCCTCGCCCCTGGCGATTGCGGCTGCATCCTGGAGTCCGTCGGGAACGGTCTTGGCGCCGTTGATCACAATGTTGAAATTCTTCATTGCGAGGAACGGGTAGCGCCAGTTGTCGCGGGTGTCGTAGTTGCTGGCATCGAGATCGCCGCCGGAACGGTGAACACCGCCATAGTTGTTACCGTAATCGGATACGGCGTTGAAGTAGTCAACCATAATGTCCTGGGGCTCGTCGAACACACCGCCGAAGATGCCGCGGAACTGTGCGACCACACCGGCTTCGAAACCGTCGAGGTCGTTCTGGTTGGTGATGATGTTTTCAGGATCGTAGACGAAAGAACCTTCCGGTACGAGATCCATGTCGCAGGAGGCGGCCATGAAAAGGACGGCGCCGGCAGCGAGTATCTTCACTATATTCTTTTTCATATTGCAATTCATTTTAGGATATACTAGAACGTAAGTTCGATACCGCCGAGAATCTGCTTGGAGTTACCAGCCACACCATAGGAGAGGTTGGAGTTGATTTCGGGATCGATACCTGAGTACTTAGTGAAGGTAAGAAGGTTACGTCCGGTAACGGTGAATTTGAGACCCTTGACGACATTCTGCCAGCCGAGAGCCGCTGCAGGAAGGCTGTATGCTACCTGGAGGTTCTTGAGGCGCAGGAAGTTTGCGTTTTCAAGGAGGTGGGAGTCGAACTGCATGGTCACGCCTTTGGACCAGTCGGGATATTTAGCATCTTTATTGGTAGGAGTCCAGAAATCGGATGCGTCCTTGATGGTGTTGAAGGTGTTGAAGTTCGAAGGGTTGCAGTAGAAGTAACCGTCATTGGAGATGAGGGTCTTGCCGAGCACATAGGCGAAGTCGGCCTGGACGGAGAATCCCTTCCAGCCGCCGGAAAGACCGAAACCGCCGTTGATAGGAGCGTAGCGCACCTTTCCGGAGTTCTGCTCCAGGGCGTCGGAATCCCAGACCTTGGTGGTCTTCTCAGGATCCATCTGGGTGATGGTGTTGTCCTCGCCGGGGAGGTACCACATAGGCTTACCGTCTTCAGGATCTACACCGGCATACATAGGATAGTAGAACATGACAGGCTTGCCGACCACATAGGTGATACCGGTGCTGGCGATGGTCCAGCGCTGACGTCCGTCGAAGAGTTCGGTTATAGCCTGGTCGTTGTAGTTGAATGTGGTGTTGAAACGCAGGAAGTAGTCGCGTCCGCGGAGGATGTCATAGCCCAGAGTGAGGTCGACACCGCGGTTGCGCATTCCACCGACGTTCTTTGTGATGTCGATGCTGTCGTCGTCAAAACCGGTGGTGTAAGGCTGGGGAACGTCCATGAGCATGTTCTTGGTCTGACGGTTGTAGAACTCGATGTCGAAGTCAAGCCTGTTGAACATGCGGCCCGTGAGGGCGATGGTGAAGAGGTTCTGCTGCTCCCATGCCAGTTCGGGATTGGCGGGCTGGGTCAGGTAGCGGGCGGAAACGTCGTTATAGGAGCCGGAGGCGCCGATAAGACCGAGGGCGTTGTAGTCGCCGATGGCGGCGTTACCCTGGGTACCGTAGCTCACTTTGAGGTTGAGGTCGTTGACGGCGGAAGCGCTCTGGAGGAAGTTCTCCTTCTTGAGTTTCCACATTGCGCCGACAGACCAGAACCAGGCGCTCCTGTTGTCCTTACCGAAACGTGAAGAAGTATCATTACGGAGAGTTCCGTCGATGATGTACTTGTTCATGAGGTTGTATTCGGCATGTCCGAAGAAAGAGAGGAACCTTGACTGGGTGGAGCTCTGGCTCATTGCATAGGTGCTGTTGAGACCGTCCTGGAGACGCTGCTGGCGGTTGTCCTTCTGTCCGGTGGACTGTGCGTAGAAGTATCTGTAATCGTTGTCTACGCCTTCCTGACCGACGAGCAGGCTGATGTGGTGGTCTTCCGCTACATCGAAGCTGTACTCAATAGTATTGGTAATGGTAGCTGAATACTCAATTGCCGTGGATTTTCCGGTCATGGCGGAAGCGTTGCCCGTCAGAGGGTTGGCGCCGGCCCTGGTACCATACTTGGCGGCATATTCAGGATTCACGCCCCAGTTGTTTGCGCGCAGGTATCCGTCGACACCGGCACGGCTCACGAGCTTGAGGTTGCGGATGGGCTCGATCTCGACATACACGTTACCGTTGACGCCGTAGCGGTCATACTGGTCGGTGACGTTCTCGGCCATGAAGCGGGGGTTGGTACGGTTCATGCCGGGGAAGAGATCCTTGTACATCTCGCCGTTCTCGTCAACTGCGGGATAGAAAGGAAGCAGGAGGTAGGAGAGACCACCGTTGGTGTTGTTGGACATACCGTTGGCGGCTGATCCCCAATATGCATTCTGCTGGGTATTGTCTAATGAGAGGTTGAGGTTGACACCGGTCTTGAGCCAGTTCAGAGGGTGGGCCTGGACATTCGAACGCAGGGTGTAGCGGTCGAAGAAGTTGCCGGGGGTGAAACCCTTCTGGGAGAACTGGGAGGCGCCGATCATATAAGCGACCTTCTGGCCACCGCCCTCGATGGTGACATCGTTCTGGGACTGAGGATTGATAACATCCATCATGTACTTGTACCACTGGGTGTCGGCATCCCATCCCTTGTCGGTGTAGTTGGTCTTGATCCACTGTGCTGAGTGGAGGCCGGTACGGATCCAGAAGTCCTTGAGTTCGTCGGCTGACATCATGTTCTCATAGAGGCGGGTGCTTGCAAGAGTTGAAACACCATACTGGGAACGGACGGTAACGGTTGCACGCTCGTTGTAGGAACCGTTCTTGGTGGAGATGTAAACAACACCGTTAGCAGCACGGGAACCGTAAATGGAGGTAGCGGATGCATCCTTCAGAACGGAAATGCTCTCGATATCGTTGGGGTTCATAGCCATAACGGAACGGCTGGATGAAGGGATACCGTCGATAACGAAGAGAGGAGTGGAACTGGTACCGAGTGAACCGACGCCGTGCAGCTGCATGCTGACCGCGTTATCACCGGCGACACCGGAATAAGACAGAACGCTCAAACCTGCGACCTGGCCCTGCAGATTGTCGAGGGCGGAAGCGGAGGGTGCGTTCTTGAGAACGTCGGAACGGACGGTAGAAACCGAACCGACGAGGTTGCCCACCTTCCTGGCGGAACCGTAACCGACGACCACGGTCCCTTCAAGGACCTCGGTGTCAGGCTTGAGGGCCACGTCGATAACGCTGCGGCCGTTTACTGCCGTCTCTTCGGTGATGTAACCGATTGAGGAGAAAACAAGCGTAGCGTTGGAAGGAACGGTCATGCTGTAAACACCGTTCGCATCCGTGGCGATACCTGTGCTGGTGCCCTTCACCTGAATAGCAGCGAAAGGAACGCCGTCACCGGTCGAAGCGTCTCTGACCGTACCCTTGACGGTGACGTTCTGAGCGGAGAGCGTCATGCCGAGCATAAGGAACAAAGCGCTGATGAACAGTTTAGCTTTTTTCATAAGCATTACTTTAAATTAAACAATAAAATATACTAACTAATCTTAGTTTCACATTAAGGCTTAGTTACCGAATTAGCGCGCAATATCGCAATTATTTTTATAAAAAACAAAATTTTAAACTAAAGAAGGTCCTGTCTGACACTTTCAATATAGTCGTCAATTCTTTTTAACTCCCGGGGAATTCTTATGTGCTGCGGACAGGAAGAAGTGCATTTGCCGCATGAGATGCAATGGTCCGCCTGCCTTGCTGATTCGACGGCTTTGTCGTATTCCAGGAGATAGCGCCGCCTCGCCCGGGCGTAGTGTTCCTGCTCCGGTCCCTTGACGAAGGTCCCTTCCACCACGCTTTTGTCGTAAAAGCGGAAAACACCGGGTATATTGATGCCGTAGGGGCACGGCATGCAGTACTGGCATCCGGTGCAGCCTACCAGAGGGAAGCGCGACTGCTCGTCGGCTATCTGCTCCAGAAGGGCGAATTCTTCTTCGTTCAGGGGCTTGAAGTTGCAGAATGTCTTCAGATTGTCCTCCAGGTGCTCCCTGTAGGTCATTCCGCTGAGG
>JAFZBM010000147.1 GCA_017561765.1 Bacteroidales bacterium | reverse complement strand
TGTGTTTCGGACATATTATCTAATTGGTTCAGTTAACTAAAAAGGAGTCCTGCCTCGCTGGCAGAACCCTTGATGTGATGCAAATATAGCAATTTATTTGATAATCGACAAATCCGGCACTACTGTGGGGGAATCTACCCATAGTAGCCAAGGAAGCAGGGACTACTGTGGGGAGATTTATCCACAGTAGCCGGCATGGCGGAGGCAACAAGATTTCCCGGAAGTCGCAAAAACTATTTTTTCGCGGCGGAAAGAATCAGGCGAAACGCGTAAGAATCATATCTATTTCGGGGTTGAGAATGTTAAAAATACGATTCACATAGCCCTGTATTGCTTTTATATCGACCTTGCAAGCAAAAAAGCTTGTATGGAACGAAAGATTCAAACCCTCACTGACCAGATGTCTCCGGCGCAGCTGGACCTCTATTATGCCATCGTCAACGAATATGAGCAGTACCGCTCCCTCTCGCAACCCGAGAAACTGCAACTCATCCGGGACGTCATCGACAAACCTTACCTCGACCTCCTCTGCGACTGGGCGTTCAAACATGTCTTCGGGAACAATCTCGACCTGCTGCAAATGCTCCTGCGCGACATCCTTCAGATGGACTTGATGGTGGAAGCGTCCCTGCCCAACGAGATCGACAAGTTCCGCCCCGACGACAAGAACATCATCATGGATGTTATCTGCAAGCTCCGTGACGGCCGCCGTATCATTGTCGAGATGCAGCAGGAGAAGAAGACGGGTTTCAAAGACCGCATCGCCTATTACGGTGCCGCCAATTTCGTAAAACAGTTGAAACGGAGCGAGAAGTACACAGAGGTTCATGCTGTCTATGTGGTCTGCTTCGTCAACTTCAAGATGCAGCACACGGACTGCCCGCCGGGCAAGATCGTCTACACCTACGAACTGCGCGAGCAGGAGACGGGAGAATTGTACGGCGAGTATATCTCATTGAATTTCTGCGAGCTGCCGCGACTGGCAAAGAACTCCTTCGACACGCTGAATCCCAAGGAGCAATGGTTCCATTTATTGAAAAATATGCGTACATTTGCGCTGAACCCCAAGGGGATACCGGAGCGGATGAAGAAGGTCCTCGAGGCCTCCCGCACCAGCGCCCTCCCGGGGAAGGAACAACTGCAATATTTCAGGGCCATGATATCAGACATCGAAAAGGAAGACATTGCGACCGCCAATTACCAGGCGGGGCGAGAGGATACACACATCGAAGTTGCCAAAATGATGTTGGCAGACAAGGAGCCTCTAGAAAAAATCATGAGGTATTCAAAACTTTCCGAAGAACAAATCAAGGCGCTGTAAGGCGCCTTTTTTCGTCATTCCGGACTCGATCCGGAATCTCTACCCACAGTAGCTGACAAAAAGGGCACTTCTGTGGGGGAAACCACCCACAGTAGCCAAGGTGGCGGGCACTACTGTGGGGGAAACCACCCACAGAAGCCAAGGGGGTTTAGTACGGGGTGGTGTATTAGAGGCGGATGCAGCGGACGGAAAGCCCTAAATAACGTTCCATATTGTACGTCGCAGCAACGCCTCCCGCATTTAAGCGGAAGTAGTGGGCTTGACTTCCGGAAACCGGCGTAGCAGTCCAATAGTAGCCATCGGTGCCGACACCGTCTATAACTAAACCATGATGAACCCGGCGGCCGGCGGCCGGGTACCAGATGCGGCCGTTGGCGGGATCCCCTTCGGGATAGTAGTATCGGCCGCCCGGCGATGAAAACCATTCCGAATTATCCGAAGAGAAATTGCTCCAGACACCGTAAACCGGGACTCTCCACCCGGGCGGGCAGGGGTCATAGATGGACTTGTCCGGCTCACAGTTGTCGCCGCCGTGACCCGTCCCGCCGATGAGTTTGGGGTCATTCCATGGGCTCTCCACGCTTCCCAGACTGGTATTCTGCCACCATCCCGAGTAGTGCACGGTAGGATTGTGGATGGCTTTGAGGACATCAGCCGTTGCGCTATTATGTGAGATAGGTGCACCTGCCGGCTCGGGGTCCTTCTTGCCGAACTGGTACCAGGCACCGCGAGTGTCACCGATTTCACCATAACTTGACAAGGCACCGAGGTTGCGGTCCATGATGAAGGCGTTCTCGTAGGCTTGCCCGGCCCCCCAGATCGTGCCGGAATAGCGGTGCAGCGCCCCGCCGGCGACGGGATACACATAGGTCCCGCTCACGGGGGTCATCTCCACGTCCGGGTCATAATCCGTAACCCAGAGGTGCCAGCTCCAGAGGATAACGCCGGCACTGTTCTTAAGCGCAACAAGGGCGTCGCCCTTCATCCCGCTCTTCACCTTGATCCGGAAATGCGGATTGTGGCCGTCGATGGCTGCGCCGGAATAATCCGGGTCGAAACCCTTGCCGGAGAAGACATATTTCCCAGTTCCGTCGTCGACCGAGCCGACCAGCAGATCGCTCTCGGAAGCCAGCGCCAGCCCGTCATAGATCCTGTTCCACACGAAAGAAGCCTTCCACACCGTATTCTCCTGCAGCGTTAGCACTTCGTTATCGCCGCCGGAGGCGCCATATACGCCAAGGCCCACGCCCGGCGCATTCCAGAACACCATCGCGCGCCGCACAGGAATGGTGTACGTGATACTCTTGTCCGCACGGTCCGGAGGCAGGAGCATATAGCAGTTGGCATCGACCTTGAACTCCGTCCTGTCGCCCAGGTCGGCGATCCGGTAGTCGTTAGCAGGCGTGCCCTTGCCGCTGATGGTGATGTTGTAGGTGTATTTGGTATTGGGCTTGAGGTTGAAGTCGTTGGTCAGGTTCCCGCCCAGGTAGTAGGTATAGACGATCGGGTTCTCGTTGTCGCCGTAGTGCGCGTAGATCTTGAAGCAGGTGGCGCCCAGCGGTGCGCCCAGATTCTTGTTTTTCTGGGAACTGGTGGTATTGGCGCCTTCGCCCCGCAAATTGGCCGGGAGGTAATAGGTCAGCGTATGCTGCGCACCATCGTTATAGGAGGAGCCCGTCTGTTCCGGCGCATCGAAACGCATCGGCGTCAGGTTGGAATACGTGTCTTCGAAGTTGAAAGGATCGGCATCGCCAGCCGTAGTGAAATCCGTCACATAATAATGCTTCATGTTCACATTGCAGATCCGGACGTCCTCGATAATGACTTGATTATCGCCCGTCTTGTTATATGCAGCATTCGTGATATTGATGATAACCTTGGCGCAGTTGCGCCTGAGGGTCAGGTTGACATTGGTGGAAGCGGTCACCGAGGCCAGTTTCACATGGCCGCCCATCGGCAGGTAATACATATTGTCACCCCCGTCCACGACTTCGTGCCACACACCCGCCAGGGTGGAGATCTCCTTAAAATTCTCGTTTTCCAGGAAATTGCCCAGCGTGGTATGGTCTGTAAGTGTAAGATAGCCGAAGGTGTTCGCGAGAACAATCACCGTCTGGGCACTGTTTTTCGCCACCAGGGCGAAGCCCTCGCCGGCTCCCGAATTCAGGGGCCAGTGGTCGAAGTACTGCTGCTGGCCCACCAGCTCCGCATCCTTGCCCGTACCGTCGAACTGCAGCAGCAGGACGGTCTTGATGGCATCATCGGTGTCGAAGTCGGGGTCTTCCGGTTCATAGTAGATGTCGGATTTGGTCCCGGGCATACCTTCCTCGACAGTGGCGACATCAAGGGAAAGGGTCACGGGGACGAGCGTTTCCGGGTTGAGCCCGGAATGGCCGCCAGAGGTGCCGGAATGAGGGTCAGCGGGCTCCAACCGGGTGCAGGCACCCAGGAGGGCGAGCAGAAAAACTATTGTATATCTTGCTTTCATTTTCACGAATTGTCTTTAAGGCGTAGTTACTACATCCGTTGCATCGTGCGAGCCGCCATCATTCCAGGCAGCCTCCAGCGAGAACGATCCCACATTGTCGGACGGTTCGTCCAGAACTGTCATCGTACCGCCGGCATCCCACGTGGCCGATGCAGTCAGCGTCGCATACACGATGGCCTTGGAGATCCGAAGCGAAAGCGTGTAATGCGTCATCGCAGTCAGGTCCTGGTTCAACACGACACGGGCCTTGAACGGCTTCGCCTTGTCGCTGCCCAGCATGACAATGAACTCCGGTCGAATGGATTCCAGCGAATTCTCGGAGTAAGCGGCTTCCGGGAAATAGATCATCGCCGAGTTCCAGTAGTCGCCATTTGCCTTCTCCAGATGTTGAGGATCTCCGGCTCCGCAATCGTACAGGACCTCGCCGGCCGTGGTAAAATGTCCGTCGGCATAGGAGAATCCCCTCGCGTATGGCGTCTTCTCCATGAGGTAATAGCGGGCGGACGTGATATGGTTGGTCAACGTGACGGACTGGACATATCCTTCGTCCAGATCGCCACATTCAATATGGACGGTTACCGAGGCGCGGCGCTCCCTCAGGGCGGGAACCTTCGTGGAGGAGGTGTACACGTACTCCCCGTCCAGCCAGGTACCGGTGAAAGTCGCGCCGGCCGGGTCGCTGATAAAGAGGGCCGCCCCGGGCGTCCAGTTGACGTACGCGTACATCGGTTCCGACGGGGCGGCCGGCTCCGGATGAACGGGAACGGCCGGCGACACGACTGCCAGCGATACGTTCCAGGGCCAGGAAGGATTATTGGAGACATAACCGCCCCAGCGCAGGCCCCATTGGCCACCTGTATCGGCGTCCGAGAGATCTGCCGCAGCTTCCGTGGACCCGTCCTTCATCGCCGTTCCGGCGTCATTCACCCGGCAGGGATTGAGCCATGTACGTGTCGTACCGGTGTTGGCGTCCGTGTGCGCCTGCGTGGTCGTGCAATAGGATCCGGTCCGGCCCGTGAACTCGTCGTTCCAGTCGAACAGGGCCACGCGGAAGGTGCGAGGATCGCCCGGCGCCTTGGTGTCCAGGCTCAGCATCACCAACCCGTCGCATTCCGGCTCCGGAAGCGGCTCGCGGCGGCACGCAGCCAGCAGGCACTGAAGCAGGAACATCAGGGCAAGCAGGCGGGGAATATGTCGGCAGAACCGCAATCTCATCGAAACTTAAATATCTACAGGTCTCAGGTCTTCGGTCGGCGTCGTCCAGGTCTCATCAACCGTAAAGCCGTCGAAGAGGACATAATTATCCAGCGTGAAGTGATAGGTATAGGTATAGCCGGCCTTAAGGCCGTAGGTAATGCCGTCGCCATGTGCGACGCGGTCACGTGTCAGCACGAAGGGCTGGAGCAACTGGCCGTTCGCACCGTTCGCCCGGAAATTAAAAGTCAGTTTTTCGTCACTTCCGAACGTCTCCGGCACCAGCAGGACGCGGATCACGTATTCGTCGGTCGAGTTGATCCGGACGAACGAGACAGCGGGAGAGATGCTGTCTGCCTCCGTCAGGCTCTGCAGCGCACCCGTGATGGCATTGAAGGTGCCGGAAGCATACAGGTGCGCCCCGTCCGAGCGGGTCACGGAGACCAGGGAAACATCGTACCAGGTGGGGGCATGCTGCAGGTTGAATTTAAAATCGAGCCGCGCCATCACGTGGCGGAAATAGAACGCGGCTTTCAGGTTGGATCCGGCAGGATCCAGATCGCTGTTTTCTTTGTCGTCGCCGTCGATGGGCGTCAGATAGGGCCGGTCGTTCTCCACGGCGTACATCCAGTCCCACTGCTTCGCCGTTTCGAACGGGATGGCCGTCGGACCGCTCGCCCAGGCTCCCGCCGTCCACGGCGCATAGGCATACAGGTCCGCCGTCTTGTCATCCTTGCGCTGCGTCAGGATGAAGCGGTTCGAGTACTCTCCTTCCAGCGACCCGCTGCCCGACGTAGCGACATAATGGTAGCGCAAGCCGGCACTGGTCTTGTAGCCCCGCGCATTGTAGGTTGCGGGCTTGTGGGCAGCATATTCGGACGGCACGTCCTCGTGCACGCAGGAGAAAATGCCGAAAGTCCCCGTAGGATCGTTCTCCTGACCGGCCCAGTTGGGGAAGGTCGTCCCCGTGATGATGGCCTTGGTCGCCCCGGGTGCGGCGTCGATGGCAGCCCGGATTTCCACGACAGCGCTTCGCTCCTCAACCGGAGCCTGTTTCGAACACGCCGCCATCGCCAGGAAAGCGGCCGCTGCCAGAACAATATGCCAGGAGCTTCGTTTCATCATCCGTCTCAATAGATCAATTCTTGTTCGTAATACGGATTCCCGGAGTCTTCCCAGGGGATAATTACACTATTTACGCTTACGATGCCGCGTGCGGGAAGATCAAGGGTTATGAAGTAGCGCACCACCTTGCCCTCCGGCCACTCCGTGACGGAGCCGGCGGACAAGTTCCAGGACACCGTTTCCGTAATCCGGGAACCTGCATATATATTCATCACCGCATACTCGATTCTCAGTTTGGCGCCTGCGGCCAGAACCTGCGGGAGCAAGTAAAGGCGGCCATTCGCGGTGTTATTGATATGTTTGAACGCGCTGCCCGGATCTTCGATATCCTCCAGGCTGGCGGGAACTCCGGTAACCAGCTCCGCATTGTCGGCACTTACCAGCCGATAGGTGGCCGTGGGGAGTGGCGCAACGGCGTCCATCATATCCGCGGGAGAGACAGAATCGCTCCACGAGCAAACGGGATTACCGGGCGTATTCTCCGTGAAATACAGGTATTTCGAACCGACTACATCCTGTATTTCAATTCCCGTCACGCGGGCCTGTTCGAAATTATTCACGTTGCCGGGATCGACATACAAATCCCCCTTGTAGGCAAACCAGAACTCCACCTGCGTCATCCGGTGCTTGCTGAAGTCCAGCGGGAAGCGGCCGGAGTCGGCAGAGCGGCTGCGGTCGAGGACGGGCGGGGCGCAGAGGAAGTCGATCTGGCCAGCGGCGGAGGT
>JAFZBM010000146.1 GCA_017561765.1 Bacteroidales bacterium | reverse complement strand
GAATTCCGTAATTCGCCAAGCGCAGGCTCCCGCACGGCCAACGCGCCGGCCGGCGCAAAAGTTGCCGCTGGAGCGGCCCAGATTCAGGATTGTTACCCCGGAAAGTCGGTGACAGCCTCCTTTGGAATCGGCAGCCAAAGCGTTTTAAATCAACGTGTTAATGGTAGGGGCCGATCCAATTAAAAAAATTCAATATTATTGTTTGAAAGGAATTTTTGAAAATTGCTTTCAATCCGAAATTCAAAATCTTCAAAACTCACCGATTCTTCCGATTTTGGGGTGTAATTCGCTCATAGGCTCAATTCGTTACACGATTACGAATTTGGAATTGTAAAAAATTATTGCGACCTTGCGCCCGTTTATTGCCTAATGCCAACCAAACGATTGTTTCCTTGGCAACCGAGACAGAAACTAAAAACAGGTTAAGTATAGTTTATTGTTTAATTAAAGTTAAGTGCTTATGAAAAAAGCAAAACTGTTCTTCAGCACCTTGTTCGTGCTGCTTGGCGTGACGCTTGCCGCACAGAATGTGCAGGTTTCCGGCGTCGTCAGCGAGAGCAACGGAGATGCTGTTACAGGTGTAGCGGTGCAGCTTAAGGGCAGCACAGCCACCTATGCGATGACGGACTCTTACGGTAATTATCGTATCTCTGTCCCGTCCAATGGCACCCTCGTCTTCACTTGTCTTGGTTTCAAGACCGTTGAGGTTCCTGTGTCCGGACGTGCCGTCATCGATGTCGTCCTCGAGGCTGACACCGAGATGCTTTCCGAGACCATCGTTGTGGCCTTCGGTAAGTCCACGAAGGAAGCCTTTACCGGATCCGCCAAGGTGCTCGGCGATGAGAAACTCTCTCTCTCGCAGGTCGCCAGCGCCACGAACGCCCTCGCTGGCCAGGTGGCTGGTGTCCAGTTGGTTTCTTCCAACGGCGCCCCTGGTTCCACGTCTACGATCCGCGTGCGTGGTATCTCCTCTATCAATGCCGGTAAGGATCCTCTCATTGTTGTGGACGGTGTGCCTTTTGACGGCGACATGAACAATATCGCCCCCAGCGATATCGAGTCCATGACCGTTCTTAAGGATGCGGCTTCCAACGCCCTGTATGGCGCCCGCGGTGCCAATGGTGTTATCATGATCACCACCAAGAAGGGTAAGGTTGGTCAGGCTGTCATCTCCCTCGACGCGAAGGTCGGTTTCAACACCAAGGCTCTCCAGGAGTACGAGACCTTCTCGGATCCCCGCGCTTACTACGAGCAGCACTACAAAGCTCTGTATAACTACTATACTGCTGCCGACGGTCTCAATCTGACGGCCAACGAGGCTTATATGCGTGCAAATGACAACCTGTTCGACGTCACTGTCGGTGGTTTGGGTTATCAGACTTACACGTTCCCTGAAGGCGAGTACGCCATCGGCCGTAACGGCAAGTTCAACCCGAACGCTACCGAAGGTTACAAGCTCGGTGACTTCCTGGTGAAGTCCGACAACTGGGCGAACGAGGTGTACCGCAAGGGCCTCCGTCAGGAGTACACGCTCACCGTCTCTGGTGCGCAGAACCGTTTGACCTATTATTCCTCCCTGAGCTATCTGGACAACAACGGTATTACCGAGAAGTCTGACCACAAGCGTCTGGCTGCACGTCTGAAGGCTGACTATCAGGCCAAGGACTGGCTGAAGGTCGGTGCCAACATGTCCTATACCAAGTTCAATTTCAACTCCCTCGGCAACAACGGTAGCGACGGTAGCACCGGCAACATCTGGGCCTACACTTCCCAGATTGCCCCGATCTATCCTCTCTATATCCGCAACGCCGATGGCTCCCAGTACTACGATGTGAACGGTATCGCCGTTCTCGATCATGGTAACGGTAACCTGAACACCGGTGGTATCCCGGGCACTTCCCGTCCGTTCATCACTGACGCCAACCCGATCCTTGCCACTCGTTACAATACCCGCAACTCTGAGGGTAACGCCCTTTCCGCGCAGGGTTATATTGACGTTGACATCATCAAGGGCCTGACCCTGACGGTCAACGCTTCCGCCACGCTCGACGAGACCCGTTCCAACTATGTGTACAACCCGTACTACGGCCAGTTCCGTACCACGGGCGGTACCGTGAGCGTCAGCCACAGCCGCAGCTATGCCTGGAATACCCAGCAGCTCCTCAACTACACCCGTGACTTTGGTCAGCATTCCCTGAATGTCCTCCTCGGTCATGAGTACTACAGCAACAAGTACTACTATGTGGGTGGTTCCAAGAGCCACATGTTCTCTCAGTCCAACAAAGAACTTGACGGTGCTGTCGTGGACGGCCAGGAGGCTTCCTCCTACCAGACCCACTACAACAACGAGGGTTTCTTCTCCCGCGTTCAGTACGATTACGCTGACCGTTACTTCCTCTCCGGCTCCTTCCGCCGTGACGCATCTTCCCGCTTCCACCCGGATCACCGTTGGGGTAACTTCTGGAGCGTCGGTGCTGCCTGGATCATGAGCAAGGAGAACTGGTTCAGCGCTTCTTGGCTTGACGAGTTCAAGGTGAAAGCTTCCATCGGTAGCCAGGGTAACGATTCCATCGGTTCCTACCGCTACACGGATATTTTCAGCATTGTCCCGTCTGATGGCGAGGTCTCTACGATCTTCGACTCCAAGGGTAACCCGGAGATCACCTGGGAGACCAACACCAATATCAACGCCGGTATCGAGTTTTCCGCTCTTCGCCGCCGCATCACCGGTAGCATCGAGTTCTTCAATCGCAAGACCACGGACATGCTCTTCCCGACTCCGGTGGCTCCTTCCCAGGGTTACAGCTCCCTCTACAAGAATGTCGGTGACATGAACAACCTTGGTGTGGAAGGTGATTTCAGCTTCGGCATCATCAATACGCGTAACGTCCAGTGGGACTTCAACCTGAACGTGTCCTACCTGAAGAACAATGTTGCTTACCTTGCAGACAATGTGAAGGATTCCGTTCACTACGACGCTGAGGGCAACGCCTACGAAGGTTTCACCAGCAGCAATTTCTTCATCGCTGAAGGCGCTCCGATGTACACCTGGTACACCTACGAATTCGCGGGTGTGGATCCGACCACGGGTAAGTCTCTCTGGTATAAGGACATCCTTGACGATAACGGCAAGCCTACGGGTCGTGAGACCACTGATGAGTATTCCAAGGCTACTAAGTACGTTACGAACAAGTCGACCCTCGCCCCGGTCTTCGGTGGCTTCGGTACCAGTTTCCGTGCTTATGGCTTTGACTTCGCCATCAACTTCACCTACCAGATTGGCGGTTGGCAGTACGACAGCACCTACGCGCGCTTCATGTACAGCCCGACCTCCAGCCAGACCGGTTACAACTACCATAAGGATCTGGCCAACGCCTGGACGCCGGACAACAAGAATTCCAATATCCCGCGCTTCCAGTATGGTGATTCCTACACCAACTCGATGTCTACGCGTTTCCTGACTTCTGCTTCCTACCTGAATCTGCAGAACGTCGACGTCGGTTACACCTTCCCGGAGCACCTGACTTCCAAGATTAATATCAGCTCCCTGAGACTCTACCTCGCTGTCGAGAATGTCTTCTACTGGTCCGCCCGCAAGGGATTCGACCCTCGTCAGAGCTTCTCTTCTGCGACCACTGCTACCAACTACGCTCCGATGAGAACGTTCTCCGGTGGTATTACGCTTAAATTCTAATTGTTAGGAGGATTATTTTATGAAAAAAACAATAATTTCCCTGCTTGTAGCGGCTGCCGCTGTTTCTGTTCTGCCTGGTTGCATCAAGGAAACTTTCCCGCTTGAAGGTGCCGCTACCTCCGAGCAGATGGCCGAGTCTTCTGCAGCTATGAAAGGCTCCGTGGACGGTATGGTCGCGCAGGCTTATCAGCCGTACTTCTTCTTCGGCAGCAGCAACCAGCTGGAGTATGATATCTCCTACGCTGGTCTGCTTATCACGTATGCCCGTATGACCAACGACTTGGTCAACAACTCCGCCACAATCGGTTACGACTGGTGGTGCGGTTACTGCGGTGCGTTCGGTTATGTCATGAACGCGAACAACAATCGTCAGACTGTTCCGTACATGTCGCTCTATAAGATCATCAAAAGTGCGAATGACATCATTGGCCCGCTGGCCGCTTTGGACGAGTTAAATGCTGACCAGAAGATTTATCTCGGCACCGCGTATGTCTACCGCGCCTTGATGTATCATGACATCTATAACATGTATCTCCCGGCCCCCAACAAGTACACCGATGTGTCCAAGGTGGAAGGCCTGACCGGTCCGATCATCGTGTCCAGCGCCGAGGAAGAGACCGAGTACAAGACTGCACGTGCTCCGAAAGAGGCCATGTCTGCTTTTGTGCTCTCCGACCTCGACAAGGCTGAGGCACTGCTCGCTGACTACGAACCGACGTCCAACCGTTATCCCGGCATCGCCGTAGTGTACGGCCTCAAAGCTCGTATGTATATGGCAATGCTCGATTATGCCAACGCTGCGAAGTATGCTCGCATGGCGATCAACGCCTCCAACAAGACTCCGTTGACCGAGGCTCAGTGGCACGATCCCAAGACGGCTTTTTGCGACGCTAACGGCAACAATTCCTGGATGTGGTACTATTCCATCTCCGGTAATAACATGGGTAACCTTTGCAACCCGACCGGTTTCCTTGCCGGCGAGGCTGACTGGGGCTACAACTCTCTTACCCATCTGGCCGTTCATGCTTGGATTTACAACCGTCTGAACCGTTCCGATTTCCGCAAGCGTTCCTTCATTGATCCGGACCGCAAGACCTATCCGGCTTCCTACTATGAGTGGGGTGATCAGGCGGGCTTCCTGAAGGACTATCCTTTCGAAAAACTCCCGGATTACCTCAGCCTGAAGATTCGCTGCAAATCGGGAGACTGGCAGACCTACTCCGTCGGTGGTGCCGTTGACTGGCCGATTATGCGCGTTGAGGAAATGTATCTCATCGAGGCTGAGGCCGTCGGCATGAGCCAGGGCGAGAGCGCCGGTATCGAGCTGCTCGAGAACTTCATGAAGACTTATCGCGATCCGGGTTATTCCTACGCGAAGGCTGCCTCTACGTTCAGCGAGGGCTTTGTCAAGAACTTCCAGGAGGAGGTGCTCTTCCAGAAGCGCGTCGAGTTCCTGGGCGAAGGTGTCGGTTTCTTCGACGCTAAGCGTATCCGTCCGGGTATGAAGACCTGGTACAAGGGCTCCAACGTCATCCACGATACGATGAAGTACGATATCGAGGAAGTCAGCCCGTACTGGAACTTCGTGATTCCGAACAGCGAACTCGAGAACAACGACTATATCAGCGCTGAAGATGAGGTGGTTACCGAGATCGACGGTGTCAAGACGACGCTCAATAACCCGGATCCGACCGGAAAGGTTACGAACGTCACGACTAAGTTCTAAGTTTTAAAAAGGTAGTGATATGAAATTTAATAATATCTCTAAAGCGATTTCTATTCTCGCCATCGGTCTGTCTTTTGCCGCTTGTACGAAGACTTCGGACTATGTGCCGGCCGATCCCGAGGAGAACAAGACCTACGTCGGTGCTGATATCAACGCGCCGCGCGAAATCGAAGCCGATGGTGCGGATATCCTGGTTCCGTTCACCCGCAATAAGGTGACCGATGCGATGGATGTCAACATCTTCCTCGATGATGCCTCTGGCATCTTCACGCTCGAGAATTCCTCTCTCCACTTCGACGCAGGCCAGGCAACTGCCTATGCCACGGTGACTTACTCTTACGATGACCTCGTTCCTGAGACCATCTACAATATCTCTGTCGAACTTGCTTCGGCTGAGTATGCCTCCCAGTATCGTGCGGTCGCTTTCCCGATTGCTGCCAAGAAGGCTTGGCAGAACTTGGGCCTGGCTGTGGTCTATGATGATTGGTGGCTGGAAGACTACGTCGAGCGTACGCTGCTCAAAGCCCCGGACGGAACCGAGACCTACCGCCTGATGAACCCTTGGGACAAGGCCTCCGTTGAGGCGGCCGGCCTTACCTACGTGGGTGGCATGGATTATATCGAGTTCACCATTTCGGATGAAGGCCAGGTCAGCTGGGGCGGCGATAAGATTCTCAATCTGCCGATTCAGTTCTCCGGAAGAACGACGCACATGCTCCATCCTTCCCAGCGTAAGGATGCGGCGAGCACGGCCAAGAATAAGCTCGTTGCGCCGGGTATTGTTAATATCTGCTATTATCCGATTCTGAATTACAACAATGGCAGCTTCTCCTGGTGGGGTGTGACTACCACGCTTGAGATTTACTGGGGTGAAGCCCTTGAGTAGGATAATCTCCGAATCGAATGCTTATAAAAAGAACCCGCACGTTTGCGTGCGGGCTCTTTTTTTTCTAAATTTGTGACATGAAAAAGATTATGTTCGCCCTGTTGCTGCTGGCAGGTTGTACGTCCGCGCTTCAGGATAATTCCATTCCGGAGCCAGCTCCGGAAGCTGTGTTCAGCCAAAACCAGGAATCTTCCGTGATTCCCGGTGTCGTTATTGTTGAAGACTCCGAAGAACTGGCCTGCCAGCTGGCCAGCGGCTCCTTAAACACCAAATCCTCCGCCTTGAATTCCGCCTTTGTCGGAATGGGCGTGACGCGTGTCGAGCGGGTTTTCCCGGATGCCGGAGAGTGGGAGCCGCGCCATCGCAAGGCCGGTCTGCATCGTTGGTTCCGCGTGAGTTACAATTCCGCTGCTGCTCCCGCTACCAAGGCGGCGCTGGATTTCTCCGCGCTGGACGGCATACTGTCTGCCGAGCCGGAGCGTCGAATTGTTTCGGAGTCATATTTCAACGACCCCTATGCTTCGAGACAATGGGCACTTGCGAACGACGGTTCCATGGAGAATTCCTTGGCGGGCTGCGATATCAATGTGGAGCCGGTTTGGGCGAACTACACCGGTGGCTCCTCTAACGTGATTGTGGCCGTAATTGATCACGGCGTGCAGATGGACCATCCCGATCTCGCCGACATCATGGTCCCTGCCAGCGAAAACGGCAGCAAGAGTTTTGTCTATGGCTACGAAGGCTATACTATCTACCCTGGCGACCATGGTACGCACTGTGCGGGAGTGATTGGTGCAATCAACAATAATGGCATAGGAATCAGTGGTATTGCCGGTGGCCTGGACGGCAAAGGCGGTGTCCGCATCATGTCATGCGCGATTTTCATGCCTACCAGCGATCCTGAAGTTGACCTGCAAGGTGATGCCCAAAACGCGATGATCTGGGCCGCCGACCATGGTGCTGTCATTGCCAGCAATAGCTGGGGTAACATGTATGATTCAGAGGAAGATGCAAAAAAAGGTGGCCCGGGAGCAATGAAGGCGGCTATTGATTATTTCGTCCAATACG
>JAFZBM010000145.1 GCA_017561765.1 Bacteroidales bacterium | reverse complement strand
GTACCGTACCTCCGGGGACATCAAACCCGGGAAAAAGTCCCCGGAGGTACGGCACTGCCGGAACTTTAACGCTGCAATATAGCAAATCTTTTCCTTTTGTCGAAAAGAATTGTTAACTTTGCACGATTTGAAAGAACGTTAGTTTTATAGTATTATATCATTATGAAAGTTTCTTTTAAGGATCTTGGTCTTGTGAACACCCGTGAGATGTTCGCCAAGGCCGTAAAGGGCGGTTACGCCATTCCCGCATTCAACTTCAACAACATGGAACAGCTGCAGGCCATCATCCAGGCCTCTGCCGAGACCAAGTCCCCGGTCATCCTCCAGGTGAGCAAAGGCGCACGCAACTACGCCAACCAGACTCTCCTCCGCTATATGGCCCAGGGAGCAGTGGAGTATGCCAAGGAACTTGGCTGGAAGCGCCCCCAGATCGTTCTTCACCTCGACCACGGTGACAGCTACGAACTCTGCAAGAGCTGTGTCGATTTCGGTTTCTCATCCGTCATGATCGACGGTTCCGCTCTTCCTTACGATGAGAACGTCGCCCTTTCCCGCAAGGTCGTGAACTATGCCCACAAGCATGACGTGACCGTGGAGGCCGAACTTGGCGTCCTTGCCGGCGTTGAGGACGAAGTTTCCTCCGAAGTGTCCCATTACACCAAGCCCGAGGATGTCATCGACTTTGTAAAGAAGACCAAGTGCGACTCCCTCGCCATCTCCATCGGCACCAGCCACGGCGCTTACAAATTCAAGCCCGAGCAGTGCACCCGCGATCCCAAGACCGGCAAGCTCGTTCCGCCGCCCCTGGCATTCGACGTGCTCAAGGCCATCGAGAAGAAGCTCCCCGGATTCCCCATCGTGCTTCACGGCTCTTCTTCCGTTCCCCAGGAGTATGTTGACATCATCAACAGCCACGGCGGAAAGCTCCCCGATGCCATCGGTATCCCCGAGGAGCAGCTCCGCAAGGCAGCAAAGAGCGCCGTCTGCAAAATCAACATCGATTCCGACAGCCGTCTGGCAATGACCGCCGCCATCCGTCAGCACTTCGACGAGTTCCCCGGCCATTTCGATCCCAGGCAGTATCTCAAGCCTGCCCGCGAGGAGATGAAGAAGATGTACATGCACAAAATAATCAACGTGCTCGGCTCCAACGGCAAGGCCCGTTAGAACAACATTTTTATAAAAAGTCCGGTGCCGTCCTGCACCCCTTTTCCCCAATTTTTTGGGGTGCAGGACAGCGCCGGACTTTTTTTGTAAAAAAATATTTTTACCTTTGCAGCGCTAACACCTAAGTTCAACCCCTTCCGACACGTGTGCCGGGACAAAAAGGAAGGCAGGATGATCAGGATTTTCTACCGCGACGGCGCTGAGATCCGTCTCACGCAAACCGAGAGCAAGTTTGCGACAATAGGCAGGGACAACGTACTCTGGATTGACCTCATCTCCCCGAGCGGTGAGGAGAAACGCGCTACTGAAGCGTTTCTGGACATAGAAATTCAGAGCCGTGCCCAGGCGGAGGAGATTGAGAGCTCCTCCCGTTTCTCCGAAGACGACAAGGCCATTTACGCCAATACCAATTTCCTTTCTCCCGCTGACGACGAGATGCTTATGGATCCCGTCTCCTTCATCCTGACCGACAAGATCCTGGCGACCCTCAGGGAGATTCCGCTCCGTTCTTTCGATACTTTGCAGCGTAAGATACAGGCGCTTCCCGACCAGTTCCCCGACGGTTTTACCATATTCGTGGAGATTATGGACAAGCGTGTCGATCTGGATGCCGATATCGTGGAGCTTATCTCAAAAGACGTTTCCCTGTTCAGCAAGCGTATAAACCAGCAGGAAGATATAAACGAGGAATTCCTTCTGGATATCAACCAGCTGCAGGAAAATGCGATGTTCGTAAGGGAGAACATAGTGGACAAGCAGCGCCTGGTGTCCAATATAATGAAGAGCAAGCGCTGTCCCAAGAATTCCGACCTCAAGGAGGATCTGTCAGTCATATTGCAGGATATTGCCTCCCTGATCAACCATACCAATTTCGCGTTCGAGAGACTGGAGTACCTTCAGGATACCGTGGTTGGTCTTATCAACCTGGAGCAGAACAAGATAATGAAGATATTCACCCTTATCTCCCTGCTCCTGATGCCCGCGACGCTCGTGGCCAGTTTCTACGGCATGAATGTCACCCTGCCTTTTGCCGACAAGTGGTGGGCTTGGCCGGCCATTGCCTTGCTGATGGTGTTCCTTGTCGTAGGTATTTGGTTGACATTCAAGCATAAAAAGTTTCTATGAGACGTTTCCTTCCGCTTTTGGCGCTTGTGGTCATTTCCGCTTGCGCCCCTCAAACCATAAAATTGATTCCCGCCTCCGCTTTTGAATCCGAAATAGAGGGGAAACCGGTATCGCTCTATACCATTTCCGGCGGCGGGCTTACAGCTCAGGTTACGAACTACGGCGCCCGCGTTGTCAGCCTTTGGGTTCCGGACCTCAAGGGCCGTATGGCCGATGTGGTAATAGGCTACGGCACTCTTGATGATTATGTCAACAATCCCGGCGAGCGTTTCCTCGGCTCCAGCCCTGGCCCGGTGGCCAACCGTATAGGCGGCGCGTCCTTCGAACTTGACGGAGCGGTTTATAATCTGGATAAGAACGATGGCAACAACACCCTGCACGGAGGTTTCAAGGGTATTGACCACCTTGTGTGGGAGGTGTCGGAATGCAACGACAGCAGCATCATGATGCAGGTGCTGCATCCCGACGGCCTTGGCGGATTTCCCGGCAACAAGACCATCAGCGTGCGTTATACGCTGACTTCCGACAGCGCCCTCAAGGTGGAATTCGGCGCTGAAACGGATGCGCCTACGCTGATCAACCTTGCTCACCATCCTTTCTTCAACCTGAAGGGAAGCGGGCAGGGTGATATCCTGGACCATGTGCTGGTGATCAATGCCTCACGTACCACTCCGGTCGATGCCGAACTGATTCCTACCGGCGAGATTGTGCAGCTTGACGGCAGCCCTCTGGATTTCCGCGAGCCGCACACGATAGGGGAGCGCATCGGTGCCGATGACGAGCAGCTGCAATTCGGCCACGGATATGACCACAACTGGGTGATAGACAGGGCAGACGGGGAAGAAATCACTCTGGACGCCACTGTCTATGAGCCGCAGAGCGGACGTTTCCTGGAGGTGCTTTCCGACCAGCCCGGGCTGCAGTTCTACAGCGGCAATTTCTTCGGTGACGGCAAGACGGTCGACAAGTTCGGCAATGCAATAGCTTACCGCGGCGCCCTTGCCCTTGAAACCCAGAAATACCCCGACAGCATTCATTATCCCGGTTTCACCGACACCGTCCTCCGTCCCGGCGAAACCTACACCCACACCTGCTTCTACCGTTTCAGCTGTCGATAGATTCTGCGGCACAGCCTGCTTTACTGTACCCGGGATCTTCGCTTCGCTCATCCCTCCCACGCAGGCGTGGGCCCCTCCCGTTCACGTGGCCACGGGCGGCCACGGCTCCCGGGTACAGTATAGCAGGCTGTGCCGCAGAATCTATCGACAGCTGAAACGGTAGAAGCAGGTGTGGGTGTAGGTTTCGCCGGGACGGAGGACGGTGTCGGTGAAACCGGGATAATGAATGC
>JAFZBM010000144.1 GCA_017561765.1 Bacteroidales bacterium | reverse complement strand
CCGTGCTTGCACGAACTGACCGACAACGTGAATACTCCCAGCGCGAGTACGGTCAGGGCCGTAAGTACGCCGGTTACAATGCGATTGTGATTCATAACGTATAAGTTTTTGTTGATAGTTGCGTCTGTCCAACAAATATAATAAAAAAAAATGTATATTTGAAACTCAGATGGACGAAACATTGAATTGGTACGCTATAAAGGTCTTCTGGAACCGCGTCGAGGCCGTCAAAAACAGGCTTGACGAACAGGGCGTAGATTATTATGCCCAGAAGGTTATGCCGGCCTACATTTTCCTGCATACCGAAGAAAAGACCGTCCTGCGCCTGCGAAGCACGGAATACAACCGCTTTTATGTGTATGTCGACAGGCAGACGCACAAGCCCCTCGTCATTCCGCCCAGGGAGATGGATGTTTTCCGTATCGTGACATCGGCCGATTCCACAGGATTTGAATTTCTCGGCGAGGATCCTTCCGTCTATCAGAAAGGCGACAAGGTCCGCGTGACGGACGGCCCGTTCAAAGGCGCGGAAGGCTACATCAAGCGTATTCGCAAGGACAGGCGCCTTGTGGTCACCATTTCCGGAGTAGCCGCAATAGCCACTTCCTACATCCCTGCCCAATTACTCGAAAAGATATGAAAATACGGCATATCGCGGGCCTTGCCGCCCTTCTTCCGCTCGCGGCCTGCTCCGACAGGACACCGGAACGCCCGAACATTGTGTTCTTCCTGGTCGATGACTTCGGGTGGGTCGACAGCAGCGTGCAGTACGGCGACGAACTATACCCCAACAATCTTCGGTTCAACACGCCCAACATGCAGCGCCTGAGCGAGCGCAGCACCGTGTTCGGGAATGCTTATGCCTGCGCCGTGTCGACCCCTACGCGCACCAGTATAATGACGGGCATGAACGCCGCCCATACCCACATCACCAACTGGACTTCCGCCATGCGCGACACGCCTTCCGACGCAACCGGGGGCGGATTCTGGATGGCGGAGAACAAAGGCAGCGGCGACGCTGCGGCGGGCGATCTGCTCTCCCGTCCCGACTGGAACATAAACGGCATCAGCCCCGTTCCGGGCGTTACGCATACGCAGTACGCCAATTCCCTGGTCCAGTATCTCAAAGATGCAGGTTATTTTACCGTCCATGTGGGCAAGGCGCACTGGGCGTCGGCCGGCACTCCCGGCGTAAATGCCTATAACCATGGCTTCTGCGTAAATATTGCCGGCACCATGGCAGGCATGCCCCGCGACTACAGCGGCATGGACAATTACGGCAACACCAAGGAGCGCTGGAACGATTTCGCCGTCCAGAACCTGGTGGAGTACTACGGTACCCCGACACATCTGACCGAGGCCCTTACCATGGAGGCGTTCAAGGCCCTGGACTACCCCATAAAGCACAAGCAGCCGTTTTACCTGTATCTTTCGAGCTACGCCACCCACACCCCCATACAGCCGGACGAGCGTTTCGCTCAGAAGTACCGCGACGCCGGAATGGACGAAGGACAGGCAGCCTATGCGTCGCTGGTGGAAGGAGTTGACGTGAGCCTGGGCCAGGTGCTTGATTTCCTGGACGAAAAAGGCATCGCCGACAATACGGTCATCATATTCATGACCGATAACGGCGGCAACTCCGAGAACAAGCAGAAGGGCGGAGTGCTGCACACCCAGAACAAGCCCCTGCGCGAAGGGAAAGGTTCCAACTACGAGGGCGGCATTCGCGTGCCGCTGATGATCTGCGCGCCCGGACGGACCAGGATAGGCAAGTGCGACGTGCCGGTGATTTGCGAAGATATGTTCCCCACCATACTGGATATTGCCGGAGTGCGCGGATGGCAGTCGGTGCAGGATGTGGACGGCGAGTCTATTTTCCCGCTGGTGACAGGCAACGGCCGCGGTCCCTCGCCGGAGCGTCCCCTGGTGTTCCATTATCCGCACAAGTGGAAGCCATACGACCTGGAGGACATAGACTTCCTGAGCGCCATACGCATAGGCGACTGGAAGCTGGTTTACCGCATCAAGGAAGGCACCCGTTCGCAACTCGAGTCCCTTTCGCCCGAAGTCCGTGAAGCGGCACGTGCTGCTGCTCTGGAGTTATACAACCTTAAAGAAGATATCGGCGAGGAGAACAATGTCGCCGCGAGGCATCCCGATGTGGTGAAGCGCCTGGCCGACACGCTGTCCTCCCGGTTCCGCCGCTGGGACACGCCTATGCCCATAGTGGTCGCCACCGGCCGCCCGGCTCCTCTGCCCGATGAAATTTGATAGATTTTATTTTATGAAGACCACCGGAATAGGCGCCTGCATCGGCGCGCTGGCTGCTATAGGGGCCTGCGCACCCGGGGGCGGGAGTGCCAAGCCCAACATTGTTTTCTTCTTTGCCGACGATATAGGGGCCGAGTGCTTCGGCTGCTACGGAGGCGTTGAGTATGAAACCCCGCACATCGACTCGCTCGCCCGACGGGGCATTCAGTACATGAACATGAACGCCCAGCCGCTCAGTTCGCCATCGCGCGTGCAGGTCATGACGGGCCTGTACAACGACCGTAACTATGTGGCTTTCGGCTACATGAACGAAGACGAGCACACCTTCGCGCAGCTGGCGAAGCAGGGCGGATACAATACCGCCATCGTGGGCAAGTGGCAGCTGGGACGCAGCCGGGCCATGCTCCCGAAGGCCGGATTCGACGAGTCGTTCTGCTCCCAGGTGGAGATGTACCTCGAGAGTCGCGGCCCGCGCCAGACCGACCGCTATGCCAACAGCATGTGGGACAACAATGGCAAGCGCTACGACTTTGCCATCTACGGTCCCGACGCCATGCAGGACTACGCCTTCGACTACATCGACCGTCAGGTTGACGCCGGCAAACCTTTCCTGCTCTATTACACCGAGCCCCTTGTGCACACGCCCCATACCACCACGCCCGACACCGAGCTGTGGGACGACCTCTACGACAGCCGTTTCACTTCCGGCGCCGACACCAGCTATTTCAAATATATGGTGCGCTACCTTGACAAGCAGGTGGGAGCCATGGTGCAGAAGCTCAAGGACCGCGGTGTATGG
>JAFZBM010000143.1 GCA_017561765.1 Bacteroidales bacterium | reverse complement strand
TGAAGGATATGAAACGAGTCGCCCTGTTATCGATAATACTGCTTGCCGCTTCTTGTTCCGTTCCCTCCGACAGGCTGCTGTCTCCCCGGGGCGCCGCCCTGGACGGCGTCGAGGTGCTTGTCAGTACAAGTACGCCCGGCGGATTTCCCGGCATGACCTTGAGGGAAGTGGCATTCGTGAACAACTCCGGCAGGCCGCTGGAAGTCGGCGCCATGGAAACGTCGCGCATCTGCGTCGAGGGCCCGGAAATCTGGAGCCTGCAGCCCAGCTCAACTGCTGAACGCCTGGACTGGGTGCTCCCGGTGAAGAACGGCTTCAGCCAGCGCAACTACCTGGGTATGAACGACAGCGACTACGGCGGAGGCATTCCGCTGGTGACGCTTTGGACTCCGGAGGTAAACCTCAGCGTTGGTCTCGCCGAGCCCGTCCTCAAATTGATATCAATAAATGTCACACGTTCGGGGAAGCGCGCCCAGGCTTGCATACGCAGGGACTTCGAGGAGCCTGTGGTGCTTCAGCCGGGCGACACGCTGCGTTCTTTCCGGGAGTTCATCCTGGAGAGCAGCGGAGACTTTTTCAATCCTTTGCGGGAGTTTGCCGGATACATGCATGATACCTTCGGATACGAGCCCCCGGTTTCCCCGGAAGATGCTTTCGAGCCTGTATGGTGCGCCTGGGGATATGAACGTAATTTCACTGTGGACGAAGTCATAGGCACTTTGCCCAAGGTCGCCGAACTTGGCTTCAAGTGGGTTGACGTCGATGACGGCTATCAGATATGTGAAGGGGACTGGGAGGCCAACGACCGCATAACGGACGAGGGCATGAGGCGCATTACTTCCGCCATCCACGACCAGGGTCTCAAGGCGAAACTCTGGTGGGCACCTCTCGCCGCCGATCCCGGCAGCAGCCTTGCATCGGATCATCCGGAAATGCTTCTGGTGCAAAAAGACGGCTCTCATGAGGACATCAGCTGGTGGGACAGCTGGTATCTGTCTCCCGTTAATTCTTATACGCAGAAATATACTCTGGACCTGGTGGACCGTTTCCTGCTGGACTGGGGCTTCGACGGCTTCAAGCTTGACGGCCAGCACCTCAACCTTTCCGCTCCGGATTATAATCCTTCAAGCGGCCTGGCATATCCCGAGGAGGCCTGCGAGCGTCTGCCAGAATTCTTCAAGGCTCTGCGCCGGAGGGCTGATGCCGACAAGCCCGGAGTCGTTGTCCAGGTGTGTCCCTGCGGCTGCGCAATCAACTTTTTCTACACTCCTTACATGAACCAGGCCGTGGCTTCCGACCCGACTTCCAGCGCCCAGACGCGCATGAAACGCAAGGTCTACGCAGCAATGTGCCCGGATTTGGCCTATTATGCCGATCATGTGGAACTGAGCGACGGCGGACTTGATTTTCCTACCCAGATAGGCGTTGGCGGCGTTATCGGATCCAAGTTCACCTGGCCTGCGCCCAATCCCACGGTGGAAGGGGACGGTTACCTGCTGACTCCTGAAAAGGAAGCGGCGCTGCGCAAATGGGTTGGAATTTACAACGATAAAAAAATATCCGCCGGCACATATCTGAATCTGTACGACTACGGCTTTGACAAGCCCGAAGCGCATGTGATAGAGAAAGACGGCGCGATGTACTATGCTTTCTACGCGCCCGAGTGGAACGGCGCCCCCATAGAACTCCGGGGCCTGGAGAAACGAAGCTACACCGTGACTGAATATGCGGCCGACGAGCCCCGCAGCTACGAAATCGACGGCAATGCTCCCTTTATTAATCCCGTCTTCGAGAAATCTTACCTGATTGAAGTTAAATGATATCAATTATATACGCTATGGTTAACAAGTTGTGCTTACTTTTCTGCGTGCTTCCGGCTTTTGCTTTCTGTACTCCAAACACAAACCCGGATGACACTGATGACCCCGTAGTTACTGTTCACGGCGAAAAAGTAATTAATGTCGGTCTTGAGGCCGGATCGTTCGAACTGTCGTTCACATCCAACCGCGACTGGACTGTGGAACCGGACGATGCATGGGTGAAAGTCAATCCTTCGAGCGGAACCGCATCCCCGGATGCTGTAAATGTAACTGTCTCTTACGAAAGGAATTCGAGAACAAGAACCAGGGAAACCTATGTCATTATAGATGCCGGCGGGCTCCGGGTACCCGTGGAATTGCTCCAGGAAGGAGACCCTTATGCCGGTGCCGCCACTGAACTAAAGAGCGGCGACGTGGTCAAAGCTACTAATCCCTTGGTGGAGAAATTCCTCACCGAGGTGAATTACGAGGATAAAACTTGTAAAGAATACACCAAGATTTTCGATTATTATGGCGGATTCGACGGCAAGACCCTGACCTGGGATAACTGGGAAACTGAATGGCCGGACGGAGATATCCCTCCTGCATACAGCATAAAATGGAAAAAAGAAGATCTTGACGGAAGTGCCCTGACGCTTCATCTTGAAGACGAACTGTCCTGGTCCGGCGATATGGAAATTGCGGCCGGCTCTCTCTATGTAAACATTACCAATCTGGTTCCCAACGACAAATACACATATAAGGTAACATCTGCCAGTGGAAAAGTTATCGCCCAGGGTAATTTCAGTACGACCGGTTGCCTGCATCAGGTTTACTTCCATGGAAATGTCCAGATGAAGGGCGGCGTTGAGCTCAAAGGCAGCGGCGGCCGAAATGCCCGCGACCTTGGCGGCTGGGAGACCCTTGACGGGAAAAAGGTAAAATATCGCAAGATTTACCGTGGCGGACGTCTGAACGAGAAATGGACTCCATATCCGCTGGATGCCCAGGGCGAAAAAGAGGTGCTCTTCGAGGGTATCGGCGCCGAAATCGATCTCCGCGGTAATTCCGATGTGATTTTTGAACCGGCAGTCGCCGGACTTGCCCATTGTGCGCCTGTCATCGAAGAAGGCGGAAAGACCATGCTGACAACGTACAAAGAACAGACAAAAGAGTGCTTCGAGTTCATTGTAAAATGCCTGCGTGAGAATAAGCCGGTGTATTTCCATTGTTCGCTCGGCCGCGACCGTACCGGTACTCTTGATATACTCCTGCTGGGTTTGCTGGGCGTACGTGAAGGTGTTATAGCCAAGGAATACGAAGTGACTTATTTTGCTCCCGTCGGCTACAGCGTTTCTTCCTCCGACAAGAAGAGCAATCCTATCCCCACCTTCAAGAATACCCGGTGCGCATGGGTTTACAGCGACGTGACTCCATACTTCTGGGAGCTTGCCGGAGCCGGCACATTTGCATCCGGCGTCGAGAATTATCTCCTCACCGTGGCGGGGGTTTCGCAGAAGGATATAGATGATTTCCGTTCAATGATGCTGGAATAAGAGACTGTCAACCGATATGAATACACGTTTACTTTTATTGTCGCTGCTGCTCCCGGGCCTGGCCATGTGCGTGAGGCCGGATAATCCGGAAAATCCTGACAATCCTGAGACCCCGGATAATCCGGAAACCGACATCTATGCCGAGGCTCCCGCGGAACTTGTGGACGGCTCCACCATACTTGTAACCAACGAACTGATCGAGGACTTCATGACCAACGTCAAATACTCGGCCAAAGATTACAGCAACACTGCCATCAAGGACAGGGACTATAAGGGCAACCTGGTTTCTCCCGGCAATTATGACGCTCAGCCGCAGTACTCCATACGCTGGAAAGAGTCGGATGTGGCGTCCGGCGAGGACGTTACAGTTACCGTGACCGAGACCGGGACGGGCAAGCAGTTCAAGTTCACGCCAGTGGATTCCGAGACCTACTATGCCGTGATCTATAATTTCCTCCCCGGTGCCGCTTATACTTACAGCGTCTCGACCGACACGGGCAAGGTTATCAAGGAAGGCAGTTTTTCCACCAAGGGCAGTCTCCATCATCTGACCTTCATGGCCAGGGTGCGTAATGTCCGCGATCTTGGAGGCTGGAAGGCAAAGGACAACAAGATTGTCAAGTATCGTATGGTATATCGTGGCGGAAGACTCGAGAGCAGCACCCTCACCGGTCTGGGCGCCAGGCAGGTCAAAGCCGAGGGAATAAAGGCGCAACTTGACCTGCGCGGCAAGTCCGACGTGCTCAGTGCTCCGGCGGACCCTTCGCTGGACTTCTGCGCTCCGGTAATCGAGGAAGGCTATACCCAGTTCCTCAATGACGACAAGCTTAAGATGAAACAGTGCTTCGAGTATGTCGTGAATTGTGTCCGCAACGACAAGCCGGTCTATTATCACTGCTCGCTCGGCCGTGACCGTACCGGAACACTTACCATGGTGCTTCTGGGAGTTCTTGGCGTCGACGAGGGTGACATATCCAAGGAGTATGAGCTTACCCAGTTCGCACCTTATGGCTACAGCGTCTCGTCCGGCGAGAAGACCCAGATGACCCGCCTGGTAGATTACAAGAGTGCCGCAACATACATTTGGACCAACTATGCCAAGGAGGGTACTTTCGCCCAGGGCGTTGAGGCGTACCTCCTGGACATCGGCGTGGCCCAGAAGGATATTGACGATTTCCGCAGTATAATGCTCACCGACAAGCCGTAGGCCGGACCGGTAAATAACCGATCAGCCCCGGAGACCCGTTGAAGGCCCCCGGGGCTGATTATTTTACAGAAGAATTTACTTTATCAGAAATGCGTCCACTATATCGCGGGCCATGGCAAAAGTGTTGTCCAGCCTGTCGTTGACAAGCTCCCTGTCGAATTTGCCGCTTGCAAAATCAAGTTCCCACCTGGCCTTTGCAAGACGCTCGGTGATAGCCTCTTCGGAGTCGGTGCCGCGTCCGCGCAGGCGCTGCTCCAGCACTTCCATTGACGGAGGGACTATGAGGACGGAGCGTGCCGCGTCGCCGAAATACTTCTTGAGGTTCACTCCTCCCTTGACGTCCACATCGAAAATAATGATCTTTCCGGCAGCCCAGATGCGCTCGACTTCCGATTTCAGGGTGCCGTAGAAACGGTCTTCATACACTTCTTCGTATTCCACGAATGCATCTTGCTCAATAAGTTCGCGAAATCGTTCGGCGCTTATAAAGTAATACTCGACACCGTCCTTCTCTTCGCCCCTGGGGGCACGCGAAGTGGCGCTGACGGAGAATTCGAACTGCTGGGGGTACTGTCCGAGGAGGTAGTTTACCACCGTGCTTTTGCCGGCTCCCGAAGGTGCCGAGAATATAAATACTTTTCCTTCCATATCTTTTCTGCTGTTAGTTCCGGCAGTACCGTACCTCCGGGGACTTTTTCCCGGGTTTGATGTCCCCGGAGGTACGGTAC
>JAFZBM010000142.1 GCA_017561765.1 Bacteroidales bacterium | reverse complement strand
GTCGATAATTCGTGGCACCATGAAGATGGTGATGGAATTCATGCCGATTACTGCCAGGGGGAAGCTCCACTTTTTCCATCCCTTGACATCTATAATCCAATAGAACAGAGCGAATAACGCCAGCGAGTATGCAGCCGTGACCAGCACGAACGAGCTGCTCCAGAGTTTCTTGTTAACCGGGAACCAGCGCGACCAAACAAGGCCGACGGCAAGGAATACCACCGCTGCGGCAACCATCCACAGGACTTTCTTGTTCTCACTTACACCTTTTTTGCGCACCCATTCGCCGGTGAACATGCCCAGCATGGCGGTGACTATGGCCGGGACGGTGCTAAGCAAGCCTTCCGGGTCGAAAACGCCGCCGGCGCCCTTGTAGAGATGCCCCGGGAAGAGACAGCGGTCTACGTATCCCACCAGGTTGCCCTCGAAGGAGAACGGATCGGCTCCGGGAGGCGCGTCGGGAGCCGGCACGAAGCGCAGCAGGAGCCAGTAGCCAACAAGCAGCACCACTGACAGCACTGCCCGAACCGACGGCTTGAAGTTGATGAACAGCAGTGCCGCGAACATCCATGCCAGGCCTATTCTCGCCAGCACGCTCCAGAATCGCAAGTCGCTCCACTGAAACTTCAGGATCCCGTTGCAAAGCAGACCGAAGAACACCAGGATCAGCCCGCGCCGCACGATTTTCCAGTAAATCTGCCAGCGCTTCTTTCCCTTCTCCTGCATTTTGGAGTAGGAGAACGGAAAAGATATCCCGGCGATAAAAAGGAACAGCGGGAAGATCGTATCGTGGTGCCTCAGGCCATTCCAGTCAACGTGTCCCATCTGCTGGGCTAGCCAGCACTGGTCACCGCCGGGGAACAGGCGGCAAATCCATATCACCAGCGATGCAAATCCTATAATGAACAGCATGTCGAAGCCCCTTAGGGCGTCGAGGCTGGCCAGTCGTTTGTATTCCATACGGCGAAGATAGCGTTTTTCTTGCAAATATGCTGGTGATTCACTATTATTGGATGATTATTAAAAACTGATACTATGAAAAACAAAAGAAGAAAATGCCTGTGCGGCATTATCAACCATTGCTACCAGAATACGCAAAACGGCTACCTGTTGTTTTACGACGACTTAGATTATCTGGTATATTTCACCATCGTATGCACTGTTTCACGTAAACACGACATAAGGATCGTCGGCCTTTCTCTTATGCCGGACCATGTACACAGCAGTAATGTCGTTAATAACAAGAAAGAACTGTCGGCTTGTATTCAGGAAGCCACCTGCTTGTATGCCTTCTTTAACAATACTGAATGCAACCGCAGGGGTTCTTTGTTCCGGCATCGTTTCGGAAGTGCGCCAAAAATCGGAGACAAAGCCGCCCGTACAAACATCATCTATTTGGGTAACAACCCTGTAGAGAGACATCTGTGCGAGAAGGCCGAAGAGTACAAATGGGGATTTATCCCCTACGCAATTAGCCCGAACCCTTTTTCGGCCCCAATTGTAATCAAAGAAGCCTCAAAGGCGCTCAAATATGCAATCCGTTGCGTCAAAAACCAATTCAACCTGAACAAGCCACTCAGCTACCCCCTCTTGCGCAGGCTATATCGGCCTCTCGATGAAAAAGAGAATCTGCAGCTCACCGACTTCATCATCTCCTTGTTTAATGTTATTGACTATGATTATACCATATCGTTCTTCGGGTCCTATGATAACATGCTGCACGCTATGCATTGCACCACGGGAAAAGAATATGACTTGAATGAAGTGTTTGTCGGAAAAACGGACAAAAAATACGCAGAGGTAACAACATACTTGAAAAACAGCCTGCATGTTAGCGATATCCATCACGTTTTGGCCCTTCCTGAAGACCGGCGTACGGAATTGTTCTTCGATGTCCTTAAAAACGTTGACATTCCAGCCGTTCAATTAGCCAAGTACCTCAGACTCATTATTAAGCGTAATTCGTAACCGTGTGAAAATCAGCGAAATACCAAAAACCGATTGCTCGGTTGGGCGCAATCGGTTTTGCATAAGGGGTTGACAATCAGCGAAAAGCACGCCACCGAAAAAAGAAAATATTCGCAAAGTTTAGTTTGTTCCGAGAAAAATACTAACTTTGCAAACTATTTTTGGATACTAATTATTATTAACCATAGTTATGCAAAGCAAAGGAGCAATCAGACTCGTAGCAATCCTGCTCGCAATCGCTTGCCTCTGGCAACTCTCCTTCACCGCTGTGACCAGCATCCAGGAGAAGAAAGCTGCCAAGGTGGCGGCCGCAAAAACTGAGGCTTTCGCCCAGAGCGCCGAGTTCGGCAAGATAGCTGCGGAGGATCAAGCTTATTTCCTTGATTCACTCAAGAAAAACGAAGAAAAGAGGTACACAGACTCCATTTCTTCCCAAAAAGTTTATTTCGGAAACACATTTAAGGACGTAAAGGCCAAGGAAATCAACCTCGGTCTGGACCTCAAGGGCGGTATGAACGTCATGCTGCAGGTCCAGTTGGAAGATCTCGTCCGCGCCCTCTCCGGAGGCAACCAGTCACCTGAATTCCAGCAGGCAATAACCCTCGCAAAGCAGCGCATGGTGGGTTCCCAGTCGGACTTCATCACCCTCTTTGCCGACGCCTGGAAGGAAGTTACCGGCGGACAGAGGCTCTCGCAGGTGTTCGGCACCTACGAAATGCGCGACCGCATCAAGCCCGAATCCACTGACGAGCAGGTTGTGTCCGTCATCAAGGAGGAGGCCGAGAGCGCCATTTCCAACTCCTTCAATGTTCTCCGTAACCGTATCGACCGTTTCGGCGTCACCCAGCCTTCCATCCAGAAGATAGGCAACACCGGCCGCATACTCGTGGAACTCCCGGGCGTAAAAGAGCCCGAGCGCGTGCGTAAGCTCCTCCAGGGCACCGCATCCCTCGAATTCTGGACCACGTTCGACGCTGCCGAAATCACCCCCTATCTCCAGGAAGCCAACGCCCTTCTGGCGCAGTATGCTGCCGCCGAAGAGGAAGTAGCCGAGCCTGCGAAGGAAGAGGCTGACGACCTGGTAGCCGAGGAGATCAAGGCCCAGAGCGGCGAAGAAGAAGGTCTGGCCGCCTACAAGAAGGCCAATCCCCTCTTTGCCGTACTGCAGCCCACCAACTATCGCGGCAACGCCTGCATAGGTTATGCTGCAGCCGCCGATACCGCAGCCGTCAACAAGTACCTCAACATGCCTGAGGTCGCCGACATTTTCCCCGCCGAATTCCGCCCCATGTGGAGCGTCAAGCCTTCGGAACTTGCCGGTACCGACAATATCTTCGAGCTCATCGCCATCAAGTCGAGCAGCCGTGACGGCAAGGCTCCCCTTGACGGTGGCGTGGTTACCGACGCCCGCGTGACCACCAACGACCGCCGCGGAGGCTCCCCTACCGTGTCCATGACAATGAACGCAGAGGGCGCCAACATCTGGGCCCGCCTGACCAAGGACAACATCGGCAAGCAGATAGCCATCGTGCTCGACGGCACCGTGTATTCCTATCCTACCGTCAACGGTGAGATTACCGGAGGTTCTTCCGAGATCAGCGGCAACTTCACCATGGAAGAGGCAACCGACCTTACCAACGTTCTGAAGTCCGGTAAGCTTCCCGCCCCCGCCACCATCGTGCAGGAGCAGGTCGTAGGTCCTTCCCTGGGTGCCGAGTCCATCAGGGCAGGTCTCATCTCCTTCCTCATCGCCTTCGTGCTCGTGCTCCTTTACATGATTCTCTTCTACAAGGGAGCGGGTCTCGTGGCCGACGCAGCGCTTTTGACCAACGTGCTGCTTCTCTTCGGTACCCTGGCATCGTTCGGCGCCGTTCTCACCCTGCCCGGTATCGCCGGTTTGGTGTTGACCCTGGGTATGGCAGTGGACGCCAACGTTATTATCTATGAACGTATCAAGGAAGAGCTCAAGGCCGGCAAGGGTCTGGGCAAGGCCGTCCATGACGGTTACGCCAACGCCTACTCCGCCATTATCGACGGCCAGGTGACCACCCTCCTCACCGGTCTGGTGCTGTTCTTCTTCGGTTCCGGTCCTATCAAGGGCTTCGCAACCACCCTCATCATAGGTATCATCACCTCCGTTCTGACCAGTATCTTCATCACCCGTCTCATCATCGACGACCGCGTGAGCAAGGGCAAGAACGTCACCTTCGAGTGGGAGTGGTCCAAGAACTTCCTCAAGAACACCAACTTCGACTTCATCGGCGCACGCAAGTGGTCCTACATCATCTCCGGCGCCCTGATCATCATCGCCCTGGGATCCATCTTCTTCAAGGGATTCACCTATGGTGTCGACTTCACCGGCGGCCGTACCTATGTGGTCCGCTTCGACCAGCCCGTCACCGCCGAGGTGATACGTTCCGCAGTGAACGCCACCTTCAATGTCGCCGATCCCGAGTCTTCCGTGGAAGTAAAGCAGTTCGGCGGCGAGTCCCAGATGAAGATCACCACCTCCTACAAGGTCAAGGATGAATCTTCCGCAGTGGACACCGAAATCGAAGGCATGCTGTTCGAAGCCTTGAAGGGTTACTTCAAGGAGGGGCTTACGCTCACCGACTTCACCTCAACGCTTGACAACCCCAACGGTATCATATCTTCCGACAAGGTCGGCGCTTCCATAGCGAGCGACATCAAGCGTTCGGCAATAATCTCCGTGCTCCTTGCACTCCTCATCATCTTCGCCTACATCGCATGGCGGTTCAAGGGATGGAGCTGGGGTCTCGGCGGCGTCGTGTCGCTGGCCCATACTGCCATCATCCTGATCGGCTTCTTCTCGCTGTTCAGCGGAATCCTGCCGTTCAACCTCGATGTGGACCAGACGTTCATAGCGGCCATCCTGACCATCATCGGATACGCAATCAACGATAACGTGGTTATCTTCGACCGTATCCGTGAGAACCTCGGGCTGCACCCGAACGACAACTTCAAGGACATGGTCAACAAGTCATTGAACCAGACCCTCACCCGTACGGTCAACACCTCCGTATCAACCTTGCTGCCTATGCTTGCCATAGCATTCTTCGGCGGTGAGAGCATCAGGGGTCTGTCCGTCGCCCTCTGCCTCGGTATCCTCGTCGGTACCTACGCTTCCATCATGATAGGTACTCCTATTATGTACGACAGCACCCGCAGGCTCCAGGCCAAGAAGGGATCTTCCAAGAAGTAAGAGACAGTTAGTTTTGCAAACTTGAGGGTGGCCAAATTGGTCACCCTCATTTTTTATACCAGCCAGGGGGCTCTTGGCCAACTTTGTCCACGTAAATGGCTTTCTACGTGGACAAAGTGAACATTTTGATCAATTTATCCACAAAAACGGCCGTTTTTGTGGACCTTTTTGTATCTTTCGGAAAAGAACCGTCCGATGACAAAGATCCTTTCCCGATTACTCCCTACCATTATTTGCAGCCTCATTATTTCAGCATGTTCCAATAATAAGGAATGCGTAGAAGTCTCCAGGTTTTGCGAAGATTTGATTGGCGCTTATTGTGATAGCTATCGTAATGTATTCAAAAAAGAACCGTCGGAATTGTACATGGTCGCTGCTACAGATAAAGAATATCAGTATCTGGATCTTTGGGGCGATAATCGTGAGAAAGGCGATATTTATCCTTTTTGCCTGAAAAATTATCTGGGAAGAGTTGTTGTGAATCATAGGCCCGTATTAGTATGCGGGCCTGGAAGTACTATTTTCTATCATGGCAAAATGCATCGTGCGTCACCAATAAATGGCCGGGTTGTCGAATACGACCCTTTGATGTGGCATATAGTGATCAGAAAGCGAGATACAACATACTGTCTTATGAAATCAAGAAGTAATTATCCTGCCGTCAATGTGAATATTGTAGATTCTATCGCGCTTTCTTACTTTTCTCCGAGTATTATGACGGGGAGTGAAGTCTATGAAAATTCTGAACTTGATGTTTGCGCAAGACCTGCTTCTTTCTCTTATGAGGAATCGTTAATTCTTCTTAAAACAAAATACCGTTTTACGGACAGGTTACCCAAGAATAAGGAGATTTGGATTGATTTATTAATTGATAAAGAGGGTCATGCGTCTATCTTCCACATTGATCAGAAATCGAGAATAAAATGCTTTGATAATGAAGCAACGAGAATGGCAAGTGATATTTGTAACTATCAGTTTAGGCCAGCTCAAATTCGTGGTCAGAATGTAAATACGCTGTATCATCTATGGTTTGTCGATGAGGGACTTCGCTATCTTTGGTGACTTTTCGGTGAGCAAGCATTATCCCCCAATCCAGCATGGTTAGTGCTTGCCTGATTACCGGATATGTCTATCGGCGGGCTTTGATTTTTTCAAAGCTCTTATTATATTTGCATAATGCACGATTGGAATCAATTAGGACGGCGGGAGGCCATACGCCAGTTGTTCGAAGGGACGCCTTTCAAACCTTT
>JAFZBM010000141.1 GCA_017561765.1 Bacteroidales bacterium | reverse complement strand
CCCGACACCGAGCTGTGGGACGACCTCTACGACAGCCGTTTCACTTCCGGCGCCGACACCAGCTATTTCAAATATATGGTGCGCTACCTTGACAAGCAGGTGGGAGCCATGGTGCAGAAGCTCAAGGACCGCGGTGTATGGGACAATACCATCTTCATCTTCGCAAGCGACAACGGCACTTCTACGCGCATTCTGTCCAAGACCTCCGACGGACATGAGTACCGGGGAGGCAAGGGCGAACCCACCTATCTGGGCACCCACGTTCCCATGATCATCACATGGGGAGACCGGATCGGGGGACGGGTAAGCGAGCATTTGGCCGACCTTACCGACATACTGCCCACTATCGCCGACATCGCGGGAGTTCAGGTCCCGGACGACTGGGCGCTGGACGGCGTAAGCCTCTACCCCGAAATATGCGGCAGGGAGCCCAACAAGAAGGAACTTGTGCTCGTGCATTTCAATCCCCTCTGGCCCACCACACCCTCGCCCAAGGCATCGCGATACGCCATGGACGACGACTACGCCTACTTCTGGGACGAACGCATCTACAATTACAGGGAGGACCCGGAGTTCACTAACCCGCTGATGTGGAAAGACGCTCCTGCGGAATTGCAGGAAAGGCTTGCGCCGCTGAAGGCCCGCGTGGACGAGATGGCCGACTTCTACCCCGACAAGCCCGGAGCCCCGAGGCGCTTCCCGTACAAGACGTTCTACGATTTCGCCCCTCCGCAGAATCCATTCTGATAATTTAAGTTTCTCAATATTATGCGTAAAATCAGCTTCTTTTCATTAGCGGCCCTTGTCTTGCTGGCGGCAGCCTGCACCGAGGAGCAAGGCACGGCCTACGACGAACTCCCCGTGGTGGACAACAGCAATGTCTGGGCGTTTTTCCAGGCCCTCCCGGAGTCGGATCTGCCGGAAATAATCAAGCCCGTGGACAAGAGGGCGGAATACAAGGCAAAGTTCAACGAGATGCAGGACGGGGTCCTGGGCGACGGCGAAGGACCTGAAACCGTTTGGTCGAAAAGCGACAACAGCATCTACTGGTCCGACTATTTCGGCATGGAAGACGATTATGTCTGGTCCGAGGAAGACAACAACAAGCCGCATCCTTATGCATACCTGCACGTATACACCAACGCCGCAGGAGAGAAGTTGTTCGGAGTGCTCCAGTCAGGAGCTTATGTTGACGGAGAAGACGTCAAGAATCCCGAGCGTTACTACTGGTTCGAGCCCGCGAGCGGCAAGATTAGCTCCGGCTCGCTCAAGCTCGACCGTCCTTATACCAAGGACGACATAGCGGAGGATCCCCTGCTTCTTTATGGAAACGAGAACCTGTATTACGCCATCTCGAAAGGGAATTATTATCCCGCCTATTCGGACCGGGGTTTCCAGGTATACATAGACGAAGTCGGCATGTGCGGAGTGAATTATCAGTGGAATGGGTCAAGGTTTGTCCGGGACACCACCACCGGCTCCATCTGCATCTACAATTACGGCTTCGGCAATTTCTGTATCGGCGAAAACCTTCCGTTTGACGTGCCCGGTTACAAGACAGAGTTCGCATCGACGGAAGGGCCTTATTCGTCCGTCTATAATCTGGTCAAGGACGGCAACGATGAACCGGACCTGGTCATGGTCGTCGATTCCGAATCGAAAATTATCCGCATCGAGGTTTGCTCGGACCGCTACGCCAACATATACGGCGTCAAGCCGGGGATGAAAGTGAGCGAACTGCTGCAGAAACTGAACGATCTGGGCAGCGACCTGGAATACCCCCTGTACACATCTATTGTCGAGGAAGGCGACTTCGTGGTTATTTATAACGGCTTTGACGAAGACTTCTCCTACAAGATCCGCAGGGAGGATTATCTGGGTGACGAGAAATTCAGCCCTGAGGCTACGGTTGCCAGGGTCTGCGTAACCAACGCTGTAGGTTAATGGCTTCGCTGCTCAAGAAGTGGACAGGCACCAGCCTGGTGCTGCGCATCCTTATCGGCCTGGTAATAGGTGCCGTGCTGGGGCTCGTGGTGCCGCAGTGGAGCGGCATAGGCATACTTGGGCATATATTCGTAAGCGCCTTGAAGGCCATCGCACCCGTGCTGGTGGCCTTCCTGGTGGCATCTTCCATTGCCAAAGCGCAGGGCGGCCTGGGGCCGCGCTTCCGCACGGTCATAGTGCTGTACCTTTCCGCCACACTCGTGGCGGCGACTGTGGCCGTGGCCGGGAGTTTCCTGTTCCCCGTGCAGCTCAGCCTCGGGGAGCTGGCCGAGGGCAGCGCGCCGGGAGCGCTTACCGACGTGTTCAAGAACCTGCTCAGCAACATGGTGATGAATCCCTTCAAGGCCGTCGCGGAAGCAAATTATATAGGCATTTTGTTCTGGGCCATAATCCTGGGGCTCGGACTCAAGCTGGCGGCGAGCGAAGGCACCATAAAGGTTATTTCCGAGATTTCGGAGGTGATAACCCTGGCCGTGAAATGGATTATCCAGTTCGCTCCCTTCGGTATCCTGGGACTGGTGTTCTCGGCAGTATCGGAAAGCGGTCTCGAGATTTTTACAGTATATGGCAAACTGCTGGCCCTGCTGGTGGGATGCATGCTGGTCAGCGTGCTGATATTCAACCCCTTGATATCGTTCATAGCCACCGGGCGCAACCCCTATCCCCTGCTCTTCACCTGCCTTAAGGAGAGCGGCCTCAACGCTTTTTTCACCCGCTCGTCGGCTGCCAACATTCCCATTAACATGGAGTTGTGCAACAAGCTCGGGCTTGAGGAAGATTTTTACTCGGTAAGCATTCCGCTGGGAGCCACGGTGAACATGAACGGCGCCGCGGTGACAATTACCGTCATGACGCTGGCCGTGGCGCACACGGTGGGGGTGGAAGTCAGCTTCGCCTCGGCCCTGTTCCTCAGCGTGATAGCCACCCTGGGCGCCTGCGGGGCCTCAGGCGTGGCGGGCGGCTCGCTGCTGCTCATCCCCATGGCCTGCTCGTTCTTCGGCATAGGTAATGACGTCGCCATGCAGGCCGTCGCCATCGGCTTCATAATCGGCGTCGTCCAGGACTCCGTCGAGACCGCCGTCAACTCCAGCGGCGACGTCTTCTTCACCGCCACCGCCGAGCGCCGCGTCGCCCGCAAGAGCCAGGCGGGCCGGTAGCAGGGGTGCTTCGCCTGGCGAGGCGGGGGCCGGGCAGTCGTAGCGAGGTGTTCGGCCAGGAGCGGCAGTTCGCGAAATTCACCTGGGTCAGTCACTACCCTTTTAGCATCATCTACTTCCCTCTTCTGCTCCAGGTTCGGTCATTTCCCCCGAACCTGGAGCAGTCATACCCTTCTCACATCGCCCCATCGGCACCAACTGCTCCAGGTGATTTTCATGTTAACCCCATCGACAACCATTGACTTTGCCGTCTTGCTGTCTCTCCGACGTTTTTTTGTTTCTGCTAGCCCCGGAGAATCTGTCACCCCGACTTTTTTGTTTCTGCTGGACCGGAGGACCTGTCGCCCCGACTATTTTGTTTCTGTTGGACCGGAGGACCTGCCACTCCACCTAGCTGCTGACACCTGCCTCATCAGGTGATTCTGGTTTTAACCTCGTCATACACCAGGCCGCATAGCCGTACTATCTGCTTTACCGAACTGTTATACCTTGCTCTCAATGCCTTCGCCAGCCGCAATCGTTTTGCTGAATCAAGTGACTTAATTCCGCTCACACCAAACATTTCCTTACACAATTCATTTTTGTATTGCCGCATCTCCCGCATAGGTATAGTCAAATGGGATATCGAACCACCTTTGGCATCCACATCGTCCTCCCTGGTTTTGCACAAGAAATAATTATAACTTTTACAGGTCTTGAACAGCCTTTCAACAACCTTCACGGCAACATACTCTCCCGGGAAGATTATCCCATCCTTCATTAGGACATCGTCAAGTCCTTTTTCATGTGTCTTCAGAACCCGCTTTGCCGACCGGCCACTTTTGCCTGACAAATAATAATTCAAAACACTGGGCATTGTCCAGGCCGGCGATGACCAACTACCTGATAATCTAAAATATAGCGGGCCACTTGACCAAGGGTAATCGTATGCCATGTACGGCAGCCCCCCTGCAGGAGCATTCTTCACGACATAGCAAATAACCGTTTTGAGATAGAGATCGTTATCCACAGTCTGGTGGCTGATAGCCACTTTGTCCAACTTGTTACGTTCACCGTGCCTGGTCTGTATATACATAGATGTTCGGCGAATGTATTCGTGGACGAAACGGTTGCACTCATCAAACTCCCCGTAAAGCACAAAATGGACGTGGGTATCCATAAGCGTGAAAGCCAGAATAATTACTTTATAACCACGAAGAACCACATAGACACGGTTCATTCCGTCAATAAAGTCAATATCATCATAAAACATACAGTCCACAGCATTTCCGTCAGTTGAAAAATGCCAGCAGTTTTTTATGGGAATAATCTGACCTTTCACAAAAGGCACATTGAGGCCCAGATCCGCCTCGATAGAACGAAATAAATCATTTTTCATAGTTCAAATCCACGGTCTGCGTGACCGTCATGGCAAAACTAAATAATTATTGCATTAAAAGCAAGGATTTGCCTGGCCGATCATCAACCCGAAAAACACCTGGGTCAGTGACATGCCGCCAGAGGCCGCACAATGCGATCTATTGCGCCAGGTTCGGGGAGTTTGACCGAACCTGATTCAGGGACAAGCAGTTGACGGCGCTACAATGGCTATGGCTGCACCAGGTGAATTTTGCTTTGGCAGTACCGGCCGGATTTACCACCAGGTTCACTGGCCTGCCAGCAACGAAGAGACGTCGGCATGGTGCAGGTGCCGACAAAGGGAGATCAGCCGATGGGAAAGTGATCAGGATTAGCCACGGGGCAGCACGTCGGCATGGTGCAGGTGACGGCGGCGGATCAAAGGCGGATCAAAGGCAAATCAAAAGACAATCAAGGCGGTCAGGGATCGATCTGGGAGTCTTTCAGGCCGAGGAAGTAGAGGATGCCGTCGAGGCCGATGGTGGAGAGGTTCTGGTCGGCGGTGGCTTTGACTTTGGGTTTGGCGTGATAGGCGATGCCAAGGCCGGCAAGGCCAAGCATCGGGAGGTCGTTGGCGCCGTCGCCCACGGCCACGGCCTGCTCGAGGTGAATCCCCTCCATCTGGCAGAGGAATTTGAGCAGTTCGGCCTTGCGGGCGCCGTCGACCACTTCGCCAAGGTAGCGTCCGGTCAGTTTCCCGTCCTCGATCTCCAACTCGTTGGCATACACATAGTCGAAGCCGAATTTCAGCTTCAGGTAATTGCCGAAATAGGTGAATCCGCCTGACAGGATGGCAGTCTTGTAGCCAACCATCTTGAGTATGCGCATCATCCTCTCAAGGCCTTCATTATAAGGCAGATTGCGGGCAATATCTTCCATCACGCCCTCTTCAAGGCCCTCCAGCAAGGCCACGCGGCGGCGGAAGCTCTCCTTGAAATCTATCTCGCCCCGCATGGCGGCAGCCGTGATGGCCTTAACCTGCTCGCCCACGCCACGCTTCTCGGCCAGCTCGTCGATACACTCGGTGCCGATAAGGGTAGAATCCATGTCGAAGCATATCAGGCGGCGGGAGCGGCGGTAAATATCGTCTTTCTGGAAAGAAATATCCAGCCCCGAACCGGAACGTGACATCAGTTCCTTCTGGAATGCAAGCCGTTCATCCTGACGCAGTTGGCCACGGATCGACAGCTCTATGCAGGACTTGCCCACAGGATTGTCCAGGGGCATGCGCCCGGTGAGGCGCTTGATGGCATCGATATTCAGGCCATGCTCCGTTATCACCGACGACACCTCGGCAATCTCGGCGGCGGTCACTTCCCGCCCGAGCAGGGTCACGATGTAGCGGTTTCGCCCCTGACGTGCCACCCAGGCGTCGTACTGTTCCCTCTCGATGGGAGTGAAGCGTATCTGCACCCCAAGGCGCGAGGCCTCGAACAGCAGGTCCTTCATGATGAATCCCGACTGTTTGGTGGTGGTCTTGAACAAAATGCCCAGTACCAGCGACTTATGGATGTTGGACTGCCCTATGTCGAGCACGAACGCATCGTAGCGGGCAAGGATGCCCATCAATGCCGCTGTGAGCCCCGGCTTGTCTTCGCCGGAGATATTGACCTGGATAATCTCTATCATCTATTATAAACCAAGTTTCTTGAAGAAATCGTTGCCCTTGTCGTCTACCAGGATGAATGCGGGGAAATCAACTACCTTGATTTTCCAGATGGCTTCCATGCCGAGTTCGGGATACTCCACGCACTCGATGCTCGTTATGTTGTTCTGGGCAAGGATCGCGGCCACGCCGCCTATGGTGCCGAGATAGAATCCGCCATGTTTCTTGCAGGCGTCGGTCACCTGCTGTGTACGGTTGCCCTTGGCAATCATAACGAGCGAAGCGCCGTTGGCCTGGAATTCATCGACATATGGATCCATACGGTTGGCGGTGGTTGGGCCCATCGAGCCGCACGGATAGCCTTCCGGCGTCTTGGCGGGACCGGCATACAGTACAGGATAATCCTTGAAATACTGAGGCAGGCCTTCACCTGCGTCGAGCCTTGCCTTGAGTTTGGCGTGAGCTATGTCGCGGGCTACGATGATGGTGCCTTTGAGGTTGACGCGAGTGCTCACCGGATACTTTGACAACTCGGCGCGGACTGCGTCGATGCCCTTGTCCAGGTCGATTTCGATGCCCTTGGGTCCTTCGCCGGGACGACGATATTCTTCGGGGATAAGCTCCGTAGGATTGGTATCCATTTTTTCAATCCACACTCCGTCGGCATTTATCTTACTCTTTATATTGCGGTCCGCCGAGCAGCTGACTCCCATGCCTATGGGGCAGCTTGCACCGTGGCGGGGCAGCCTGATGACGCGGATGTCGTGGGCAAGGTACTTGCCGCCGAACTGGGCGCCGAGGCCGATTTTGGCAGCCTCCTTAAGAAGTTTCTGCTCAAGGTCTATGTCGCGGAAGGCGCGGCCTGTCTCATCGCCCGTAACAGGCAGGTTGTCGTAGTATTTGATACTGGCGAGCTTGACGGTGAGGAGGTTTTTCTCCGCGCTGGTGCCGCCGATCACAAACGCTATGTGATATGGCGGGCAGGCGGCTGTGCCGAGGCTCTTCATCTTTTCGATCAGGAAAGGAAGGAGGGTGCCTTCATTCTGGATCGTAGCCTTGGTCATGGGATAGAAGTATGTCTTATTGGCGCTGCCGCCTCCCTTGGCGACCATCACAAAGCGGTATTCGCTGCCCTGGGTGGCCTCGATATCGATTTGAGCGGGCAGGTTACACTTCGTGTTCACTTCGTTGTACATATCCAGGGGAGCGTTCTGGCTGTAGCGGAGATTCTCCTGGGTGTAGCAATTGAACACGCCGCGACTCAGGGCTTCCTCATCTTCGAAATCCGTCCACACCCTCTGGCCTTTCTCTCCGTGGATAATCGCAGTGCCGGTATCCTGGCAGAACGGCAGGACGCCTTTAACGGCTGTCTCCGCATTGCGCAGGAACTGCAGAGCCACGTATTTGTCGTTGTCGGACGCCTCGGGATCTTTCAAGATCTTGGCCACCTGTTCATTGTGGGAACGGCGCAGCATGAACTGACAGTCGTGGAAAGACTGCTGCGCAACGAGGGTGAGCGCCTCGGGGCTGACTTCGAGGATGGTCTTGCCGCCGCATCCGCACATACCCCCGAATTTTGAGGTCTTTACAAGCTTTTCGGATCCGGGTATTTTGTAATACTCTGTTGTGTCGGCGCCAAGCTGGAACATCGGCGCATATTTAAACTCTGCCATATCTTATTGATTCATTAGAAATTCCTTCATGAAAGCATTCAGGTCGCCGTCGAGGACGCCCTGGGTGTCGGCGGTCTCCCAGCCGGTGCGCAGGTCCTTGACCATGCGGTAGGGGTGCAGCACGTAGGAGCGTATCTGGCTGCCCCACTCTATCCTCTTCTTCTGGCCTTCCAGCTCCGCCTGTTTCTCCTGGCGCTTCTTGAGCTCGATGTCGTAGAGGCGCGACTTCAGGATGAGCAGGGCCCGCTGGCGGTTGTCCTGCTGCGAACGAGTCTCGGTGTTTTCGACCGTGATTCCCGTTGGAATGTGCCTCACGCGCACGCCGGTTTCGACTTTGTTGACATTCTGCCCGCCGTGCCCGCCGCTGCGGAAGGTATCCCACTCTATG
>JAFZBM010000140.1 GCA_017561765.1 Bacteroidales bacterium | reverse complement strand
ACTCCGGAAATCACTCCGGCGTACGTCCTGACGCCGGCCGCAGGCCTTCCACCCGCGCTTATGCCGACGGCGGCCACAGCCCCCGCACTCCCGGTGCAGGCAGGCCGGCACCCGGCTCCCGTTCCGGCGTAGCACCCGGCGCAGGCCGCATCCATGTCAATCCCAGCCCCGGCAGAGCCTATCACCACAGGCCCGAGCCCAGGGAACTGAGGGGAACTCCTTCTCACTTCCACATGGCGGGACATCACCACTACGGGCACTATCTGCACGTGCTTCCCCGCTATGAGATCCGCCACTATTGGGGCCGCGATTATTACTACTACAACAATATTTGGTACAGGTATTACTCCGGCAGGTACTGGGTGTGCCGTCCTCCTTTCGGATACATCTTCACCCCTCTCGCCGACGCCGTCTATACCGCCTGCAGGTTTGCTTACTACTTCGACAACCTTTATTACTACAATACTATTAACGAAAACGCCCGCACAATCCAGGAGCAGAACAGCACTATCGCTGCCAACAACGCCCTGATTGCCCAGCAGAACAGCACAATCGCCATGAACTCTTCGATGGCTGCCGCTTCCAGCTCGCTCGCCAATTCGCTTGGCCTGGTCCAGAGCTACGCCGACGCCAACATGGAGTACTTCTACAACGACGGTGTGTTCTACATCAAGGGTGCCGACGGACAGTACACCGTGATCGTCCCTCCTGCAGGAGCTGTAGTTGAGAAACTGCCCGATGATTTCGAGATTATCGAACTCGGCGGAGGTACTTACTACAAAGTCGACGATACAGTCTATCGCATGATAGTTACGGCCGAAGGGTCCGCCTGCTTCGAAGTGCTTGGACAGATTATGTCATAGCCGATGGCTCATATAGGAATATTCGACTCGGGTTCGGGTGGCCTGTCAGTTCTCAGGGAGATTCGGAAGATTCTCCCTGAGCAACGTTATATCTACTTCTCCGACAATGCCCATTGTCCGTATGGCGAAAAGTCCGCCGGATACATTATTGAACGTAGCAGGGCGATTACGGAAATGATGCTGTCGGAAGGCGCGGAGGCGGTGGTGGTGGCCTGCAATACGGCAACCGCCGCCGCGATTGCTACTCTGCGCGCCGAATATTCCATTCCGTTCGTGGGCATGGAACCGGCGGTCAAGCCGGCTGCCACGGGCACTGTGACGGGAGTTGTGGGGGTGCTTGCGACCGCAGGTACTCTCAAGGCCCCAAAGTACTTGAACACGAAAGGCCTGTATGAGGATGCGGTACGTATCGTGGAGCGAGTTGGAAAGGGTTTCGTGGAGCTTGTGGAAGCCATGGAACTCGACGGACCGCATGCCGAAGCGGTGGTGCGCGCAAGCCTTGAGCCGCTGCTTGCCGAGGGCGCTGACACTATAGTGCTCGGATGCACACACTATCCTTTTCTCCTGCCGCTTATGCAGCGTATCGCTCCTGCCGGGGTGAGCTTCATCGATCCCGCACCGGCGGTGGCGCGGCGCCTGCTTGACGTGCTGCGCACAAACGGCATCCCATTGACCGACCCTGATCCGGGAGTTGAACTCCGCTCTTCCGGAGACGACACTACCTTGAAAAAACTGTTTGAATTGATATGAAGAGATTCCTTAAAATGACGATGTATGTTTCCGCAGTTGCGCTGCTTGCATCCTGCGGGCAGAAAAAATCCGATTTCCGTTATACTGTCGACCAGTTTGCCGACGTAAAAGTAATACGTTACCAGATTCCCGGATGGGATGACCTGAGCCTTCAGCAGAAGGAATATGCCTATCATCTTTCCGAAGCCGCAAAATGGGGACGCGACATCCTGTGGGACCAGAACTGCCGCAACAACCTGCAGCTGCGTCACGCGGTCGAAGATATCCTGAACAATTATGCCGGAGACCGCAAGTGCAGTGAGTTCCAGGCATTTACCGAATATGCGAAACGCCTGTTCTTCAGCAACGGCATACATCATCATTATGCGGAAGACAAGTTTTTCCCGACTTGTGACGCATCATATTTCGAAAAGCTTCTCGATGCAGTGGGACGTTCCGACGAGGCTGGATTCCTGATCGAATATGCCTACGATCCGACTATATGCCCCCAGCGCCGCTGCACTTCGGGCGAGGGCGACATTGTGGAACAATCGTCGGTCAACTTCTACGAAGGCGTCACGCGTGAGGAGGTCGAGGCCTATTACGCGTCCATCGAAGATCCCTCGGACCGCCGCCCCATATCTTACGGCCTGAATACCAAACTGGTGAAGGAAGACGGGGAAGTGGTGGAGAAGCCCTGGAAGATAGACGGAATCTACGGTCCTGCCATCGAGAAAATATGCGCCGAACTGGAACTTGCCCGTAAAGTTGCCGAGAATGACATCCAGAAAAGGGCGCTTGGACTTCTGATAGAGTACTACAAGACCGGCGACCTGCGCAAGTGGGATGAATTCAATATCGAATGGGTCAAGGATACCCTCGGCACAGTTGATTTCGTGAACGGTTTCGTGGAAGATTACAACGACCCCCTCGGGCGTAAGGGCTCCTGGGAAGGTCATGTCAACATCAAGGATGCCAAGGCCTCCGAGCGTTCGGCCATCCTCAGCGCCAACGCCCAGTGGTTTGAAGACAATTCTCCGGTCGATCCGCGATTCAAAAAGGTCAAGGTTAAGGGAGTCAGCGCCAAAGTTATCAACGCTGTCTGCCTGGCCGGGGATTCTTATCCTGCCACGCCTATCGGCATCAACCTGCCCAACGCCGACTGGATTCGCCGCGACTACGGCTCAAAGAGCGTGACCATAGCCAATATATCGCACGCCTATGATTTTTCCGCCGAAGAGTCTCCCCGCAGCGTCCTGAACGAGTTTGCCTGGGATGAGGAGGAAATTGCGCGTTCGAAGAAATACGGCTCCTATGCGTCGGAAATCCATACCGACCTTCACGAATGTCTTGGACATGGCTCCGGCCAGCTCCTGAAAGGTGTTTCCAGCACTGCCATGGGCGAGTATTCATCGGCCCTCGAAGAGGCCAGGGCCGATCTGTTCGGCCTCTACTATTCTGCCGATCCCAAGCTGGTGGAACTCGGCATAATGCCGGATGCGGAGGCATACAAGGCCGAGTATGATGCGTTTATCCGCAACGGCCTGATGGTGCAGTTCAACCGTGTGGAACTTGGACGTTCCAACACCGAAGCCCACATGCAGGACCGCAAACTGATCTCTGAGTGGTGCTTCCGCGAGGGCGCGGGTGCCGGAGAAGGCGGAAGTGACGTAATCGAAAAACGGGTTCGCGACGGCAAAACTTATTTTGTCGTTACCGATTATGAAGCCCTGCGCGGCTTGTTCGGAAAGTTGCTGGCAGAAATCCAGCGCATAAAGTCGGAAGGCGACTATGCCGCCGGCAAGGCGCTTGTCGATGAGTATGCGGTCCGTATCGACCCGGTTCTTCACCGCGAGGTCAAGGAAAGATATGAGGCTCTGGATCTCAAGCCTTACGGAGGTTTTATCAATCCCGAAATCGTACCTGTCGAAAAGGGCGGAGTCATTACCGACTACCAGGTGCGCTATACCGACGACTATCTCGGCCAGATGCTTGACTACGGCCGCCGCTACGGTATACTATAATCCTTGGGCCTGGGGAAGAGGAGAAGCGTTTTGCGGCGGGCGCGGAGAATCCAGTCCGGGGCCTCGAACGCCTTGCCGCTGAGGGTGACGGTGCCCTGGGGTTCTGTGCTGTAGCGCCCGAGGAGGGTGCAGAGCTTGCCGAAGGTCTCTGAGCTGAAGCCATAGTCTTCGAGAAGTCTCCAAAGAACATAACGCCAGTGAGTCAGCGCCAGGAGGCCCGTGACGGAGATTTCCAGCATGGCGCCGGCCGTCTTGGGGCTGGGACTGACTATGCGCTCCGCCGCTTCCCGGTAATAATCTTCGGCAATATCGTCGGTCTGCCGGATACGGGCCATATCCTCTCCGAGAGTCTTGATGAACGACGGATTGATTTCGGCAAATACCGGAAAGACCTGATTCCGGATTTTGTTCCGCCTGGCCTCGTTTTCCCTGTTGGTGCTGTCCTCGCGCCATCCGAATCCCTTGTCCTCCATCCATTTACGGATTTCGTCCCTTCCGGTTTCCAGCAACGGCCTCACCAGACGCACACCCTCCGGCGTCGTTGCGCGGGAAGTTTTTCCGGGGACTTCCGCTTCGCTCCATCCCTCCCGCTTCGCTTCGCTTGCGGGCCCCTCCCGTTCACGTAGCCACGGGCGGATACGGTTCCCGGAAGAACTTCCCGCATCCACGGAGCCGGAGGGGATGCCGCGCAGTCCCTTGGTGCCAGTTCCGCGAAGGAGGTTAAGTATCAGCGTCTCGGCATTGTCGTTGGCATTGTGGGCCGTGGCAAGTGTGTCGAAGCCGTGCCCGGCGCAGAGTTGCGCGAACCAGGCATAGCGGAGTTCACGTGCCGCCATCTCGACTGAGACACCGTGTTCTGCAGCGAAGCCGAGGGTGTCGAAACGCTTTACGTAACAGTCGATCCCGAGTGCGGCGCAGGCGTCCCGGACGAATACCTCGTCGCCGTCGGATTCATCCCCCCTAAGGCTGAAATTGCAGTGGGCGACGGCAAAAGAAGCCCCCGGAAACAGCTCGGGGGCCCTGTGCAGCATGTACATGGAGTCGATGCCGCCGCTTACTGCAAGGAGCACTTTCATTTCTTCTCTCCCAGAGTATAGGTAAAGTTGAATGAGAGGAAGTCCTTGAACTGGACCTTGCTCACAACCTCGTCTATGACCACGATAGGATCGTAAATGAGCCAGGTGCTGAATCCGATCTTGAAAAACTTGGCAATCTGCCAGTTGATCTTGTTGTCCCAGTTAACCCTGTTCTGCATGAACGGATGGTTGAGATAATCGGTGAAGAGCACCAGCTGTGTTTCGTATGTAAATACATCGTTGAGCGCGAACTTGGCGTTGGCCTTAACGGATGCACCGAACTGGAACAGCATGTTGCGGTACACGTCTTCAGTCCCTTCAACCAGCGGCATTCCGTAGCCCTTGCGCAGTTCGGGCACGGTACATATGGTCAGACTTCCGGTGAGCGGGGAAATGTTGACGTCGAACCACTCGTTGGGCTTCCACTCCATACCGAGGGCTATGTTGTTGTATGCAGGGGCGATGAAACTCGATTTCAGGTTAGTCGCCTCCCAGATGCCGGATTCCGGCTCCTTCTCGACATATTTACCCCATGTATCGGAGAACTGCGAGCGGAAGTCATAGCTGGCGGTATAGTTCCACTTGCTGTCCTTCCCGGTCTTATAGGCCAGTTTGCTCTCCAGATAGATACGGTCGTTGCTTTTCTGGAGAACGTTGAGCTTGTCCTGTGACCAGATGAATCCATACTGCAGCTGAAGACGGTTGTTCCAGCTCATAAGGTCTTTGGCATAATCGGCCTTGGCATCGACGCCGGCGCTGAGCGTGACGTTGTTGAAACCGCCCGCGGCCCAGTTGGTCAGCGAGGTCTGGTTCATGCCCAGATCGAAGACCGACGTGGCGTTCCAGTACTTGGGCTTTGCCGCCGGAGTCTCTTCCTTGGGCGTGCCGACCAGCGCGGCGGCGGCATCTGCGGCTGCCTTCTGGGCATCGTCCTGCGCATAGGCCCATACGCTCAGGACGAGGAGTCCGGCCGCTATGATAATCTTCTTCATATCAATAAGAAATTGCGAATACTACTCTTTCGTGCGAAGGCTTGCCGGAGAAAATGTCGCGGCCTTCTTCCTTGCATACAAAACTGTCCACGGGGATGCAGCGAATGGTCGCCTTGGTGGCGTCCTTGATGGCCTGTTCGGTCTCGGTGGTGCCGTCCCAGTGGCAGAGCAGGAACTTGCCCTGCTGGATCTTGACCTTGAATTCCTCCCAGTCGTCGCATTTCTCCACGTTGGCCTCGCGGAAGGCGAGTGCCTTGTCGTAAATGTTCTGCTGGATGGCGTCCAGAAGGTTCTTGATATGTGCTTCGATACCTTCGAGCTGCATGGTTTCTTTGGTAAGCGTGTCGCGGCGGGCAACCTCCACGGTGCCTGCGGCAAGGTCACGGGCGCCCATCGCCAGACGCACGGGAACGCCCTTGAGCTCCCATTCTGCAAATTTGAAGCCGGGACGGAGGGTATCGCGGCTGTCGATCTTGACGCTCACGCCGAGCGCCTCGAGACCCGCCTTGATCTTGTCGAATTCGGCCAGCACGGCGGCCATTTCTTCGTCGGTGCGGTAAATCGGCACCATCACTACCTGAATAGGTGCGAGGGCCGGAGGAAGGACAAGTCCGTTGTCGTCGCCGTGAGCCATGATGAGAGCTCCCATCAGGCGGGTGCTGACGCCCCAGGACGTCGCCCACACATAGTCCATCTTGCCTTCCTTGTTGGTGAACTGCACGTCGAAGCTCTTGGCAAAGTTCTGTCCGAGGAAATGCGACGTGCCTGCCTGAAGTGCCTTTCCGTCCTGCATCATCGCCTCTATGGTGAGGGTGTCCAATGCGCCGGCGAAACGCTCGTTGGGGCTCTTGTGGCCTACTATTACCGGCAGCGCCATGACGTTGCGTGCGAAATCGGCATAAACGTGCACCATCTCCACGGCTTTCGCCTGCGCCTCTTCGGCGGTGGCATGGGCGGTGTGCCCTTCCTGCCAGAGGAATTCGGCGGTACGCAGGAAAAGCCTCGTGCGCATTTCCCAGCGCACCACGTTGCACCACTGGTTGCACAGCACGGGCAGGTCGCGCCAGGAAGTGATCCAGTTCTTGTATGTATTCCAGATTATGGTTTCCGACGTGGGACGCACAATCAGCTCTTCCTCAAGCTTGGCTTCGGGATCTACCACTATGCCGGGACCGTCGGGATTGTTCATCAGGCGGTGATGCGTAACGACCGCGCATTCCTTGGCAAACCCGGCCACGTGCTCCGCCTCGCGGCTGAAGAACGACTTGGGGATGAACAGCGGGAAATATGCGTTCTGCACTCCCGTCTTCTTGAAACTGGCGTCCAGGATGGACTGCATCTTTTCCCAGATGGCGTAGCCGTAGGGCTTTATCACCATGCATCCGCGCACGGCAGCCTGCTCTGCAAGATCGGCCTTGAGAGCCAGGTCATTGTACCATTGGGAATAATTCTCTTCACGTTTTGTAACCTCTTTTGCCATATTTATTTTTTTTTGCCAAATTTGTATCGGCAACATCGGGCACATATACGGCACGAATGTTGCGATGCAAAGATACAAACTTTTATCAAAGGAGGTAACATAATGAAACGGAGCCTGATTATTTTATTGCCTGCAGTACTTGTGCTGGCATCTTGCGGGACTGCCGCTCAATATGCCTCGGAACAGCAATTCCCCGACGGAATCTACTATCGGCCCCAGCCGCCGGTAGAGCTGTACAGCGAGGAAGATTTCCGCGATATGGCGGCCCGTAACATCGCTTCCGACAGCCTCAAACAGGAACGGAAGAACTACTACGAGGACTACGGGTACAGCTATTACAGTCCTTACTACTATTACAGCCCTTACTGGGGCTACAGAAGCTATGCATGGGGGCCTTGGGATCCGTACTGGGACCCTTACTGGGGATACGGCCGTTACGGTTATTACGGGTTCTATTCTCCGTACAGCTACTGGTCATACGGCTATCCCTACCATTACGGCTACTACGGCTATTACGACTATTACCCTTACTATCATCATTACTACCGGCCTTCATATTTTGGCGGAGGCAGTGTGAACCCGGGCAACAGTTTTGCAGGCGGTACCAATTTCCGCAGGTCCGGCACTCTTGACAACGTCAGTTCCGGCGGCGCGGCAGTTTCGTCTGTCCGCAGGTCATCGGGCAGCACGAGCGGCAGGACCTCGTCGTACGGTACTTCTTCGGGCTACAGGCGTTCGGGCGTGAGCGGCTCAAGCGGCGGCTCGTCATATACACGCAGCGGCAGCAGTTCGTCCTACAGCAGCGGTTCTTCGTATTCCCGCAGCAGCTCGTCCTACAGCAGCGGCTCTTCCAGCAGCTATTCGGGCGGCGGTGGCGGAGGGTACTCCGGCGGCGGAAGCAGCGGTGGCAGCAGCCATTCCGGCGGCAGCGGCGGTGGTGGCGGTGGCCGCAGATAAGTCCTTAACCATTAACACTTTTGCATTATGAAACGAATCATCACGATAGTTTTGGCGGCAGCGGCATTCAGCGTTGCCGCATCGGCGCAGGATACATATTACGCCAAGATGCTCAGCCAGAATAATTATTATGGCACGGCACGTTCCGTTGCCCTTGGCAATGCCATGACGGCCCTGGGCGGAGACCTCGGATCGGTCAATATCAATCCTGCCGGTGCCGCCGTTGCGTATTACAGTCAGTTGACGCTGACACCGGGACTGATTTTCTCATCCACAGGCGCTTCTTATTCTCCGGACGGCTCGGAAACGTTCGGCAGCCCGTTCAGGACGCCTCACACCAAGTTCAACATTCCGAACATAGGCTTGACCCTGTCGTATTTTGACGATCCGGGCGAGTTCCTTACCGGTATGACCATGGGCTTCGTGGCCAATACGACCAACACGTTCCTTAACTACAGCACGGCCCGCGGGGACAACTCTTCCACATCGTTCCTCGCAAGCCTCGCCGCAGGCGCGAACGGCGTTTCTCCGTCCAATTTCCCGCGTGACCTCTATGCCGGTTACTGGGCCAACCAGTTCGGCGAATATGGCCCCGAGGGATCGAACAGGTACGTGGCCTCCAATGAGAGGCTGAACGAGGCGGAGACTGTCCACTACGTCCCCGGAACACTTGACCAGACGTCGATGTACAACACCTACGGGACCAAGACCGACATGGCTTTCAACCTGTCGTTCAATATACTGGACTGCGTATATGTAGGATTCAATCTCGGTATTCCTTTCATGAAGTATCGCAGGGAAGAGAGCTTTACCGAGGCTGCCCTCGAGTCCGGCAAGTTCCCCGTAATCTTCTATGACACCCAGGGTGAAAAGACGGTGAAGGTCCCTACAAATTATGTAAGCTCGACAAACCTTTACCATCTCAATACAAACGCTACAGGCGTTTATGCTAAATTCGGCTTCATCGCCCTTCCTACCGAACATCTGCGCATAGGTGCCGCAATTCAGACCCCCACCCTGTACGGCATTTCGGAAAGTTGGTATTACGGCGCTTCGACTCAGTTCGAGGATTCCTACTTCAACGGTGAAAAATCATCATCCATAGGTGAGGCGGAATACAGCCTCCGCACTCCCTATGAGTTCAACGCCGGAATAGCTTATACTCTTCCCGGAGTCGGTCTCTTCAGCGTGGATTATGAACTTGCCGATTACAGCGTGATGAAGTACACCGATGCTTCCTACGATTTTTACAGCGATGACAGCTGGGCTTCCACCAATCTCGTGAACCGTACCTTCTGCGGAGTATCGCATTCGATGCGCGTAGGTACCGAGGTGAAACCCTTGCCCTACCTTTCCTTCAGGGCGGGCTACACCCTCGTCACCGATCCCGAGAAGTACTGGCTCGACGATAACGGCAAAATGGTTACCATCGAGACCGTGCAGTTCCTGGGCAATTCTTCCGCTATCAAGCAGAAACTCGTGGAGTCACGTTATTTCGACAACATCACTCATTCAGTTTCGCTCGGTGCCGGATATTCCTCACCCGGTTCCTTCTTCGCCGACTTTGCCGTGCGCATGACTGCATACCCCGTATCATACTATTCTCCTTATTATTACGGTGCCTATGACGCCACCGACAGCAGCGGCCGTCCTTTGAATGTCGGTGCTCCTCTGGAGCGGCTTGAACGCAATGTGTTCGACGTGTTGCTGACAATGGGATGGAGATTCTGATATGGAGATGACCGCTAAAGAACTCGCGGCCGCCCTTGGCGGAACGGTCGAGGGCGATCCCGGGGCAAAAGTCACCTCGTTCGCAAAGATAGAACACGGGAAACCGGGGCAGCTCTGCTTCTTCGCAAATCCGAAATACGAACATTATGTCTATACCAGCAAGGCTTCGGTCTTGCTGGTTAATTCTGATTTTGTACCCAGGGAGGCTGTCGCTCCCACCCTGGTGAGGGTGCCGGACGCTTATGCCGCCGTGGCGCAGTTGCTCAAGGTCGTGACGGAGCATAAGCGCAAGCACCGCTGTCACCGCAGCCTGATGAGCCGGATAGCCTGGAGCGCAAAACTCGGCAAGAAAGTCTGGGTCGGCAATTTCGTCACCATCGGCAAGAAATGCCGCATCGGCGACCGCACCAGAATCATGGACAATGTGACCATAGGAGAGGGAACCGTGATAGGCCAGGACTGCATTATCTATCAAGGAGTTCACATATTCCCCGGCATGGTGATAGGGGACAGGGTGATCCTGCACGCAGGTTGCATAATAGGCGACGACGGTTTCGGCAATTCCCGTCAGCCCGACGGAAGCTGGGAAAAAATCGAACACCTCGGCAATGTCATCATAGGCAATGACGTGGAAGTGGGGTCCAATACCACCATCGACAGGGCTCCCATGGAATCCACCATCATAGCCGACGGCGTGCGCATCGACAACCTCTGCCAGATAGCGCACAACGTGGTTGTTGGCAAAAATACCGCAATGGCCGCCCAGTGCGGAATCGCAGGCTCGGCACAAATAGGGGAGGGTGTTATACTCGGCGGCCAGGTTGGCGTAACCGGTCATATCAGCATCGCCGACAACACCACGGTCTGCGCCAAGAGCGCCATCATAGGCAACGTGCGCCAGGAAGGCCAGACCTTGTACGGAAATCCGGCGATACCTCACAAGACCTATCTGCGCTCCTATGCAAAATTCAAGCGGGCGGGCGAAGAATGATTATGTCCGTTTCCAATACGCCGACATCCCGAATTGATGCCCTCGTGAGTGCGCAGCGTGCATTTTACGCCGGCGGAGAGTCCAGGGATGTAAGTTACCGCAAAGCCCGGCTGCGAGCCCTGCGCGAGGGCATTTCAAAATGGGAGAAGCCTCTCTGCGACGCTTTGTGGCACGACCTTCACAAGTCTTACGAAGAGGCATACATGACCGAAATCGGTCTGGTTTACGGCGAAATCTCCGATGCCCTCAAGCATGTGTCACGCTGGGCGCGCAGGCGCAGATGCGTCACGCCCCTTACAGGTATGCCTTCGTCCAGTTACATTATACGCGAACCCCTCGGCTGCACCCTGATAATGTCGCCGTGGAATTATCCCGTACAACTGCTGCTGAGCCCCCTGGTGGGCGCCATCGCAGCAGGCTGTACAGCAATCCTCAAGCCATCGCCTTACGTGCCGGAGGTCTCTACGGTGCTGCAGCAGCTTATTGAAGATACATTCCCGGAGGAATATGTGGCTGTGGTTCAGGGTAACAGGGAGGTAAATGCCGACTTGCTTTCGCGCCGCTTCGACCTGGTGTTCTTTACCGGCAGCCCGGCCCTTGGACGGGTCGTCATGGAGGCCCAGGCAAAGTATCTGACCCCGCTTGTCCTGGAACTTGGCGGCAAGAGCCCATGTATCGTCGATAAGGACGCCGACCTTAGGATTGCAGCGCGCCGCATTGTATGGGGGAAGTGCCTCAACAGCGGCCAGACCTGCATAGCGCCCGATTATTTGTTCCTGCATGAGGACATTAAAGATGCTTTCGTCGCTGCATTCAAAGAGGAGCTCGCCGCCCTGTATCCCGACGGCACTCAGTCGGCGGAGCACTATGTGCATATCGTCAGTGACAAAGCTTTCAAGCGCCTGCAAGGATATCTGGCTGACGGGACAGTGCTGGCCGGCGGCCGCAGCGACCCTGAAACCCGCTGGTTCGAGCCCACTCTGCTTGACAATGTGAGTCCGGACGCCCCGGTGATGCAGGAAGAAATATTCGGCCCCATTTTCCCCATTCTCACGTTCCGTGAGCGCAGGGAGGTGGAAGACTTCGTGAATTCCCGTGAGAAGCCCCTCGCCTTCTATTATTTCGGCAAGAAGGAGCATGGCTGGGACCTTCTGTCCGGAACAACTTCCGGCGGGGCCTGCATCAACGATGTTATCATGCACATCGCCAACAGCAAAATGCCGTTCGGGGGAGTGGGCAATTCGGGGATGGGCAGCTATCACAGTGAGCGCAGTTTCCTGGCGTTTTCGCATGAGCGCTCCGTCCTTTGCACCCCAACCGGAATCGACCTGAAATTCCGTTATATGCCATACCGCTTGTTTAATCTGGTCAAGAAAATGTTGCATTAGGCAAATCAGGAAATAATCCCTATCTTTGCCTCTGTAATGAATCAGCGCACACTAAAAAAAGAATATATTTTCGAAGGAAAAGGACTGCACACGGGGAAGTATTCACGTGTGCTTTTCCGTCCTGCTCCGGCCGGTACCGGCATAGTGTTCGTGCGCACCGATCTTGGCGGGGCCGAAATTCCCGCTGTGGCTTCCAGCGTGGTCTCCACCCGCCGCAGTACCATTTTGTCCAATGGCCATGGTGCCAGGGTAGGCACCGTCGAGCATGCGCTTTCCGCTCTCACCGGACTGGATGTCGACAATGCCTATATCGATGTCAACTGCCGCGAAATGCCCATCCTGGACGGAAGCGCAGCTCCGTACGTGGCAGCGATGGCGCCTGACGGCGTGCAGGAGCAGGACGCTCCGCGGATATGGGTGGAAGTCCCGCACGAAATTCTGGTGCGCAACGAAAAGAGCGGCGCCTGGATAAAGATAGTTCCTGCCGGAGAGCCTTCCGTCCAGATTACAATAGATTACAATTCCAAAGTGCTCGAAGCGCAGACCGTGCGTTTTGATTCTTCTTCCGATTATGCCGCAGAAGTGGCTCCGTGCCGTACTTTCTGCTTCCTTCACGAAGTGCTGCCTCTGCTTTGCCTCGGCCTTGCCCGGGGCGGCGACGTTGGCAACGCTATAGTGGTGGTGGAAAAACCCATGAAGCGCTGGCAGGCCCGGCTGATGGCCCGCGTGCTCGGAAAGTCCGCCCCGGAAGTTGTATCTTCAGGTTACCTGTGTGATCCTGAACTCCGTTTCCCCGATGAGTGCGCCCGCCACAAGCTGCTCGACATACTTGGCGACCTGCGCCTCTGCGGCGGTTTCCTTAAGGCGCGCGTCGAGGCATACAAGCCCGGCCACGCACTCAATACCAGGGCAGCAAAAGAAATTTTCAACAAAGTTTAGACAATGGCAATTATTCATCCTTTAGCTACTGTTCATCCCGGCGCACGCCTTGCCGAGGATGTGGAAGTCGGACCTTACGCATATATCGACGACAATGTGGAAATCGGCGCCGGAAGCAAAATCCTGCCGCACGCAACCATCTTCTCCTATGTCAAGCTGGGACGCAACTGCAATGTGTTCCCCGGGGCTGTCGTCGGAGCCATTCCGCAGGACCTCAAGTTCGACGGAGAGGTGACATGGGTGGAAATAGGCGACCGCGTGAACATACGCGAGTGCGCCACCATCAACCGCGGCACCGCGGCCAGCGGCAAGGGCGTTACACGTATCGGAAGTGACACTCTCATAATGTCTTACGTGCACGTTGCCCACGATTGCAATGTGGGTAATCACTGCATACTTGTCAGCTACGTCGGCATTGCCGGCGAGACTGACGTGGACGACTGGGCCATAATTGGCGGCGGCACCAAGGTGCATCAGTTCTCCAAGATAGGCACCCACGCCATGGTGGGCGGCGGCACCGGGGTCAACAAGGACATACCTCCGTATTCGATCTGCGGCCGCGTGCCCATCTGTTACGCCGGAGTGAATCTGGTGGGCCTGAGGCGCAGGGGCTTCGACTCCGATGCCATACGCACCATCAAGGATATTTACGATGTGCTTTATTATCAGGGATATAATTTCTCCGACGCGATTGCCCGGGTGAAAGAGGGTTTCCCTGAATCGCCCGAGCGCGATACCATCCTTAATTTCATCGAGAGTTCAAAGAGGGGCATCGTCCGTGCCGGCGACGCCCGCGAAAAAGGCGGAATAGAGTAGTGACCGTATCTACCGCATGGTTTCCCCCTGTCGGGTACTTCGCCCTCCTGGCCAAGTACCCGTCGGTTTATATCGAGGCCTGCGAGAGCTACCGCAAGCAGACCTGGCGTAACCGCTGCCGCATACTGACCGCCAACGGACCCATGGACCTGCGTGTCCCTGTGGTTCACGACGGCAATCGTCTCATCACGCAGATCCGCATTGACTGGAGCACTCCGTGGCTGCGTCAGAACTGCTATGCCATCGACAGCGCCTACTACAGCTCGCCGTTTTTCGAGCACTATCGGGACGAGTTGTTCGACATACTTGAGCGCCGCCGGGAGACGCTGTGGGACATGAATCTGGACATTATAGATTTCTTCTGCCGCAAGATCGGGATTGCGCCCCGGCTGCAGCCCACGCTTGATTTTGTCCCGGTCGTTGAGGACGACTGGCGCGAGGCCCTGAGTCCCAAGCGCCCCTGCCCTCTTCACGTCCGCCCCTACTGGCAGGTCTTCCGCGAGCGCTTCGGCTTCATCGACGGCCTCTCCGTCATGGACCTTCTTTTCAACGAAGGGCCGGAAAGCTTGAGTTATCTTCAATCATTTCAAAAGGATGAATAGTATTGTCCGTTTTGCCGGCGTCCTGTTCGCCGCTGCCGTTTTGGCATTTCTGTCTTCATGTTCAAGAAATAATGTACAGAAGAGTCTTAACGATATTGAGACCTATATTGACGACCGCCCCGACAGCGCACTGACGGCCTTGCGGACAATAGATACTCTGTTGCTTGTTTCTGCTTCTTCAAAAGCCAAGTATTCGCTGCTCTCAGCAATCGCTTATGACAAGAATTATATTGATACTACGGATGTGCGGGTTATTGAGCCCGCGGTAGAGTACTATTCCCGGGTAAATGATAAGGAGCGCTTGAGGAAGGCATACTACTACAAAGGGAAAATGCTTGAAGTAGCGGATGATAGAACAACTTCTGCTTATTACTATTCTTTGGCTTATGATATAGCGCGAGAGTCTGAAAATCTTAATGCGCAAGGATTAGTGTGCGCAGCTTTGTCCCGCATATATTCTTACAACAGAAATTCCAAACAGGAATTATTATTCGCACAGAAGGCTGAGGATTGTTTTCTAAAAGATGGCGATGTCCAAAACGCTTGGATTATGCAGAGCATTATCCCAATGTGCTATGCGAATAATTACCAATGGGAGATTTCGGACAGTTTATATGATGCTTTTTTCAAATGCGAAATAAAAGATACAGTTATTTATGCAAAAACATTGTTGAAAGCGGCAAAAACAAAAATTCGAAAGTCTAGTCCTGATCCTGTGGCTGCGTGTGAGTCGTTTGATAGAGCAATCAAGATGGGGGTGAACCCAACTGTTGACAATCTCTCGGTTTATACCTATTCCTTGGAATTAAAGGGTGAAGAACAAAACGTTAATTCGCTGCTCCCGGTACTCGACAATCTTAAGATGAACCCCAAGAATTCTGGCGTGGTTAATTTATGGGAGTATAGAATCTTCAGTCACAGGAAAGAATTCGATAAAGCGTTATCATGTTTTGAAAATAGCATTGCTGCACAGGATTCAATGCTGATTGTGATTCTTGGTCAATCTCTAGAGAAGGTTCAGAAAGATTACTATATAGAGAAATCGTCAAGGTTAAGTGCCGAAAACAAAGCGCAGAAAACCACAGGTATTCTTATATTAGTAATCTCTGTTTTTATCGTGTTTGTTCTGATGGCGATTATTAATAAGAATCGACATATGTGGATAGAGAAGGAGGAAGAGGTTGACAGTTTGAAGAAGGATTTGGCTCTTATGGTTGACAATAGTACCAGAATAAATGACGCATTGGTTACATTGAGAAAGGAGTATATTCAAGTATTTAAGGAACAGTTTTCTATTTTGAATGATTTGGGTTCTGCTTATTGGTCTCCACTAAAGCGCAGCAAAAAAGAAAAGACCTTGGCTGTTGTTATCAACGCGTTGAATTCGTTCTCGGAAGTCGGTAATCTCGAGGCTACAATCAATTCTCACCTTAACAATGTAATGTCCAGAATTCGGATAGATTTACCGAATATGAGTGAGAAAACATATCAAATCATCTGCTTGTTTATCATTGGATTCAGTCCTAAAACGATTGCGATGCTGATGAATCTAGGTGTTGACTCCGTGTACACGATTAAGAATCGCATCAAAAAACGTATTGCAAGTCTCGAAAGTCCAAATAGAACTCATTACCTTGAACTATTTACGTAATTGACAATAGAAAGGGAGTTTATTATTGTTTTGATGCAAAATGCCTATAGCCAAAGAGTTCCGGTTATGGTGTTAAGATAAAAATGGTATAGCCCCTTATAACGTATTGATTATTAGCGGCTTAGAAAGTGATGTGTTAAGACTGTTTTTCTGGCTTAATTCATTATTCGGTTCTAAATTTGCCATGCAAATAATTAATACAAATGAAAAAATTACTCCTATTTGCCATTGTGCTCTTATGCGCATGGCACACATCATTGGCGCAAAGCGCAGTTAATGTTATTATCATTGAACAAGATGAACAGGGCCATTCTATAAGTCCTCGCACTCCAGCTCCTGTTCCTATTCAATGCTACTATTACCCCGAAGCTGGCGAATTCAGCCTTGAATTT
>JAFZBM010000139.1 GCA_017561765.1 Bacteroidales bacterium | reverse complement strand
GCGAAAGGAGCAGTGTCCTTGTTGAGGTCGAAGGCCAGCTTGGCGTAGTTGAACATTGCATCCTCCTGCATCACCTGGTTCCATTCCTGCGCGGACGCATCCTTGAACGAATTCATGGCAGCTATGTTGTTGCCGGTGAGGAGGTAGGCGTTCGCCAGCTGGTAATTGGCTATCTGGCCCAGCGAGTCGGCGCGGTCGGTCATCTTCAGGTAGTTCTCGATGGCGCCCTTGTAGTCCTCGGAAGCGTAGAGCACCGAGCCGGCGTAGAAATAGTCGGAACGGGTCATGTTCTCCTTGGAAGTGGCCGCGTAGTATTCTTTCGCCTTCTCCTTGTCGCCCTTGACCAGGTAGGACTCGGAAATTATGCGTGCCAGGTGGGCCCTGCGCACTCCGGGCTCGTCGTTATAGATACCGACGCCCTTTGAAAGCACATAATCGTAATCTTTCTGCATGAAGCGGCAGTCCACCAGATAGAAAGAAGACAGGGCCTCGAAGCGGGGGTCGGTCACCGAAAGCTCAAGCCACTTCTGCGCCGTGGGGAAATCCTTCTGGCAGTAGCTCATATAGCCGAGGGCGTATCTGGCCGGAGCCTTGTAGTCCGACATGGGCAGGGACTCGACTTCCATGAACTGCGGCCTCGCCTTCTCGAAATTCCCGCGCACGAAGTCGGAATAGCCTCTCTTGAAAGCCAGTTCCGGATAGCGGGACTCGTCGAGATACTTTCTCTCCACTCCCTCGAAACGCCTTGCCGCCTCGTCATAGCGGCCGCGGTCGAAGAGCACGAGGGCGTACTCGTAGTCAATCAGGTTGGATATCGAGGACTTGCGCCAGGTGCGCTCATATTCGTGCAAACGCTCCTCGAAGCCGTCGCTCTGCATCTTGATGGCGCAGAGCAGGGCATAACCGTCGCTCATCGGGTCCCCGGGGATCTTGTCAAGCAGGTTGGCCGCCCTCTCGTACATTCCGTGTTCGTACAGGTTTACGGCCTGACGATAGATTTCAGTACGCTCGTCAGGTGCCGCAAAAAGCGCTGTCGACAGCAGCATGGCGGCCAGAATTAGTCTCACTCGCATAAAAATACTTTTTTAACTTACAAATTTACTCAATTTAAGTTATATTTGCAGAATCTAAGGGCAGTTTTTTTATGAAAAATGTCATTATTTTTAAAGATTCAGACATATCCAGCGGCGAGAGTACAGTCGTGTATGGACTGAACATGGAAGTCAGGGAAGGAGACCTGGTTTATATAGTCGGGAAAGTGGGTACCGGGAAGACTTCCATCATTCGTACTATCATCGCCGAGAATCCGCTCGAAAAGGGCAGCGGAGAGGTCTGCGGATATGATTTGACCAAATTGAAACGTAAAGATATACCCATGCTCCGCAGGCGTCTGGGCGTGGTTTTCCAGGACTTCCAGCTGCTTATGGACCGCAGCGTCGAGGCAAACCTGGACTTCGTGCTCAAATCCACCGGCTGGAAAGACCGCGAGGCCATGGACAAGCGCATCGCTGAGGTGCTTGAAGCCGTGGGCATGCAGACCAAGGCCCACAAGATGCCGCACCAGCTTTCAGGGGGCGAGCAGCAGCGTGTAGCCATTGCCCGCGCAATCCTCAACGAGCCGGAAGTGATTATCGCCGACGAGCCCACGGGCAACCTCGACGCGGAGACTGCGGACGGCATACTGCAGCTCCTCATGCAAATCAACAAGGAACGGGGCACCGCCATAGTGATGATAACCCACAACCGGGGCATCATCGAGAAATATCCCGGACGTATTTTTGAGACCAAAAACGAAACTTGCATCGAAATATGAAAGAATTTGAATCCAAAGTCCAGAGCTGGCTCGAAGGAGACTTCGACCAGGCCACCAAAATGCAGATTCTCAAGCTGCGCAACGAAGATCCCGCAGGGCTGGAAGACGCCTTCTACAAGAACCTCGAATTCGGCACCGGCGGTCTGCGCGGCATTATGGGTCCCGGCACCAACCGCATGAACAAATACACGGTGGGAATGGCCACCCAGGGCCTTGCAAACTACATTTTGAAGAATTGCTCCGGCGACGACCTCAAGGTTGTCATTTCCTACGATTCCCGCCTGAACAGCAAGGAGTTTGCAAAGATTGCGGCAGATGTGCTCTCGGCAAACGGCATTCACGTATTCATTTTCGACAACATACGGCCCACCCCTGAAATGAGCTACGCAGTAAGGCTCAAGGGCGCCGTGGCCGGCATCATGATTACGGCCTCCCACAACCCCAAGGAGTACAACGGCTACAAGGTATCCTGGTCCGACGGCGGACAGGTCACATCGCCCGTCGACAAGGCAATCGTGGCGGAAGTGGCCAAGATCACCGACCCTTCCCAGGTCAAGTTCGAAGCTGACCTGCGCTGCGGCGAGATCGAGGCGATGGGTGCCGACGTGGACGAGCTCTACCTGCACGACCTGCTGTCGCTGCGCCTCAGCCCCGAGGCCTGCGCAAAGCATTCGGATCTCAAGATCGTCTACACTCCCCTTCACGGCTGCGGCGTGCGCCTGGTTCCCGAAATCCTTAAGCGCAGCGGCTTCAACAATGTAATCCATGTGCCCGAGCAGGACATTTCCGACGGCAATTTCCCCACCTGCGTCTCCCCTAACCCGGAGGAGCCCGCGGCCCTGAAGCTTGCCCTCGAGAAGGCCGAAGCCACCGGCGCCGACCTGGTGATAGGCACCGATCCCGACGCCGACCGCGTAGGTATCGCGGTACGCGACAACGAAGGCCGCATAGTGCTCTTCAACGGCAACCAGACGGCATCGATGCTTACTTACTACATCCTCACCCGCTGGAAGGAGCTGGGCAAGCTGGACGGAAAGAAATACGTTGTCAAGACCATCGTGACCACCGAGCTCATCACCGACATCTGCAAGAGCTTCGGCGTGCCTGTTTACAACGTACTTACGGGATTCAAATACATTGCCGAGGTGATCAAGCGCAAAGAGGCCGAAGGATGGGAATTCATCTGCGGCGGCGAGGAGAGCTACGGTTTCAACATCGGTCAGTTCGTGCGCGACAAGGACGCTCCCGTGACCTGCATGATGATAGCGGAATGCGCAGCATGGGCGGCGGAGAAAGGGCTTACGCTCTATCAGCTTATGCAGCAGATTTACAAGGAGTTCGGATATCGCAAGGAGGGGCTCGTGAGCCTGGTGCGCAAGGGCATCAGCGGCGCTCAGGAGATACAGCAGATAATGGCCGACATGAGGGCGACACCGCCCGCCGAACTCTGCGGTTCCACGGTTACCAAGGTCATCGACTATCTCGAGCCCGAGAAGACCGGACAGCCTTCGTCCAACGTGCTTCAGTTCTTTGACGAAGCCGGCGACGTAGTGTCGGTGCGTCCTTCCGGAACCGAACCGAAGATCAAGTTCTACTTCGGGGCCAAGGGCGATGATGCGGACGCCAAGATTGAGCAACTAAAACAGCAATTCACATAATTAATGAAAAACCAACAGATAAATATCGAGTTTCAGGAGTTCGCCTCCGTCGATGAACTGAACGCCGAAGACCGCGAGCTTGCGCAGGCGGCCATTGAAGGGATGAAGGGGTCCTATGCCCCGTACTCCCATTTCAACGTGGGCGCTGCCGTGAGGATGTCAAACGGACAGATCGTGCGCGGAGCCAATCAGGAGAACGCCGCGTTCCCTTCAGGGCTCTGCGCCGAGCGCACCGCCATGTTCGCGGCCGGCGCCAAATATCCCGACAAGGACATGCTCAGCATTGCCCTCGCCGGCGGCGTATGGGGTCATATAACCGATGAGCCGGCTACGCCCTGCGGGGCCTGCAGGCAGGTTATGGCCCAGTACCAGGCCAAGTCGGGAAAGCCGATGTCAGTCATCATGGTGGGCGGCAAGAAAGTGTGGAAATTTGAAAAAGTTGATGATATTCTGCCGTTGATTTTCGACAGTATCTGAAATTTTTATATCTTTGCACGGGGAAAGTCGTACACGACCAGCTCCCTCAAAACTCCCCCAGGGCCGGAAGGCAGCAAGGGTATGAGGTTGTAGCGGTGCGATGTACGGAGCTTTCCCTTTTTTGTAACAAAAAAGGGAAAGCTGTAAATGTCCATTATACCGCGGTTCCGGCTGGACGGCGGGTCAGGGATAGAGGAGGTAGCGGGAGCGGAGGGCGGTGAAGGAGGTGACGTCGGAGGTCCAGCGGGACTTGATGTCGGAGGCGGAGGCGCCGGAAAGAATCATGTCACGGGCGTATGCGACGCCAATCTGCTTCTCGAAGTGATTGTTGGGGAGGAAGAACGAGCCTTCCACGGGCGTATTCCGATAAGCGTCAAGCAGATAGTCCAGGTTGACCTGCTCCGCCCAAATCTCGTCCAGAGGCTTTGACCGCAGATCCACTCCCCTGCAAACCTGTCCCAGATAGCGCGGATTCTTGGCGCCGGGAATACTTTCGGGAACGAATGAGAAACCCCGGTCAGTCATATCTGGATGCCCGTAAACCTCGAACGGAAACTCCGTCCCGCGTCCGGCGGTTACCACCGTGCCTTCGAAAAAGCAGGTCGAACTGTACAGATAGATGGAACGCATGTCCTTGAGATTCGGGGACGGCGGAACAACCAGCGTGCAATGCATTCCGTGGCGGTAATGTTTGCACGGCACCACGGTCAAGTCACATTTCACGCCATCTTCGAGCCAGCCCTCTCCGTTCATCATCAGCGCCAGTTCGCCCAAAGTCATTCCGTGCACCATGCATATAGGGAGCGAGCCTATGCCGGACTTGAAACGCATGTCAAGCACCGGGCCGTCCACATAGAAACCGTTGGGATTTGGCCTGTCGAGCACAATAACTTTCCGGCCATAGGCGGCGCACAGATCCATCATCTTCTG
>JAFZBM010000138.1 GCA_017561765.1 Bacteroidales bacterium | reverse complement strand
TAGCCCGCGAACGAGCCGGCGTTGCACAGGAACGACTGGATGGAATAGGCCTTGGCCTTTTGCTCCTCATTGACCATGTCGCCGACCATCATCTTGAACGGCTGCATGGCGACATTGATGGAAGTGTCGAGGAATATCAGCGAGAACAGGCCGAACCACATGGCTCCGTTCAGGCCCAGCAGCAGCCGCGAGCTGAAACTCAGGCTGCCGGCATTGGGCAGGAAGAGCATCACCAGCACGGCGACGATGGCTCCGACGAGCAAATAAGGTTTGCGGCGGCCCATCCGGCACCAGGTCCTGTCGGACCATTTGCCGATGAGGGGCTGGACTATCATGCCCATCAGCGGGGGAAGTATCCAGAAGAAGCTCAGCTGGTGCGGATCCGCTCCCAGCGTCGCGAAGATTCGGCTGATGTTGGCGCTCTGGAGCGCATATGCGATCTGTACTCCGAAAAATCCGAAGCTCAGATTCCACATCTGCCAGAAAGAGAGGTTACGTTTGTTCATTTGAAACGTTTTAGTGTCATTGTTAGGCAAAAGTAGGTATTTTTTCGCACGCGAAATATATAGGTATCGACGAACGGACGGTTTTTAGCGACAGACAGTTGATTTTGAACGACGAATTGACGATATTTGTAAACATAGTTTACATTCTACGGAGTTTTTTACAGTGCTGAAGTCCCGGGACGCCCTTATAATCCATCTTTTCGCCCTCCTGCACGCAGGAGTGGCACTCGGTTGCCGCGCCCTCGGACTGACCGACGAGATCGCCCTCACGCTCCTCACGATGCTTCTCGTCGTGATAGTGTGCTTGCGGCGCGGGATGAGCGCCAAGTTCATGGCATTCAGCCTCATACTCGTCAACATCGTAGGTTTAGGCATAGCCAAGGGCATATCCTCGCTAGTGGGGCTCGCCTCATCTTCGCCGCTTGTCATCAACCCCATTTCCACCTTTCTCACCACCGAGATCGTCGGCTGGGGAACATTTTTCATCGCAGACAGGTTTAACCGCGACGGCAAGTTCCAGGTCACGGACAGCAGCGGCCTCCGGTGGCTGCTGACCGCTTTCGTGGTCATCATAGCAGTACGACTGACCATCCTGCTGATCCTTTCCGGAGGCATCGACAGGGAAAACCTCGTGGCAAGCATCATCGTGGACTACGTGTTCAGCCTCGGCGCGCTGATATTCCTGGCCGAGAACGCCATGCGCATCAATGCACGGGCACTCGAGCACCAGGAGAAGGCGCGCCTGGCCCAGTACCGCTACATGAACCTCAGCCAGCAGGTCAACCCGCACTTCCTCTTCAACAGTCTCAACATCCTCGACTGTCTGGTGTGCGAGCAGAAAAACGACCAGGCCTCGACATACATCCACAAGCTTGCCGCCATCTACCGTTATCTCCTGCGCAACGAGGAGGAGCGTCTGGTGAAGCTCCGCGACGAGATGGACTTCGTCGGGCAGTATGTCGACCTGCTCAAGGTCCGGTTCCCCGAAGGGCTTGACATAGACATCGACATCCCTGAGGATAAGATGAACAGGCGCGTGGTTCCCTGTTCCGTGCAGCTGCTGATAGAGAACGCCACCAAGCACAATGCCGTGAGCCCCGACAAGCCCCTGCTGATCAAGGTGAGGTGCGGGGACGACACCGTCATCGTGTCCAACACACTCAACCCCAAGGTCTCCTCAGGACCCTCCACGGGCCTCGGCCTGAAATACCTGCGCGAGCAGTACCATGACGTCGCCGGCAAGGAAGCCGTCGTCCGCATGGGTGAAAATGAATACACAGTAGAAATGCCCTTAATCTAGACTGTCTATGAAAGCGCTGATCGTAGAAGACGAGAAAATGGCGCGGGACAACCTCGCCAGGACCATCTCCTCCCTTTTCCCCGACATCGAAATAGTTGGGACCTCCGCCTCCGTCGCGGAGACGCTCCGCTGGCTCCGCGACCCGTCCTGCTCCGCGGACATCATCTTCATGGATGTCGAGCTCTCGGACGGCGACTGCTTCGAGATCTTCCGCCAGGAAAAGGTCACAGCCAAAGTCATCATGACCACCGCCTACGACAGCTACGCCGTCAAGGCCTTCGAGGCGGGCAGCATAGACTACCTGCTCAAGCCGATAGACCCGGCCGCGCTGCGCCGCGCAGTGGAACGCTGCCGCGAGCGCACCAGCGGCGTGGACCTGGACGCGCTCATGCGCGCCCTCGGCCGCTCTGACTCCCCCGCCTACAAGGAGCGTTTCATCGTCAGCGTCGGTGAGCGCATCATCCCCATAAACGCCTCTGACATAGCGTATTTCTATTCAAAGGATAAATACAACTACCTGGCTTCCGCTGACGGTTCGCACTACATCATAGACTCGTCAATGGATTCGCTCGAGGGTGAATTGGACCCGAAGAAATTCTGCCGCATCTCGCGCGGCTGCATCGTGGCCCTCGGGGCCGTCCGCAGCGTCACCCGCCAGTTCGGCGGGAGGCTGCGTGTAGAAGCGGAGCCCGGACCACCATTCGAAATGACGGTGGCCCGGGCCCGTGTGGACGATTTCCTCGCCTGGCTTGAGTAACTACCTTCCGCTATCCTCGACCATCTTCTTGACTTTGTCGTTGAAGGCCTTCTGAGACAGGAGGTTCTCCAGCGTCAGGTGCATGCGGTAGCGCCAGTAGTAAGGGCAGATAGCCGGGACGTTGATGCGTTCCTCGGCAGGATTCTCGAAACGCAGTTCCGCGTCCATTCCCAGCCAGTCCTGCAGCGGCAGGATGGTGAACATGGCCGGCGAGGCCAGGTGCTGCGCGATGATCTGCTCGCAGATATCGGGCTCGCAATATGCCGGGGCCTCGCCCGCCCTGCCCAGCACCTCGTTGTAGTAGCGCTGGATCAGGCCGCGGTCTTCCTCCTCCCACCAAGCCCTGAGCGGGCTCATGTCATGGGTGGAGGTCGTACAGACGCTCATGTAAGGGTATTCCGAAGGGATGGCGAAAGTCTGGTTCGGGTCCTTCGGCATGCGCTGGATCTCGAGGGAAAGTATCCTCTGCGAGTCCATCACCTCCGGCACGCAGGCCGGGATCATGCCAAGGTCCTCGCCGCAGGCAAGCATGCCGGTGGAGCCCAGGAGCTCCGGCAGCTTGCGCATGGCCTGATGCTTCCAGAACTCATTGTGACGGCGGTAGAAGAAGTCGTCGTATAGCTCGTTGAACGACCATTTCTGCCAGTCGTTGAGATGCTTGAACGCCTCCGTGTCGCGGCCGTTGATGCGCGGATGCCAGAGACCCTTGTGGTGCGGATCCTCCAAGAACAGCCCGTCCACGGCCAGTCCCCTGTCGGCGATCTCCTGCAAAGTATACGGCATCGCCGGGCTGAAATGCCCCATCAGTCCGCTCTTCTCCGGCACGGGGATCTCCCATATGCGGAAGAATCCCAGGATATGGTCGATGCGGAAAGCGTCGAAGTACTCCGCCATCTTGCCCAGGCGGCTCTTCCACCACGCATAGTTGTCCTCGGCCATCTTGTCCCAGTTGTAAGTCGGGAATCCCCAGTTCTGGCCGTCCACGGCAAAAGCATCCGGCGGTGCGCCGCACTGCGAGTCCATGTTGAAGAGGTCCGGATGGCACCAGGCGTCCACGCTCGTGCGGCTGATGCCGATGGGCAGGTCGCCCTTGAACACCACGCCCTTGGCATGGGCATAGGCGCAGACTTCCTTGAGCTGCTTGTCGAGGTGGTACTGCACGAAGCAGTGGTAGTCCACCTCGGCCTTGTGCCCGGCGTAGTAGTCCTTAGCCTTCTTTAGGCTGTACTTGGCGTAAGGGCCCCACTGGGAGAAGTCCGGCGTGCCGTTCTCGTCGCGCAGCGCGCAGAAAACGGCGTACGGCAGCAGCCAGTGGGCATTGGCCGCGAAGAAATCGCGGTAATTCTCGCTCGCAAGCACCTTCTCCCCTTCCGGACCGGCAAAGACCGCCTTCAGCAGCTTCGTCTTCGCCTGGTTGACTTTCACGTAGTCGATCTTCTGCAGGGCGTTGAGCTCCGCCCGCTGCTTCTTGAACGCGGCCGTCACCTTCACTCCCGCCGCAGGCAGATTGATGAACTGCGGATGAAGCGCGAAAGTGGAATTGGCATTGTACGGATACGAGTCCATCCACTCGTGCGTCATGGTAGTATCGTTGATCGGGAGCAGCTGCAGCACGGTCTGGCCGGTCATCGCCGCCCAGTCCGCCATCTGCTTCAGGTCGTAGAACTCGCCCACTCCGAACCCGTCGTTGCTGCGTAGCGCGAATACCGGAATGGCCGTGCCCGCTCCGCGGAAACCCTTCTTGTCGAAGATTGCGGTCGAGTGCTCCCGCAGGAAGCCATTGCCGCCCGCGGGCACATCGTTCCACGCATCGCGGAACGACGTCTCGCCCCGCGCGGCCTTGCGGCTGTGATGCCGCCACTCCTGCCGCACGACGATCCCGTCGCGGACCACCTCATAGGTATAATCCAACAGCATGGCGCCCGTGAACTTGTCTATCTCGACAGTCCAGAACCCGCCCTCACAGTACTCCATGGGATATTTCCTGCCCTGGCATACCAGAAACAGGTTCTCTCCCCACTGAGTGTGGTATTCAATAGTGAATCTTGCTCTCATAACAGAATGCGGTTAGTTTCTCCGGAGGCCACCAGCCCCCTTGTCGGTAGCAAATATAACAAGAATGTGGATTAAAAGGTTGCCCGCACCCCCGTTTTCCCGACGAACTCACGGATTATCCCGCCGAAATGCATCCCCGGCCCTACCAACGGTAAAACACCTCCCCTTCGCCCATGCTTCCGCGAACGTTTTTACCATTTTTGTTCGCCAGCAAGGCTCTTTTGCATCTTTCGCGAACAAATTCGCGGTTTTTGTTCGTATCTTCGCTTAAACGAACAATTCCATATGCTCAAAACCTCCATCGCACGCATCGCCACCGCGCTTTCCCTCTTCCTGTTGACCGCATGCCAGCAGCACGCCATCAAGGACGCCATCGACGCCCAACTCCTGCAATACCCGGAATCGCGCGTAATGGATATCTACAAGGATTTCTGCCAGGACAACCTCGGCCCCGGACACCTGATTCCCAACCCCGAATCAGCCAGGCAGTACCTCCTCTCCGAGCTGAATGAATACCGCGAAGATCTCGACAGCGCGCGCTATGACAAGCCGCAACTCCGCTACGTCGCCGTCGGAGACAAGCACAACTACGTCCGCGTGGATCTCTCGGTCGTCCTTGACGGCCTCATCGACGAGGACACCCTCCTGGACGCCTTCGTCCGCAGTGCCAATGAAGGACGCGTCCTTTCAGAAACTGCATGGATAAAGAAATGGAAAAGGGTCGCAGCCGTCATCAAACGCCACTTCCCGGACATCCCCGACGCAGAGGCCGATCTTGCCGAAATCGAATCGCTCATAGACGAAGGGAACCTCATAATGCACCACAGCGAAGCATTCAGCAAAGCATACAATCCCCACTACCGCATCGTCGCCAGCGACATCTTCGAGAAGGAATTGCTTAAAACCTTGTAAAAATACTTTTTCTTCGTATATTTGCAGTCCCGACCGGAAATCTCCGCCGCGTGGAACTGGAGAGGTGGGTGAGTGGCTGAAACCACCGGTTTGCTAAACCGACGTACGGGTAATTCTGTACCACGAGTTCGAATCTCGTCCTCTCCGCCGAAATCCC
>JAFZBM010000137.1 GCA_017561765.1 Bacteroidales bacterium | reverse complement strand
GTTCGTGCAACCCGGAGTGTCCTGGCACTTGCCTTCGGAAGAGTCGCCGGAATCGTACTACACGGCCCATCCTTTCGCTTTCAACCTCGCCGCCGGCTTCAGGCTGTTGTTCTAGTTCTTTCCGGGGAGCAGTATCCCCTACCAGGACCGTCTGCGCCCACGCAGCCGTGAGTGGGAGGGGCCCGCAAGCGGAGCGCTGCGGGAGGGATAGGCCGAAGGCCGTAGTCCGGATAGGGGATACTGCACCCCGGAAAGAACTAGAACAACAGCCTGAAGCCGGCGGCGAGGTTGAAAGCGAAAGGATGGGCCGTGTAGTACGATTCCGGCGACTCTTCCGAAGGCAAGTGCCAGGACACTCCGGGTTGCACGAACAAAGCGCCGAGCCGACCGACCTGCAGCTGAACTCCGGCGTTGGCGCCAAGGGACCATATCCAGTCGCCAGGCACAGAAGTTTCAATATCCGTCAGGGTTGTTTTGTCCCCGATAATCTCCCTGATATTGCCGGAAAGCCTGACGCCGTATTCGGCCATGGGGCCTGCCGACATATACACCGACAGATTCCGACCGGACCAGGGCGTGAAAACCGCCAGCAACGGGACCCCGAGATAATACAAATCGCTATGGGTATTCGTGGACATATTGCCGGAAGTTGAAACCACGTCCCCGGCAAGACGGCTGACCTGCAACCCGCTCTCGAGACTCCAGTGGTTCGAAAGGGGCAGATTCGCCATCACGCCGAAACGGTAGAGCATAGTGTAGTCGGCATTGGTGACCGTACTGCGGTTGCGGCTCAGCAACGATGCGGCAGAATGCACTCCGGGACGTCCGGGACTCATTTTCATGGTAGCGGACATGCCATATTCATTGATGGAAGATGTGGTCGCGCCGCCGGGTACGCCGCCTGCCATCAGGGACAGGCGCAGCTTGCGGCCGGAAGCATCGGCAAGCAGGGGACGCTCGGCAGGATACTGCTTGATTTGAACGGAGTGTGTCTTCTGCTCCGGCTTTTCCTCCTCCTTGACATCTTTACCTTCCTTCTCTTCCCGGGCTTCCGGAATCACCGTTGAAGGATCGTCATTCCCGCCAGGGACAGCATCGCCTGCAGGAACTTCATTTTCGGCAGTCGCATTAATACCGGAGGGAGCAGTGCGGCGCAATACCCCGAAATTGCCGGCAGGAGCGTCTGTCTGCGTACCGGGCTCCCCTGCGGGGTCAACTGACGCCGCATCGGGATCGTCCGCGGGCGGGTTCACAGGATCCTGAACAACTGCCACCACCGGGTCGTTTTGCCGGATTGGCTCCTGCTCCGGCTTGAAAAGCAGAAGGACGGCAAGCACGGCCGCGGCGGCGCCTGCCAGCGCCCACCACCATGGGAATGCAGCGGCACGGCGCTCACCGAGCCTGCTTTCCACGGCATCCCACAAGCCCTCGGGCGGAGCCTGCGTATATTCCGACATCTGCTTCCGCAGTTTGTCATTCCATTTATTATCAGCCATTATCGTGTATTTTTCTATATTCTTTTATCTCTTTTGTCAGCAGCGCCTTGGCACGGAGCAACTGGGACGCCGAAGAGTTTTCCTTGATTCCCAGCAGTGCGGCTATGTCCTTGTGCCGCATCTGCTCGAACACATACAGGTTAAAAACCGTCCTGTATCCGTCAGGCAGACGGCTTATCATGCCCTGGAGCACTTCCAGCGGGAGATTGTCCACTTCCGGATCCTCGTCGGGGCCTGGCTCGGGAAGATTCTCCACAGGAAGCAGCCTCTCCGTCTTGCGGAGTATGTGCAGCGCATCGTTTACAACTATCCGGGTCAACCATGCCTTCAGAGAACCTTCGCCTTTGTAACGGAATGAGCCGAAGCGGTCGAAAACCTTGATGAAAGAATCCTGAAGCAGGTCCTTAACTTGTTCGGTAGCGCCGAGGTAACGTGTCGCTACTGCCGTAAGCCAGGGGGCGTAACGCTCATACAACTCCCGCTGGCCACGAGTGTCCCCGTCACCGACAAGCCTTACCAATTCCTTCTCCGTCAGACTATTTCCTGCTTTTGAACTCAAATTTAGCCGTTACAATATTCCCTTTTGTATCATGCCATTTAAGGCTCAATGTTTTACTTGCGTCGCCAGTGGGCGGCAGCGAATTGATGTCAAAACAAATAAGGCCCTCCTCCTTTGAGTATGTACCGTCGCCGTGGGCATTGTGCCGCAGTTCAAGAGAATAGGGATCCTGAGGGTCTGTGCCGGAAACAAGGTAGAAGTCGTGATGGACCGGGTGCTCTCCCCACCAGGCGGAATAGTACAGGGTAAGATACGCATCGTCCAGGCATGTCATCCATGAATCCGGCATTACATCCACGCCATCCGTGCCGCTGACTTTAGCGTCACCGGTGAAAACGCCCTCCTCGATGGGCTCGATCCAGTGTATATCTGCTTTATAATCCTGTGATTCTCCTCCGGGGAATATAGTCATCTCCGACATTACTCTCATTTCCCGCGTAAACGCCACAGCTTCGTTCGGATTAATGCGCTTGCCCTTCGACCACAGATAGACCTTGCCGTCCTGATCCTTCTTGACGGTAGCCATGATGGTAACATCCATTACCCTGTTCACTCCGCTCTCCGAATAAAAATCATTATCCGGAGCCATCGGTTCAAAATCAGCATTGCTGCACGCTGCGGCAAGCGCGGCAGCCAAACATATACCAATTAATAATAAGCTTTTTCTCATTTCGCTTGATAAATCCAATTAGACGGTCAATCTTGCATGCCGTGATGCAAGATTCGGCCATAATCGGATTTACAATGTAAAAATACTGATTTTTATGAAAAACGCCCTTACTATTCTGGTTCTGACCGCAACCTTCTGCATCACAGCATCCTGTGCGAAATACGATTATTACCCCGATATCAATTATTCCGGTTATGCAAGGAGTGATGCCATGGGGTTCCCTGAACAAGACCCCGGAGAAGGTGATAACTTCGACAAAATAGCCGAAAATCCTTTCGTCAAGGTGTCCGAGCAGCCGGCTTCAAGCTTTTCCATCGATGCCGACGGAGCTTCCTACGCATATATGAGAAGGTGTATCTCCAACCGGCGCACGCCTTCGCCTGACGCAATACGTACCGAAGAATTCCTCAATTACTTCACTTTTGACTACCCATCCCCCGAGGGCGATAACGCCCTGGCCGTCAATGCGGAGATAGGCGATTGTCCATGGGCACAAGGTCACAAACTACTGCGTATAGGCCTGAAAGGCAAGGAGATAAAGGAAGCCGACATGCCCGTCGCAAACTTCATTTTCCTTATCGACACCTCCGGTTCGATGGCCGGCTACGACAGGATAGACCTTCTGAAGAGCGGACTTTGCAACCTGGTCGATGCAATGCGGCCCGAGGACAGGGTGGCCATCATCACCTATTCGGGCTCGGTCAGCAAAGTGCTTGAATCCACCCTTGTGAAAGACGCCGAGACCATCAAGAAAGCCATCAAGAAGCTTATCGCCAGCGGCAGCACAGCCGGAGGCGAGGCGCTCAAGATGGCGTACGAAGAAGCCGTGGAACACTATATGAAGGACGGCAACAACCGCATAATCATGTGCACCGACGGCGACTTTAACGTGGGCGTATCATCCACTGAAGCCCTCGTAGAAATGGTGGAGAACTATCTGGACAAAGGCATCTATCTCAGCATCATGGGTTTCGGAACCGGCAACTATCAAGATTCCCGCATGGAAAATCTGTCCAACCATGGCAACGGCACCTACACTTACATAGACTGCGAGGATGAAATGATGAAGGTATTCGTGCATGAACGTTCCCGTTTCTACTCCGTAGCCAACGATGTCAAATGCCAGGTTACGTTTACCGAAAACGTTGACAGCTACCGGCTTATAGGATACGAGAACCGGGTGATGAGCAACGATGATTTTGAGAATGACAAGAAAGACGCCGGTGAGATAGGCGCGGGCCAGACTATAACCGCCCTGTATGAACTCATCCCGGCGACATCTTACACCATGCACGCCAATGCAGCCTTGATTGAGGTACGATACAAGACTAAACTCGGCGAGGATAGTTATGCGCTGAACGCCAACGCCGGTTTCCCGACTACAGACAATTTCGAGCCCACAAAGGAATTCGGGTTCGCCGCCGGACTCGCAGCCTTCGCACTTACGTTAAGGAACTCCCAATATAAGGGCAACGCCAGCCTGAGCATGGCGACAGACCTTATCAAGCCCGCAGAAAAGCCGGGCAACAATGTTGATCCGATGGGCCTGCGCAGCCGCCTGCTTGAGCTTATCGACGCAGCTTCTAAATTATAGGATCCTGCAGGGCCTTCGTCAGGAGCACGAAATCTTCAACGCCAAGGCGCTCCGCCCTGAGTTCCAATAAATTGGTTATATCGACCCGGTCATTCTGCGCCGGGTCGTTTTGTATTATGCGACCGGGATCCGGAAGCAGGGGCTTGAGTGCGTTGCGAAGGGTTTTGCGGCGCTGGTTGAAGGCGGTCTTGACCACCTGCTTGAAGAGCTTCTCGTCGCAGCCGAGGGAAGTGCGGGAATTGCGGGTAAGGCGTATCACGGCCGACTGCACCTTGGGGGGCGGGGCAAAGGCGCCGGAGCCCACGGTGAAGCAGTATTCTATGTCGTACCATGCCTGCAGCAGCACGCTTAATATGCCGTAAGTCTTGCTTCCGGGCTTCTCGGCAATGCGTTCCGCAACTTCTTTCTGCACCATGCATACCACTTCCGGTATGCGGTCCTTATCGTCAAGTATCTTGAAAAAGATTTGCGAAGATATGTTATAAGGGAAGTTGCCGATTATGCGGTATGGGCCCGGGAAGACTTTGTCCATAGGGAGACGGAGGAAGTCGGCCTGCAGCAGGCGGCCCTCCATTCCGGGGAAGTGCGTGAGGAGGTAGTCCACGGACTCTCCGTCGAGTTCAACAGCCTTTAAGTCAATGTCTTCCCTCTGTAGCAGATACTGCGTCAGCACTCCCATCCCCGGTCCGATTTCAAGCACGTCGCGGCAGCTTCCGGGGGCAGTGGCTGCTGCGCCTGACTTCGCTTCGCTCAACCCTCCCACGCCTGACGGCGCGGGCCCCTCCCCTTCACGTGGCCATGGGCGGCCACGGTCCGGCGCAGCAGCCACCGCCCCCGGGAGCGTCACAGGGCATGAAAGTGTATCGACTATGCGACGGGCTATGCTCTGGTCGGTAAGGAAATGCTGGCCGAGGGCCTTTTTTGCACGGACTTCCATGGGCTATCCGAGTTTGGCGGCAAGCTTGCCGGCAAGATCCAGAAAGGCCTGGGCGTCGGGACGTGTGCCAAGGGCCGCGGGCTCGCCGGCATCGCCGCTCTCGCGTATGCCCTGAACCAAAGGAATACGTCCAAGCAACTCTATTCCAAGATCTTCCGCCATGCGGGCACCGCCGTCGCGTCCGAAAATATAGTACTTCTCATCGGGATGCTCCGCCGGGGTGAACCACGCCATATTCTCCACAAGACCGAAAATCGGCCGGTTGATACTTTTGTTGCGGAACATACTGGCCCCCTTTTCAACATCGGCGAGAGCCACTTCCTGGGGAGTCGTCACCAGCAGGGCCCCCTCCATGGGGATTTCCTGCAGCAGGCTGATGTGGATGTCCCCCGTTCCCGGCGGCATATCCACCAGCAGGAAGTCGAGCTCGCCCCACTTGACCTGCAATATCATCTGTTTCAGAGCGTTGCTGGCCATGGGTCCGCGCCAGATAAGCGCCTGGCCGCGCTCGGCAAAGTAGCCAATGCTCATCCACTTGACACCGTACTTCTCCAACGGGATTATGAGTTCCCTGCCGTCAATCTCCTCCGCCAGCGGCTGCGCACCTTCGGTCCCAGTCATCAGCGGAACCGACGGGCCATACACATCGGCATCGGCCAGGCCCACCTTATGTCCCAGTCGCGCCAGTGCACAGGCCAGGTTGACAGCGACGGTGGATTTGCCCACTCCCCCCTTGCCGGAAGCCACACCGATGATGTGACGTACGTTACGAAGGCACTCCGTGTCGAATTCGAGCCCTTTTTTCTTGGGCGCGGCATCTTCCAGCACCACCGTTTCAACCTTCGGGTCCTTGACGCCGCCGCGGATAAGGGCGGCGCGGGTCGCTCCGATGAGGTATTCCGCCAGAGGGTCGCGGCGTTTCGGGAAACCAAGGGTGACAGTTACGCCGTCACCATTGATTTCCACCTTGTTCACCATCCCAAGTTCCACGACGCTGCTGTCGCCCCGGGCGGGATGACGGACCTGGGAGAGCAGCTCAAGTATCTCTTTTTCAGTCATCAGCGCACTATGTTCATTTCGTTCAGCAGGTAGCCTGCGCCGCCGAATTTATCCATCATAAGCAGAACGTAGCGAATATCGACGCAGATGCAGCGCTGCAGGTTGGGCTCGAACATCACGTCGCTGCTCATCGCTTCCCAGTTGCCGTCGAAGGCAAGACCGATGAGGTTGCCGTCGGCATCCATCACAGGGCTGCCGGAATTGCCGCCGGTAATATCGAGATTGGTGAGGAAACAGGTCACGAGTTCGCCGTCAGCATTGGTGTACTGGCCGTAGTCCTTGTTACGGTAGATTTCCTTTAGGCGCTCGGGCACGCGGAACTCATAATTGTCCGGATCTTCCTTCTGCATCACGCCATGAAGCGTCGTGTAGTACTTGTATAGCACGCCGTCCTTCGGTTCGTAGCTCTTGACTGTGCCGTAAGTGAGACGGCAGGTCATGTTGGCGTCGGGATAGGAAGGCTCGTCCTTCTTCCACTCCAGGAGGCTGGCGGCATAGGCCTTGGTGGCCTCGGAGAGCGATTTCTGGCCGTTCATCAGCTGGCCGCGGAGAG
>JAFZBM010000136.1 GCA_017561765.1 Bacteroidales bacterium | reverse complement strand
AAACGAGATAGAACCGAGTATGTGGGGTGGCATAAGAGCTTACTATTTTGAGATGACCAAGAGAGTGGAAACCATAGGCAGTATGGGGCGTCAAGAAACATACTACGAAAAGGGGCTGAGTGACCATGACAGATGCAGAGGCCGTAATATACGACCCGTCTGTCCGTAAATGATTAATGCTATCAAAACTACCAAGTTGAAAGCAACGACATAATCTGCAAACACAACTAATTTAAATATGTGTATGGATTCAAATATCATTAATGGATTATTCTCTTTGGCCGGCGTTTGTTTGGGAGCTTTGCTTACATATCTTCTAAATAGGGATAAGAAGAGGGAGGAGAAACTACGGCATAGAGTTGAGGTACTTGCTGACCAAGTAGCAGGCTATTGGAGTTTAGAAAAGTTTTATGCTAAGCAACTCGCAGAATGGGAAGGGAAACCAGAAACAACTATCTGTAAAGAGTATAGGCAAAAAGCTCAAGAGAGTTGTGGCATCTATCCAAAGATGACGGCAAAAGAAGCGCAAGAGTATAAAGAGTAGAATAGGCAATACTCCACTTAGAGAATGAGCGGTGAAATAACATGATGGGATTATTACTAAAAGGACATTCCCAAGGCATTCATTATCGGGGTAGATATGGACAATACTATTACCGGATGAAAATAAGCAGAAATTGAGGTGTTGTTCCGTTCCATTGGGAGAATGGAACAAAGTGGAACGGATGGAACAGGAAAGCGTAATAATATGAGCCAACTGTGAGCCAATTGAATTAACTAAATAAGCGGCTGATTATCAGTCGCTTATTTAAAAAAAATACCCGAATATTATCTATGAATATCTTCGGATTATGAGCCAATTGTGAGCCCTTTGATTGAATAGTATGTTCCTTTGCCGCGAGTGCCTGTCACAACCAAATAGTCTGATAAGGAGGCCAAGAGTCGCGTGGCGGTAGGTTTACTTACGTTAAGCAGTTTTTGAACTTCGGAATTAGTAATCCTCTTCCGTTCAGGCACACTATTGATGATAACCGCCCCGCGCTCATCAATTTCAACCTCTTTAAGCTGCCCCGCAGGATTATTGAAGAATGTGACCATAAGACCGCCAAAAGATGTATCGAAGAGAGGAGGAAGGAGTTTCCCTTCGATTGCCGCTCCAACCATCTTCCCGATTCCGCGTCCCCATGCTTCGACTTCGCCACAGCGGAAGAAGGCATTAGCAATGGCTGGGTTGAAAGCACAAGAGGGGTGTTTCTTCAGTAGGCTATCTACAGTCCATGACCCAGGGAGTGATCCGGGGTTCCAGAAGACAATCCGGTCAGGATAGACGCTAATTTGAATGGGTATCTGCTCTGAGTAATCTTTATGGGCGATGCTATTCAGAATGCATTCTCGGAGAGAATCTTCCGGGTATGTTAGCGTCTCAATGCGCTGCAGATGCTCATACGAAATCAGATAATTCATATATTTGGTGGTAAGAAGGTCAAAGGTCTTATCAACCTGCTGCACCAAACTGCCATGAACCTCATCCTGGAAGAGCAAATCAGTATCAGAGCGGAAGAATCCAATCTTAATGAAAGAGCCTGAAAATAGTTTCTCGGGCTTCGGGTGAAACAGTAGGACACCGGCTCGTGAAATCTGGCCGTCGATCACCAAATCAAGCGAAGACAGAAAGTCGGGAATGCTGTCACTCAAAACATCTGGGTCTAAACGTTTCTTCTTGATACCTTTCTCCTTGAAGGATTGGATGACTCTGCGTTCAAGTCTTCAGGGTTTACAGCGGGGACTGGAACATCACACCAACGGACTCCGTCTTTATCCAGAAGGAATTTACTGAGGGCTGCGCCTTTAAGTTCTTGTTTGGTGCTCCCAGAGCGGTAATGATACTGACCTTTGTAGTTGACCGGATAGGGATACGGCTCTACAGTCATCTCGATGTATTTCTTGTCGCCCTCGTGATGAAGGTCTACATCGACCATTATGCCCAAGACATCGCGCACCTTGTTAGGCAAGTCTTCCATCAGCTTGTCGGCATCGGCAAGACCAATGACTTCATGAGGCGGGTCATCATCAACCCCAAGGAAGATACGCCCACCGTTAGCGTTGGCGAAGCCGCATATCCACTTAAGGTATTCATCTTTCCAGATTCCTTTGTATTCTATGTTCTGACTTTCGTCCATACGCAGTCGTTTTATTGGAAACAATTATAATGATTTCATCGAGATTCCTCAAAAGAGATTTCATTCGTAATCTCGAACCAGGTCTCGGACATTAATCGCCTCTCAATCTAACTTCTTATAAATTATAAAGAAATCCAAAAACCTCGAACCATAACAGAGAATGGGACACTCGCTATACTGCGCTCATTATCAAGCACTTACAAAAACGGAGAAAAAGAAAAAACCGGAAAATCTTGCGATTTTTCCGGTTTAGTAGACTACACAGCTAAATCCTCGAACTTTTTGGAAGACCTTGCGAAGCTTGACAGGTTTGCGCAAAGTGTTGAGGATGAGCTTAATAACTGACTATTGCCTGGCGAATGAACACTTTCACATCTTCCCAACTCACATCATCAAACATCACCGGCATAGGATCCGCTTCTGCATCTTCGAAATAGGACAGACTCTTCATGGCGATGAACATAGATCCGTCCGGGTATTTCTGCATATAAAAGTCGAGAATCTCGTGGAGGGAGAAATGCTGGAGCAGGAAATACAAGTCAATGAAATCCTTTTTTGTTCCTCTTCCCACAACGGCGGCAATCTTCATGGCGGCAATGTCCTTCAGCCCGGCAAGAATAAAACCGTCGCCTTGAACAGGCTCATTAATCCATGAATACCGGTAGTTTACCATATCGACCTTTACTCCGTCGATAATGTAGATATTGATATTCTTGGACTCTTTGACTATAGTTATTGAGTGCCTTGCTGACAAAGCCTCCCTAAGTTCATCAGAAGATGCCTGAACCGACCCGAAGAAGTCCAGGTCGATGGAACTCCGATGCCCCAGTTGCAATGCAAGCGCCGTCCCGCCTACGAGGCGAGTCTCCTGAAGAACAGGCAAGGCTTGCAGTTCTTTTAGAAGTTGCAGTGTTCCGGGTTCGATAGTCTTGTATTGTAGCATCTGAACTGTTCGATGGGCGTTTGAGAGACAGTACTTATAAAAGAGAGAGCCCGAGGCTCAAGGGTACGTAATTGCTTGGACACTTTGACTATTTCATCCAGTCCATAATAACCAAGCAATAGCTTCCAGTCCCCTATTTGTCCATACTCAAGCACACGTTGCATAACAAACGGAGCATTAAAAGCCAGATCAATAGAGTTCCTGTCCACATCCCAAAAGATGTAGTCTGAAAAACCCTGTATGCACTCCTGTTTAGACATAAGCACTCTAATCTGCAAAGATATAAAAAGAAATAGTATTTTTGAATTTTTATAAAAAGTGGATAGTATTTGGGCACAGTAAGAGTCTAATCTCATATTTTTTTAACATGGCAAAGCAAAAAGACCCTCTAAAAATGACCATCCCGGAATTTCGGCAGTATCTCAAGGAGTTTGATTTCCCAGAAGAAAAATGCACCGATTCGGAAATTGCAGACCTGAGAGAATTTCTCTATCAGTATGCATTGATTGCTGCCGATATCGTCACAGAACAGTTGAATAAAACCAACGGCGCTCCAGAGTAAGAATTCCCCAATAACCTCGAACTCATTAAACTTCTTAGTAATCAATGCAATAGAGATCATAATAAAGAATTCCTCGGACTTTCCTCGAACTTCCTCAAACTATCGCGGCACACTTGATATAGACCAACAACACTCTGATTATCAGGATATTACCTTATAGCGCACATAAAGAAAAACAAGACAAATCTTGCGACTTGTCCTGTTTAGTAGCGGAGGCAGGACTCGAACCTGCGACCTCCGGGTTATGAGCCCGACGAGCTACCGACTGCTCTACCCCGCGATGTGGACTGCAAAGGTAGAAATAATTTTTTAATCTGCAAAAAAATGTTTGTCCGGCTAAGCTGACGGCGGAAAGCGCCCGGCGAAAAAGCTACGCCGAGAGGAAGGCGAGCATGCCGGCGAGGTCTTCTTTGGGGAAGCTGCGCTGCTCGCCGCTGTCGAGATTCTTGATCTGGATGACTCCGGAGGCGAGTTCGTCGGCGCCGCAGATTGAAATGAACCGTATACCCTTGCGGCTGCAGTAGTCGAATTGTTTCTTGAGCTTTGCCGTATCGGGATATATCTCGACCGAGGCTCCGGAGCAACGGAGCGCAGAAGATACGGGCAGCACGTATGCGAGTTCTTCCCTGCCCATGTTGGCGAAGAGCAAATCGGCGCCTGATGCGAGCGATGCGGGGAATTTGTCCAAACCGGCAAGCACATCGTAGATACGGTCGGCGCCGAAGGACACGCCCACTCCCGACATGTTCGGAAGGCCGAATATTCCGGTAAGATTGTCATAGCGCCCGCCGCCGCAGATCGAACCTATCTGCCAGTCGAGTGCCTTGACTTCGAAAATGGCACCAGTGTAATAATTCAGCCCGCGGGCAAGCGAGAGGTCGAGCTGGCATGGCATCTGAACCCCTGCGTCACGAATAAAGCCGAACAGTTCTTCCAGCTCATCGAGACCACGCAGGCCCTCGGACGACTCGGCCATCAGGGAGCGCATTGTCGCCAGCTTCTCTTCAAGACTCCCCTGGAGCCGCAGCACAGGGCGCAGGACCTCGACCGCAGCAGGGCTCAGCCCCTTCTCCAGCATCTCCGCCTCAACTGCCTCAAGCCCGATTTTGTCCAGCTTGTCGATAGCGACGGTTATATCCACTACCTTGTCGGGGAATCCGCATACTTCGGCAAGCCCGGTCAGCACCTTGCGGTTATTGATTTTCATGCATACGCGCACGTCCAGCAGCGAAAACACCCTCTCCACTATCTGCACAAGTTCCAGTTCGCACAGCTGCGAAGAAGAACCGATGGCATCTACGTCGCACTGATAGAATTCACGGTAGCGGCCCTTCTGGGGACGGTCGGCGCGCCACACCGGCTGAATCTGGAATCGCTTGAACGGGAATGAAATCTCACTCTGGTGCTGTACCACGAAACGGGCGAAAGGCACCGTCAGGTCGTAGCGCAGGCCCTTTTCGCAGACCTGAGGAGTTAGCGGACGCTCATAATCCACACCGGTGAAAGCATCTCCCGAATTGAGGATACGATAGAGCAGCTTGTCCCCTTCCTCCCCGTACTTGCCGAGAAGGGTGTCCAGATTCTCCATTGCGGGAGTCTCTATCTGTGCATATCCGTACGACTTGAAAACGGAACGAATGGTATCGAATATATAGTTGCGGGCGGCCATCTGCTGCTGCCCGAAATCGCGGGTCCCTTTGGGGATGGAAGGTTTTTGTGCCATAATTTCGCAAATTTACTTACTTTTGCACAAAATAATTAATGTACGATGAAGAATTTTCTAAAAATGGTGCTCGCGGTTATTTGCGGCATCCTTCTGCTTAACGCACTTATCATCGCCGTCGTATCCGGCCTGGCCTCGTCCGGGACTCCTTCCGTCCCCGCCGAGGGAGTGCTTAAGATTGACATGTCAAAAGTCATTATCGATGAACAAAGCAAGGAAACCGATCCAATGACAATGATACAGAGCCGCGGACAATCTCCCGCCACCATCGGCATCTGGGAAGCGGCACGCGCGCTCGACGCGGCGGCAAACGATCCCGGCATCAAATATATATACCTGAAGACCGACGGCTCCACGACCAGCCTCGCCAAACTGTACGAGTTCCGCAAGGCCCTGCTCACTTTCCGCCAGAGTTCCGGCAAGGCCGTGGTCGCCTATATGGAATCACCTTCCACCGGCAGCTACTACCTGGCCTCCGTCGCGGATAAAATATACATGACACCGCATCCCGGAGCCACTGTCACCATGATCGGCATCAGCAGCCAGATGTTCTTCCTGGGCGATTTGCTCAAGAAACTGGGCGTCAACGTACAGCTTATCCGTCACGGAAAGTACAAATCAGCGGGCGAAATGTTCACCCGGAGCAGCGCCAGTCCCGAGAACCGCGAGCAATACCAGGTCATGGTCAACTCCATGTGGAAGGCCATTTCGACCGAGATTGCCATGAGCCGCAGCATTGACATCAATAAGTTTAACGACCTTATCGACAACCTGGGTCTCTGCCTGCCGCAGGATTTCGTCGACAATTCCCTGGTGGATGAACTGCTCGACCGCAAGGGTCTGGAGGACCAGCTCGCGGTACTTGCAGTAGCCGACAAGTTCAAAGACGTAACCATGATTCCTTTCGCCGACTACACCACCGCAAAAGTTCTCCCCGGCAAGGGTTCCAAGAAAATCGCCATCATTTATGCAAACGGTGAAATTGTGGACGGCAGCGCGGAAGAAAATGTGGCAGGAGACCACTTCGCCTCCATCATCGAGAAAGTGCGTGAAGACAAGGGCGTCAAAGCCGTGGTGCTGAGGGTCAACTCCCCCGGCGGCAGCGTGCTGGCATCGGAAAAAATCAAGGCGGAACTCGACCGCCTGCAGGCCGAGAAGCCATTGGTTGCATCGTACGGCGACTATGCCGCATCGGGCGGATACTGGATCTCCAATCACTGCGAGACCATTTTCTCAGACCCTGTAACCCTGACCGGTTCCATCGGCGTATTCGGTATGGTGCCCGATTTCAGCAAAACCGCTTCCGACGTACTTAAGGTGGGAGTCGAAACAGTATCTTCCAATAAGCACGGAGATATGTATTCCCTGGTCAAGCCTTTCGACCAGGCCGAGTATAACTATATGCTCCGCAGCATCGAAGACATCTACGACCGTTTCACTTCCCTGGTTGCCGACGGCCGCGACATGCCGAAGGAAGAAGTTGACGAGATCGGTCAGGGCCGGGTATGGACCGGAAGCGACGCTCTGGAAATAGGACTTGTCGATGAAATCGGCACGCTGGAAGATGCGGTGGCCTACGCCGCCGAACTGGCAGGAGATTCCACGATTGCCAACTGGAACATCAAAGCCTACCCCGCTCCTCTTACCACTATGGAGTCACTGATGTCTTCGATGGGCGGGAAGCAGGAAGACTACAGCATCAAGGCCGTCTACCAGAAAATCAAGGAGCCGCGCATCCTGGCCCGCCTCCCCTACGAGCTGAAGTTCTTTTAATGCGACCGGCCGCAGTTGACTGCTGCTGCGGACCGTCTGCGCCCACGCAGCCGTGAGTGGGAGGGGCCCGTCGCGAAGCGATGGGAGGGATAGGCCGAAGGCCGTAGTCCTGCAGCAGCAGTCAGCTGCGGCGGATGCATTAAAGCAACAGCACTACGGCAAAGAGATACAAGAGAAAACCCTGCAGTTTCAAACGCCGCGGGGTATTTTCTTGTGACACCGCGGCAGGGCCGTCCATGGAAGCCAGGGAAGACACCCTGGAAGCATCTGGCAAAGAGCGGAGGGGCCATTTAGCCACTACCATACCGTTGGAAATAAGAGTAGCGCCTCCGTTGGAACGGTTAACCGTCATCAAGGTACGGCGGTCGGCAGTATATGCCTTTTCAACGCCCGGGAACTCTCCCGCCCCCACGAACACAGGAACAGCCGCACCGGTGGCGGCAAGCGAATCTCCGAATGCCCGGAGGGCGCTCACGTCCGATTCAGAAAGCGACTGAGGATCATAAGCGGACAGCAGCACCACATCTCCGTCGGCCAGAATATGGTCGCAGTACTCACCCTCGGAATCGCAGATCGACAACAAGGGATCTTCGGGCGACGGCGAGGCCTGGGCCTGCATCAGGATCGAACCCGGTTTGAAAGGAGTGAAATCAATGGCGGGAATACCCCGGAGAGAATAGATGCCGAAAGCAATGACCGATAGGAAAGCGATCAAAAACGATACTGTCTTGACTTTGCGCGGCTGCCATACCGATTTAAAGGGAATAAAGGCCACCACCCATAGCAAGCACAGCACGACATTCTTAATAAATGACTGGAAATGAGTCAGATGCACGGCTTCACCGAAACACCCGCAATCCATTGCGGGATTCTTTATCCACAGCAACAGGGTAAGAAGGGTGAAGGAAATGAGCATAATGCCCGACACTATCGCCGTCAAATGCGGCTGCACTCCGGTCAGCAGCGCCGCTCCTACTATGGTTTCAATAAACGCGAATGTCAGCGCCGCGATTTTGGCGGTCGGGGCCAGCAAATCCAGATGCAGGAAATTATAATACTCCCCTACCACCAGCGAAGCGCCAAGCGGATCCATCAGTTTGAGGAGACCGGCGAAGAAAAACACAAAGCCGGCAATTACGGCACAGATTCTTCTAACGCTCTTCATAAACGGCACGGAGTTTCGCGAAAATCTGATCGGGAGGGAGCATGGATCCGTCGGGGGCGGAGCAATCGACCACCACCAGCGACTTGTCAAGCGAAGCCTGCCTCAGGTACATGGCGCGGACACGCTTCTGGAATTCAATATCCGCTTCGTGGATGTCGCTCGCGCCGTGCAGGTAGCCCCTGTCGCTCCCGCCCCTCTGGCGTGAGAGGCTCTGCTCCACAAAGCCGATCGGCACGTCAAGGAATATGTTCAGGTCGGGCCGGGGAAGGTTGAACTCTCCGAATTCCGTGTTAAGGATCCATTCCCTCAGTTCTTCTGCGCCTTCCGTATCGGGCATCTTGGCACATTGGTATGCGATATTGGAATAGACATAACGGTCAAGGAGCACGGTGCCGCCTTCATCGAGAACCTTGCGTATGGAAGGAGCCGCACCTTTGCGGTCCTCGGCGAACAGAAGCGCCACCAGCTGGGGGTGCACCTTGTCCATCGGCCCGAAGCCGCCACGCAGGAACTTGCCTATCAACCCGCCGTAAACGGGAGCGTCGTAACGCGGAAAATGAATATACTCCAAATGCGGGCAGACCCCGGAGAGATACTCTCTCATCAGCCTGACCTGGGTGGACTTTCCAGCCCCGTCCAGGCCCTCTATTACTACAAGCATTACTCTTCCTCCAAATACACATCGTCCCCGGGCTCGGCAAAGCCGAATTCCTCGCGGGCGAATTTTTCCAAAGAATCACGGGATGTGGACAACATATGAATGCGGGCGTCGAGCCGCTCGTTGTCGGCTTTGAGCGCCTCAATGCGCCTTTCCTGGCTGCGGATGGTAAATCCTGCCTGCACCCATCTCACAAGACTGTCTTTCTTTATGAACAGAAACAACACGAACACCGCCGTAATGACTATGGCGAAACGCAGGAAGGAGCGCTGTCCCGCACGGTTCCCGTCTTTGGACTTGTCCCAAATGTCCTTAAATTTTCCCATAATCACAAAAATAGTTAAATTTGCGGATTAATAAGATATTTTTTTATGAAACCTACTGTTTTAGTGCTTGCTGCCGGTATGGGCAGCCGATATGGCGGACTCAAGCAAATCGACGGACTTGGTCCCTCCGGTGAAACTATTATCGATTATTCCATCTACGACGCCGTCCGCGCCGGCTTCGGTAAGGTGGTTTACATTGTCAGGGATTATTTCCTCGAGGCGTTCAAGGAAGACGTCTTCAGGAAATACAGCCACGTGCTCTGTCCAGACGGCACTCCCCTTGAGTTCGATTTCGTGACACAGGAACTCGACAAGATTCCCGCCGGCTTCCCGGTCAACCCCGAGCGCCAGAAACCCTGGGGCACCGCGCACGCCATGCTTATGGCCAAGGACGCTATCCACGAGCCTTTCGTGGTGATAAACGGCGATGATTTCTACGGCCGTGACTCCTTCCGCATCGCTGCGGAATGGTGCCGCGCACACGAGGGAAGCGAAGGCATCTACGGCATCGTAGGTTTCGAGATCGACAACACCCTCAGCGAGTCCGGCGGCGTGTCAAGAGGTATATGCCAGTACGACGAACAGGGACATCTTATCACCGTTGTCGAACACCACAATGTATTCATCGAGCAGGACGGAGTGCTCCGCGGAGACAACTCCCAGACCGGCGAGCGCGTGGAACTCAAGGCCAAGGATCTCTGCTCCATGAACATGTGGTGTTTCACGCCAGACTATTTTGAAAAGAGCGAGAAGGAATTCGAGAAATTCCTGAAAGAGAACAGCACTGAACTCAAGAAAGAGTTCTACATTCCCTTCGCCGTCGACAACATGGTCCATTCCGGCAGCGCAGCATGCGATGTGCTTTCCACTTCATCGCGCTGGTTCGGAGTCACCTTCAAGGAAGACCGCCCCGGCGTGGTCGCCAAATTCGCCGAGCTCGTAGCAGCCGGCGTTTACCCTACGCCCCTGTATTGATATGGGAAGGAGACGCGGCAACTATAAGTTCCTGGATAAGTTCTCCTGGTACGTGCCGGGAGTGGGCGGAATGTTCGCCCTGCTGGCCTGGCTGCTCGTAGGAGCGCTGTTCGGAGGGCTGGCGGTAGTGTTGCTGACCGCCATTTGCGGACAGAATATCGGAATGGAATATGGGAATCTGCTCAGCTATCCCCTTATGTTCATTCCTCCCATGCTCTATGCATCCGTCAAGAGCAACTCCCTGTCCATGACGGAGGCTGGCCGCAAACTCGACAACAATCACTACGCCCCGCTGGGAGGAATTCTCTGCGCCATACTGGCTATGCTGGGAACCCTCTCGCTGGGCTTCTGGGCGGACGGCATCACCAGCCTCCTGCCGCCCATGCCCCCCACGCTTGAAGAAGTGATGAAGAGCCTCACAGGCGGCAATTTCATCATCAACTTCCTGACAGTCTGCATCTTCGCCCCTGTCTGCGAAGAATGGCTGTGCCGCGGAATGGTCATGCGCGGTCTGCTTTGCCGGACCAGAACCAAGCCCGTCTGGGCAATAATAATATCCGCATTGTTCTTCGCCCTGATTCACCTCAACCCCTGGCAGGCCATCCCCGCTTTCCTCATGGGATGCCTGTTCGGATACGTGTACTACAAGACCGGATCGCTCAAGCTCACCATGCTCATGCACTTCACCAACAACACTTTCGCGCTGGTATGCGGGCATATCGACGAGCTTAAGGACATGAACAGCTGGTCCGACTTCATCATGCCGCCGCTCTACCTGGTACTGGTGGCTGCGGCGCTCATTGTTACTGCCCTGGTGGCCATCGGCTTCAGCAAAATCAAAACCGCGGAACCCGAAGGCAACCTGGACAAAGTTCCATCACTTTTCGATTCTTATGAAAATTAGAATAACCGCGGCACTCGCCCTGCTTCTTGCACTGGCGGCCTGCAACAGGCCCTCCACCAGATTCACGGTAAGCGGCACCGTTACCGACACCCTGGCCAGAATGCCAGGGAGCGTGGTGTACCTGATCGGCACCGAAGGCCCGGTGGACTCCGCCGTCGTCAAAGGCAACTCCTTCACTTTCAAGGGAGAGCAGGACAAAACCAAGCAACTGATTGCAATCCTGCATTTCACCGGACGGGACAAATACGACGACCGTTTCCTGGTGTCGTTCGTGCCTGACGCCGAACGCATCAGAATAGACCTCGACTACCCTGCCACCGTAACCGGAAGTCCGCTGACCGATGCCATAACAGAGTTCAACGAGGCCACGATGAATCTGTACTATGAGCATGAAACCGACATAGGTTCGCTGACCATGAACGGAGAGACTGAAGCGGCGGACTCGATCTACCGTGCCCAGCTCCGCAAGATCGACAACCTGAGCCGCGAGACTTACCTTGCCAACACCGACAATGCGCTTGGAAAGCTGGCTCTCGGAATCCTCTTCGACGACCTGGAAGTATCGGAACTTGAAGAACTGATGGCGCAAGGGGCAGATTTCATACGCAACGACGAGAGCCTCAACGCCCTGCTCAAGACCAAGAAAAACGCCCTCGCCACATCCGCCGGCGCCCCCTTCATTGAAATTACCGGCAACAAGGCGGATGGCAGTCCCGTTGCATTGAGCGACTTCGTCGGCAAGGGCAATTTTGTGCTCGCCGATTTCTGGGCGTCCTGGTGCGGCCCCTGCATGAGGGCCATCCCCACGGTGCGCGAAATCCGCGATAAATACGCAGGCAAGGGGCTCACGGTAGTGGGCATCAACATGTGGGAGCAGAATCCGGCCGACGGTCCCGAATGCGCAAGCAGGATGGAGATGGACTGGGATATCATATTCACTTCCGGCAGCGAGGCCATCGAAGCGTACGGCATTGAAGGCATCCCCACACTAATATTGTTTGACCCCGAAGGCAAAGTGGCCGACAGGCTTCTGGGAGAAGAAGGCCTGGAGGCGATTCTGGCTAAATATCTTGATTAGAAAGTGAACGTGCTGTCCCGGATATGGTTCCCGGCAGCGGTGGTCGCAATGACCATCGCCGGGGCCGTCGGTCTCGGGAAAGGACCGGTGAAGTATAAGCACCTGCCCGATCCCCTGCCGGTCCTGGACACCGTAGTATATCCGCCCAATGCCTACAAACTCAAGCGCGTGGGCAATTTCGAAGATATCAAGATAGCCGACAGCCTGCTTTCCGCCGAAGCTTCGGACAGCACCGAAGCGCTGCTAGACACCCTCCCGAAGCTTACCGCCCGCGACACTATCAAAGTGCCTGATTCGCTGCGTCTCATCGACCCGTTCCGCTACAAATACTATGTGGCCCTGCTGGATTCGCTGACGCACGTAATTGTAAGGGACTCGCTTAAACACACTTCCGATTCCCTGAAGATCCTGGCCGACACTCTGACCGTGGCCGGCATGATGGAAAACGCTGAGGCGATGCGTGCGCTCGCCTTGAGCGACTCCCTGGACTGGCGCAAACTTGACTCCCTATATGCCTCCGACTCCACGGCCAGGGCCAAAGCCATATTCCTGGCATGGTACAATTCCCTGAGCCGCAGGGACAGGAAGAAGTACGACATGGAGCAGGCGCTTCCGGCCAAACTGGCTGAAATGGATTCGCTGCGGAAGATAAAGGAAGACAAGCAAGCATACAAAGATTCCCTGGTTGAATACACCCCCCGCATCCTTTCCACTTACGCCGTCCCCGACTCCATGCAGTACAAGCGCATAATAGAGTGGACGGTGGACCAGGATTTCCAGAGAATCGACGTACATGAGCCGGACACCACATACAACTACCATTTCTACGACTATCCCTTCCTGCGCAAGGATGTCAACGCCACGTGGCTAGGTGTCGCGGGGTCCCCTGTGCAGTACTATAATTTCCTGTACCGCGACAGCGACGAGGATGTAGAGTTCTACAAGGCCCTTGAGTCCTGGTCGTACTCGCCGCGCACAATACCCCATTACAACACCAAGACTCCGCATACCGAACTGGCTTACTCCGGCACCCTGCTTGCCGGCGACGCCAAGGAGTCGGACAATCTGCATATCCTTACAACGCAGAACATACTGCCCGAACTTAACTTCACCATAAGCTTCGACCGCTTCGGAGGCGGCGGCATGCTGGAGTCCGAACAAACCGCCAACAAGACCTTCTCGCCCAGGCTCAACTACTTGGGCAAGAAGTACATGGCGCACTTCGGATACATCTACAACATGATGGAGAGGCAGGAGAACGGCGGTATCGTGGACAATATGTGGATCAGGGATACTACGGTGGAAGCCCGTGAAATCAGGGTGGCAATCAGCGGTTCGTCATCGAGACTGACCAAGAACACCTGGTTCCTCGACCAGCAGTACCGCATCCCCTTCGAATTCATAGAGAAGCTGAAGTCCCGCAAAGACACCACGGCGCAGAGAGACACAACCCTCGAAGCCGGCGCCGACTCGCTTCGCCGCGACATCACCACCGCTTTCATCGGACACAGTTCGGAATGGTCAAGATACGCGCGCACCTATACCGACAAGATCAATTCAGCCGACGGCCGCGCCTTCTATCACGACGTATTCAACTTCGGGCCCCAGACCGCCGACTCGCTGGGAACCATGAAGCTCGACAACAAACTGTTCCTGCGCCTGCAGCCATGGGGCAGCGAAAGCATCGTGTCGAAGCTTGACGTGGGCGTAGGAGACCGTCTGATGCATTACTTCGACAGCACTTCACTTCGGCCCACCAAGCATGTGGAGAACTCCGTCTATGTGTACGCCGGAGCCGAGGGGCAGTGGCGCAACTACTTGAGCTGGAACGGGAAAGCCCATTTCACCGTACTGGGGTACAATCTGGGCGACACCAGGATTGAAGCCAACGCCGGTTTCAATTTCTATCCCTTCAGGCGCGCCCGCAAGAGCCCGGTGTCGGTTGGAGCCCATTTCGAAACCAGCCTCAAGACTCCTGACTACTATACCAGGGTGCTGCAGACCAACCACTTCAGTTGGGAAAACGACTTCGGAAAGATTTCCAATACCCAGATCCGTGGCAATATATCAGTGCCCCGCTGGCGGCTGAGCGCCGAGGCAGGTTATTCGCTGCTGGTCAACAACATATACTACGACACCCTGGGAATCGTGCAGCAAAATCCCGTCCCTATGAGCGTAATCTCCGCGTCACTGCGCAAGGAATTCGTGGCCGGCCCCATGCACTTCGACAACAAGGTGCTCTTCCAGTATTCGTCGGAGCCCGACATTGTGCCAGTGCCCACCGTGGCCCTCAACCTGAGGTGGTACGCACAGTTCGTGGTCCAGCGCGACGCCTCCCTCACCCGCAACATTATGGAAATGCAGGTGGGAATCAACGCCTTCTATAATTCCCAGTGGTATGCGCCGGCCTGGAATCCAGCCCTCGGCGTGTTCCATAACCAGAATATCAACCTCTACGAGAACGGCCCGTATTTCGACATATTCATGAATATTCAGTGGAAGCGCTGCTGCATATTCCTGAAGTACCAGAATTTCGGGCGCGGCTGGCCCATGAGGCGCAAAGACTACTTTACCGCCGACCACTACATCACCACGCTTGACGGCACCGACGGTCTCAAGCTCGGTATCTTCTGGCCTTTCTACTTCTCAACCGAAAAGCATGTTTCGCACGGGGGCCATTAAAACCTGCGCGATTTTCGCCCTTGTCCTCTTCTGCCTGTGTTCCTGCAGGAAAGAAAAGGACGGCGGCAGCAGCGCCCCGCTTGCCTGCGCCATAAGCCTGAAAGGACAGGAAGCCGGCGGAAGTTCACTGCTGTGCGGCTACAATCACCATCTCCTGCACCGCTTTGCGGCAAGCCGGGGCAGACTGGCGGAAATCAGGCTCGCAGGTAACGGGGAGGCCATTCTGGACTCCCTGCGCAACGGAAGCCTGGACGTAGTGTCGCTCCCTTATTCCGATTCTCTCGCCCCCGACAGCACGCTTGTGACGATAAGCGTCGACAGCTGCGGCCTCTGGGTGTTCCGCAGCGCCTCCGCGGATTATGCCGGATATGCCGGAAACTGGCTGAAAGAATTCCGCAGATCACCCGACTATGCCATCGAGCGTCAGCCATATTTCGACCTTTACAACCCAATGAAAAGGGTAAGCGCCGACTTTATCTCCCCCTACGATTCTCTCATACGCGTTTATGCCGACACGCTGGGATGGGACTGGAAACTGCTTGCGGCGCTTATGTACCAGGAATCCAGATTCCACATCGAAGCCCGTTCGCAGGCGGGAGCTTACGGCCTCATGCAGCTGCTGCCCAAGACTGCGCGCCATTACGGGTGCACCGACCGGCTTGACCCCGAGCAGAACATAAGGGCAGGCGTTGGCCTGCTGCTTGAACTCAGAAAACGCTACCAGAAGATTGCAGCCAATCCCGACGAGCTCACGAAATACACCCTGGCGGCGTACAATGCCGGCAGCGGGCGCATTCTCGACTGCATCAACCACGCAAAGCACCTCGGAGCAGACGTCTCACGATGGGAAAATGTGGCCGCCGTCATTCCCCAGATGCAGGACGATTCAGTTGCCTCGATGTCACACATCAAGCACGGCAAGTTCGCGGGACGGGAGACCGTAAGTTTCGTCAGGCAGATTTACTCCTACCGGAACCGCTATCACCATATATGTCCGTAAGATGAAGGCCCAGGCGTTCATAGCCCGCAAAATCCGCTTCTCCGGGAAGCTTGCCATCGTGGCTATCGCGATATCTTTCTTCGTGATAGTGCTTTCGATGGCCATTTCATCGGGCTTCCGCTATGAGATACGCCGCGGCATTTCGGACATTTCCGGCGACATACGGCTATGCGGCAGCAGCGAGCCCGTTGACATACATCCTTCGTATTACGACGCCCTTGCAAGTCTGGACGGAGTGGAAGAAATACTCCCCGCAATCTGGAAGCCCGGCATAGTGAAAGGTCAGGACGATATCAGCGGAGTGCTTGTCAAGGGTGTACCTATGCCCGACAGCTGCTCGCTGCAGGCCAGGATTCCCGGCACCCTCGCACGAAGGCTCAAGCTGGAGAAGGGAGAATCATTTACCACCTATTTTATTGAAGATAAGGTGCGTGCAAGGCGCTTTACCGTCGCCGACACCTATGAAGGCATAATGGACGGGGACAATTCATTCATAGTGCTGGTACCGCTCGCGGACATGCAGCGCCTGTGCGGCTGGGATGAGGACAAGGCTGGAGTCCTGGAAGTCAGGATGAATCCCCGGTACGCCACCGCCGTCGGCACATCCATCTTGTCCGACAGGATGTATCTGACGGCGCTCGGCTCACATGAAGAGGATGAGGACATCCTGCACGGGGAGACGGCCAGGCAACGCTACCCCCAGTTGTTCGACTGGCTGGACCTGATAGACTTCAATGTGCTGGCAATCATACTGTTGATGACCATAGTGGCGGGCTTCAACATGATTTCCGGACTGCTTATACTGCTGTTCAGGAACATCTCCACCATAGGCACCCTCAAGAGCCTCGGCATGAAAAACAAAGCCATTGCCGGAGTGTTCATCCGGGTAGCCTCCCGCCTGGTGCTTTTAGGAATGGCCATTGGCAACGCCGCAGCCCTGCTGTTCTGCGCCATTCAGGGCGGCACTCACCTCATCAAACTGAATCCGGTCAACTATTTCGTTTCGTTCGTGCCGGTGCATGTGGACGTGCCGCTCATCCTGGCCGTGGATGCGGCCGCATTCGGCATCATACTGCTGCTGATGCTCATCCCGTCGGTATTTATCGCCAGGGTCGATCCGGCCCGGACCGTTCGGGTCAAGTAGGCCTACAGGTCGATGGAGGCCTTGAATATCTTTCCGCTGAACTGGAAGGGCGAAGTGTAGTCATCATTGACCGGAACGCCCCACTGGCGGCCGACGTTGACGGCGTTGGACTTGCCAGGGATGTTCTGTTTCAGCGATAGCGCGCCGCGTCCCACCTCTTCGTCATCGATCATCAGGGTTATGACGGTCTTCTTGTCAGGGTGTTCAGCCACGGCTTTAACGACGCAGGAGCCTGCTGGAAGCTGCCGTCCGGAAACTATGCGGTCGCCGGAAGCCGTAGCGTACACCGGCCTGCCGTCAAGCACGTAAAGCGCCCATTCTTTCTGCGAAATAAGCACTCCGGACGCATCGGGACCGGCTTCGTCGATGTAAACGCTGACGGTGTAGGGCTTGCCCTGCGTTCCGTCGAAATAGGGATACTCACCCCACTCCCGTGCGCCCACGAAGATGTCGTAGTGATCCCTCGACGGATCGGGATAATCGGGATCGGCGGCCTTGCCGTTCTTCAGGGGATATACATTGTACTTGCGGGCCAGCTTGTCGAACTCCTTCAGCATCTTCTTGACCTTCGCAGGATACTGCGCCGCAAGATCGTGTGCCTCGTTGAAGTCCTCCTTGAGATTGTAGAGATGGACTTCAGTGTCGGGGAAGAAAGGACGAACCTGCTTGTTCACCGTACCGTTGGGGAACTGCACCTTCCACCCGTCTTTGTAGAGGGCGTAGGAGGAATTCATCTCATAGTACTGAACGCTCTTGCGGTCGGGCACATTGCCGTCGGGCGAAAGCACGGCGTAGGCGAAGCTGACGCCTTCCAGCGCCGTCTGCTTATACCCGTTGATGGTATTGGGCATCGTGGCCCCGGTCAGTTCAAGGGTGGTGGGCAGGAAATCCACCACGTGAGTGTACTGTGTGCGTATGCCGCCGGCCTCCAGATTGCCGTTGGGATAGAACACTATCAGGCCGTCGTGCGTACCTCCCTCATAATCAGCCCATTTCTTATAGTAGCGGAAGGGAGTGGCGCAGGCCTGGGCCCAGCCGTTTGGATAGAAGGGCCAGGTACGTTCGTCGCCGTAGTGGTCGTATTTGGCAAGCTCATCTGCTATATATTGCTTTGCCTTGGCCGGAGGCAGGTCGCGCCCGCCGGTCTGGTTGCCTTCGCCGGAAGGGCCGTTATCGCCCAGGGCCACCATGATAATGGTGTTGTCAAGTTCACCCGAACGGCGCAGGAAGTCCACTATCCGTCCTATTTCGAAGTCGGTCTGGGACATGTAGCCGGCGAAAGTCTCCATCTGGCGGGCGAAGAGCTTGCGCTCGTCCGCTGACAAGTCATCCCACAATGCCACATCCTTGTTGGGGATCGCAAGTTCCGTCCCTTCAGGCACTATGCCCATGCGAAGCTGGTTCTCGAGCGTGCGGCGCGAGTATTCGTTCCAGCCCGAATCAAAACGCCCCTTGTACTTATCTCTCCATTCCGGAGATACATGATATGGAGTATGGGAGGTTCCGGGTGCGAAATACAAGAAGAACGGCTTGTCAGGAGCCGCCGACTGCTGTTCGGCAATGTAGTTGATGGCCTCGTCCGCAAGTCTCACTATGGCAAGGCGGCCCTGCGGGTCTTCGGGCTCCCTGTGAGTGTCGCGGTAGATGAGCGGATGCCACTGGTCTCCGGAGCCGGAGGCCGGGTTGAAACCGTAGTAATGGTCGAAACCGCGTCCCGTCGGCCAGCGGTTGTAAGGGCCGGCGTTCGATCCGTCCACAACGGGGATGACGTTGTACTTACCCACGCAGAATGTGGAATAACCGTTCTCCCTCAGTGCTTCGGCTATGGTACCGTTCTCCATGGGAAGATATGTATCGTAACCCGGGGTACCGAACTTGTCGTCGTTGAAACGCCCGAGGTGGGAAGAGTGATGATTGCGGCCGGTAAGTATGGCGGCGCGTGTGGCGGCGCTTATGGATGCCGTATGGAAATTGTTGAATCTCAGGCCGTTCTCGGCAAGATAGTCGAGCGTGGGAGTTTCCACCAGACCGCCGAAAGCGGAACTCACTCCGAATCCGGTATCATCCAGAAGTATCCACACCACGTTGGGAGCGCCCAGGCGCGCCACGGGATTGTGGGCGGGGTAATCGGTCTTGGTATCCTCCACCGTCTTCCCTATTTTACCCTTGAAGGGAGCTACGGGACTGTACTGGGCCTGCAGGGCTGTCGGGACGAGCAGGGCTCCGGAAGCGGCAAGGCCGCTGATAATCTTGGTTTTGCTTGTCATATTATGTGGCTGTTATTTCTTCTGGAGGGCTTCCAGGCGGGCTTTGGACGAAGCGCGCTCGGTTTCGGAATCGGTGGCGTCTATCAAATATGGAAGATATTTCTTTTCAAGTTTGGCGCTCTTCTGCTTGCGGGCAAGGATTACGCAGTTCTTGGCGGCGTTGTAGTCGCGCGGATCCTTCTTCAGCACCTTGTTGTACCACTTGAGTGCCTGGCGGTAATTGCCCTTGTACACCAGCCAGTACGACCCAAGGTTGTTCATGAAGCCCAGATTGGAAGGATAGGCTTTGAGCATGGTCTCCGAGACGGTTTTGAAGGCTTCGAAAGACCCGGGGGTGGCATATTTGAATAAATTGTAGCAATACTCCTGAATGGTTGAGACAAAGGTATCGTCATCCACCGCCACTCCGTAATATGTCCAGGCAGGGTGCGTTGTATTATGGTAATCAATCAGGCCGAGCAGCTCCCTTGTGGCGAGGTCGGGGCTTTCCTTCTCATAAAGCATGAGTCCTGTGATCTTGCCTACCCTGTACGCCAGTTCGGAAGGGGCGAGCGCCACGGCCCTGTCGATCGCCTTCTGGGAAAGGGCGAAGAGGGAATCCACGAACATATTTTCCTCGAAATACCTGACATCGCGTCCGAGGGTGTCCTTGAACACCAGAACCGGATCGGAGCCAAGGAACCTCTGGCAGTCCTTGGGCACTACGGCGGTGCTGAGCGACTTGGCCAGATAGTACTGGCTCCGGCCTTCGAACATGGCAGGATCGTCCGGAAAATCGGCCTCCCAGCGGTCAAGGATCGTTTCCACACCCACGCCGGCCGCTCCGGCATTGCGCACCTGCCGCTGATAGCGGGCGGCATAATCATCTGCGCTGGTCTGCGCAAGGCATACGGCACATGAAAGCAGCGCCGCAAGAGTCATCAATTTCTTCATACGTCTTTCAAAATCCTGCGGGCGAGCGGATGCAGATTGTTGCACCTTCGGCCCAGATTCTTCACAAAGCCCAGCGGATGCCCCCTGTAAGTCACCACGTTGTAGCCCAGGGGAGCGTCGGGCAGAACAATGGAATCACGGTGCAGGAAATGCAGGGCCGTCGGGAGGTCCAGTTCCGCACAAGGATAATCGTTCTTGTCGAACAATATGCTCAGCGCCTGGTCCGGGTGGGGTATGAGGTCCTTCCCTTTATGTTCCGATGCGGGAGGGCCAGCCCAGAGGGGCTTCAGCGGGGCGGGATCGCAACGGCCTCCGGCGGGCGCCGTCTTGACAAGCGCGCCGGCCCATTGCCCCTCGCCCGGCACTTCTCCGGCCACAAGCAGGTTGCCGCAGTCAGTGAGCCTGACGCCGTAGTCTCCGAACCCCTTCTCGGGCTCCAGCAGCACTCCCCCCAGCGTTTCCGCGGCCCAGCGCAGGTTGTCGTCATTCTCGGCGTCCTCATAAGTGCAGGTGGAATATACCAGCACGCCACCTTCCTTCAGCGCCTGCCATGCATCGGAAAGGATACGCTTCTGGCGGGCGGCGCACAGATCCACCAGCCCGGGGCTCCATTCTTCCTGCGCCCTGGGGTCCTTGCGGAACATTCCCTCGCCGCTGCAGGGCACATCGGCGACAATTATATCGAAATAACCGGGAAGGGCACGGCCGATGACGGCAGGATCGGCGGAAACCACGGTAACCGCAGGATCCCCCCATAGGGCGACATTCTGTGCTAGTGCGGCGGCACGGGCCTTGACGGGCTCGTTGGCCATCAGGGAGAAAGCGCTCCCGAGGGCCTCGCGCAGTGATGCGGCAAGGTCAGTGGTCTTGCCCCCGGGTGCGGCGCAAAGATCGAGCACCTTTATTCCGGCGGGACTTCCGAGCCTGCGTAGTTCACGACGGAACACATGGCCCACAAACATGGCCGATGAATCCTGCACGTAGTAGCATCCGGCGTGCAGAAGAGGGTCCATGGTAAACGACGGGCGGCTTTCCAGCAGCCGGCCCCAGGGGCTCCACGGTATGCTCTTTCCTTCCGGGCCGTCTGGCCCTTTGAAAGGATTGAGTCTGACAGATACCGGAAGTCCCTCCATGCTTATATCTCTCCGGGAAAATTTGGTATCTTGCCCTGGGATACGGTAACCAGACCGTCAACGGCTTTATCGATGGCGTCCTTGATCTTTCCGCCCAGAAGCGCCTTCATCATCAGATTAAGGTCCGCATCGACGACAATGCTGAAATCGGTTCCGCCCTCGACTGGCTCGAAATGAGCCTCCACGCTGAAATGGAACGGAGCGCCATCGTCTTCCAGACGAATGAGGCTGTAGGGGCGGCGTTCAGTCACCTTCACGGAAATGGTGAAACCTTGTATATTTGCGGTAAGATGGTCGAAGTCGGCGCTCACGGAATCCCTGTACTTCTCCGGTACCGAATGGGTGAGGGTGCGGAGGTCGGTGAAACTCATATACAGCTGCTCGCAGGGGATGGACACCGTTCCGTGCTTGCTTTCATAATGTGCTGCCATATTGCTTTTTTTACTAAATTTGCAGACGGGCCCCTTTCCAAGGCCCTTTT
>JAFZBM010000016.1 GCA_017561765.1 Bacteroidales bacterium | reverse complement strand
TCCTTTTCGGCTGCAATAAAGAGATACCCCAGGAGCCTCAGGCGGAGGAACATGTCACTTTGGATTTTTCTATCCAGGACGGAGAATCACCTGACACCAAGACCATTAAAAAGTCATGGGCAAACAATGACCGCATATACATATTCTTCGACGGCGAGATTGCCGAAAATCCAGAGTATCTGGTAATCAAGTACGATAAGGGAGCTTATATAAGTAAATGGGTTCCCGATAGCTGGACATCCGGCCTGGAGTCGAAAATATACCACAAAACTTCCGGCACCTTGTGTGCGCTGTATATGCCGAATGATCAGATGGGAGGCTCCATTTCATTAGAGAGAAAATACCTTTCTTCTTCATATTCCTATGTTTACAGTATGAAGGCGACGGATAGGAAAGGGGATGAATTCCACTCGGTGTTCTACGTGGCAACAGGGGTGCCTTACACCGTAAGCAACGGAACCCTCACCGCTTCCTTCAAAGTATCGGCCACGCAATCGTCCATCCAGTTCAGTATCCCACGTAAGGACAGGGACGGAAACACAATAAAAAGAAGCGACTCCCATAATTATTTCCTGAGTACGGATAAACTGGCCTACTCCACTAGTGTTTACAGATTTTCAGGCACCAGTTTCAGCGGACAGGGTATTCCGAATGGAAAGATGTCCGCTTATATGTTCCAGTATACGTCATGGGGTACCACATATACTTCCGATCTGTGCTTCTCCGGTTGGAAGCAGGGCGACTATAATACGGAATGGTATTTTCATTTCTGGGACTATAACAAGAAAGAAAAGTACCTGCTGCGCGCTACTTTCAACCCTGCTTCGGGCAGTGCATTTACTCTCCCCGCACTCAACGAACAAGACTCCGCCGGCAAGTATCGCTGGGAGTTTGAGTCTTCATTGTAAACCCGGATGCGGATGAACGACATTCTTACGGACTTATCTTCTCAAGAGTATAAGGAAGGCTTCGTGACCGAAGTCGAGCAGGAGTATGTGCCCAAGGGATTGAACGAGGACATTATACGCCTGATTTCAGCAAAGAAACAGGAGCCGGAGTGGTTGCTGGAGTTCAGGCTGGGGGCTTTCCGCAAGTGGCAGACCATGAAGGAGCCCCGCTGGGGACACCTCAAGCTGCCCAAAATCGACTATCAGGATATAATCTATTACGCGGCGCCAAAGAAGGACAGCGAGCGCCCAAAGGAGATTGACCCCGCGCTGATGGAAACCTTCGACAAGCTGGGCATCCCGCTCCGAGAGAGGGAAGTGCTGGCTGGCGTGAAAAGCAAGGAGGTGGCGGTGGATGCTGTTTTCGACTCTGTGAGTGTTGCCACCACCTTCCGTAAAACCCTGGCGGACAAGGGAATAATCTTCTGTTCTTTCTCCGAGGCGGTGCGCGAGCATCCCGATCTCGTGCGGAAATATCTGGCCACCGTGGTGCCTGCCGGAGACAATTTCTTCGCCGCCTTGAACTCCGCGGTGTTCTCCGACGGCTCCTTCTGCTATGTGCCCAAGGGTGTGGAATGCCCGATGGAACTCAGCAGCTACTTCCGCATAAACGCCGCCGGCACCGGGCAGTTTGAGCGTACCCTCATCGTTGCCGACGAAGGCGCGAAGCTAAGCTACATGGAGGGCTGCACCGCCCCCATGCGCGACGAGAACCAGCTGCACGCGGCAGTGGTTGAGATAATAGTGGAGAAAGACGCCGATGTAAAATACAGTACCGTCCAGAACTGGTATCCCGGCGATGCGCAGGGCCGCGGCGGCATACTTAACCTGGTGACCAAGAGGGGTTTGTGCCGCGGCACCGGCTCGCACTTAAGCTGGACGCAGGTGGAAACCGGTTCCGCCGTGACATGGAAATATCCAAGCACCATACTGCTGGGCGACTACAGCTCTTCGGAGTTTTACAGCGTGGCAATGACAGGCAACTGGCAGCAGGCCGACACCGGCACAAAGATGATACATCTGGGCCGGGGCACCCGCAGCCGCATCGTGTCCAAAGGCATCTCCGCAGGCCATAGCCAGAACAGCTACCGGGGACTCGTGCGAATGGGCCCCGGAGCCATTGGGGCAAGGAATTTCTCGTCCTGCGACTCCCTGCTCATCGGCTCGGAGTGCGGCGCCCATACTTTCCCCGTCATCAAGAATCTCTGCCCTCAGGCGGTTGTGGAGCATGAGGCCACGACATCCAAAATCAGCGACGACCAGCTGTTCTACTGCGGCCAGAGGGGGATAGGGCCGGAAGACGCAACCGCTTTGATAGTAGGCGGTTACGCCAAGGAAGTGTTGAGCCGCTTGCCCATGGAATTTGCAATTGAGGCGCAGAAGCTTCTGAGCCTTTCACTTGAGGGGGCTGTAGGATGAGCTGGGTGGAGATCATATCGGCCGTACTTGGACTTTCCTGCGTATTTCTCGCGGGGAGGGGCTCCAAATACAACTTCTGGGTGGGATATGTGTATAACATATTCCTGTTCATTTTGTTCTGGCGCCAGCATCTGTACAGCGCCATGCTCATCCAGCCCGTTGCATTCGCAATAAATCTCTACGGACATTGGCGCTGGACGCACCCTAAAGAAGAGGAGCGCAACAGCACCGGCGACCTGCGCATAGGCAAGATGGAACTTTGGCGGTGGGTAAATGCATTTACCGTTATCGTCTTGTGCGGAGCCCTCTGGGCCAAGGCGCTGATGTGGCTTCCGGAGCAGTGGCCATCCGTTTTTGCTCCCGACCCGCAGCCCTGGCTCGACTCCTACATCCTGATGGCTACGCTTCTTGCGCAGTTCCTGAGCGCCCGTAAATATTGGGAATGCTGGATAGTGTGGCTGGTGGTAAATATCGCCAACATAGTACTTTACATCAGCTCCGGGCTGTACATTATGCCCATTGTCAGCGCCCTCTACCTTGCCAACGGCATCTGGTCGCTGATAGGCTGGAAACGAAAATTCAACAGAAATGAATAACATATTACTTGAAATCAAAGATTTGCACGCCGGGATCGAGGGGCGGGAGATTCTCAAAGGGGTGGACCTTACCATCCGCCGTGGCGAGGTGCATGCCGTGATGGGGCCCAACGGGGCGGGCAAATCGACGCTGAGCGCCGTTCTGGCGGGTCGTCCGGACTACAAAGTGACCGGAGGGTCAGTTATTTACGACGGCCGCGACCTCCTGGCGATGGCTCCCGAAGAGCGTTCCTGGGCTGGCATTTTCCTGAGTTTCCAGTATCCGGTGGAAATCCCCGGAGTGAGCATAACCAACTTCATGAAGGCCGCCCTGAACGCGCGCCGCAAAGCCGCCGGCCTGCCTGAACTCAAACCCGCCGAGTTCCTCAAGATCCTTAAGGAAAAGATGGCCCTGGTGCAGATGAAAGGCGAATTCGCAAAGCGCGAGGTCAATGTAGGCTTCTCCGGCGGCGAGAAAAAGCGCAACGAGATATTCCAGATGGCGATGCTGGAGCCTGTCCTGAGCATATTGGACGAGACTGACAGCGGCCTGGACGTGGATGCGCTGCGCATAGTTGCCGACGGCGTGAAACAGCTGCGCACGCCCGACAGCGCCACCATCGTCATAACCCATTACCAGCGTCTGCTGGAGTACATAGTGCCCGACGTGGTGCATGTGCTCAAGGAGGGACGCATCGTGCGCACCGGCGGACGCGAGCTGGTGGATCTGATCGAAACCCGCGGATACGATGGAATCGACGGATAATCAAGTAATTGTGATAGGGCGCGACCCCATGCCCGCCGTGCTTCACCTGGAGGCCGGCGAGTCCGTGCGCCTTACTCTCATAGTGCCGGAAGGAGTGAGTTGCGAGCGCTCGATGGAGATTCATCTTGACGGTCCGGGCGCTTCGCTCGACCTTGCCGGGGCGTGGCGCTGCACTTCCGACGAACGCGTCCGGCTGCAGGTGATTGTGCGCCACAATGCCCCCGGGTGCCATTCGGAGCAGCTTTTCAAGGGGGTAGTGTCCGGCAGCGCCAAGGCGGAATTCGACGGTCTCGTATATGTCGCTCCCGGAGCGATGAAGACCGTCGCCCACCAACAGTGCCATTCGCTGCTGCTCTCGCAGGATGCATCCGCCGAGGCACGCCCGCAGCTGGAAATCTACGCCGACGACGTGGAATGTTCGCACGGTGCCACCACAGGCTATCTCAATCCGGAGGAACTCTTCTACATGCGCAGCCGCGGCATCCCGGAAGACGAGGCGCGGGCGATGCAGGTCGAGGCCTTCCTCGCACCGATATTCAACCGCCTATGACGGTACGCACCTGCACCAAAGTCAACGTTGGACTCAACGTGATGCGCCGCCGCCCCGACGGCTACCATGACATTGAGACCTTGTTCGTGCCCTATTACGGTTTCGGTGACCTGCTCACCGTGGAGCCGGCGGAGAACTTGACGATACGTATAGAGCGCGAAGGAGGGGTGGACTGGGATCCGATGGAAGATTTGACAATCCGCGCCTGGCGCCTTCTGAAGGCCGATTTTCCGGAGCTCCCGGAGGTTACCATACATCTTGAAAAACATGCTCCCGTTGGCGCCGGACTGGGGGGAGGGAGCGCCGATGCTGCGTTCATGCTGCGGGCGATGAATTCTATTGCGGCCCTTGGCCTGGACGATGCCGCACTCGCCTCATACGCCGCCCGCCTCGGCTCCGACTGCGCTTTCTTTATCTATTGCCGTCCCATTTTCGCTACCGGCAGGGGAGAGATTCTGGAGCCATTCGACATCGACCTTTCGGCATACGAACTCCAGGTGGAGATTCCCGTCGGTCCGTCCGGCGCTCCCGTCGCCGTCAGCACTCGCGAGGCTTACTCCGGTATCATCCCCCGCGACCAATGGACTTCCGCCGGAGGGGTGGGGGGGTGTCCAGGGACCGCGGCCGCCCGTGAATTGTGGGGTTCCGCCGGAGGTTGGGGGGATGGACCAGGGACC
>JAFZBM010000135.1 GCA_017561765.1 Bacteroidales bacterium | reverse complement strand
TTGTTTCTGCTGCACCATCGGAGCGATTGCCCTGCTGCTCACCGGACTGCTTATCGCCGGCGATCCCAAAACCCTTGCAGTCAAGGGAATAGTCATCGGCTTCATTATAGCGATAGCTTTGTTTATCGGCATTTATGTTATTTATAGATTAGTCAGGAAAGCAGGTTGATGACAGTCATCACCTGCTTTCGACAATCAATAGAATAAGATGAAAAAAATCGTTATCAGTTTACTACTTTTAAGTTGGGGGCTGGTTGCCGGCGCCCAGAGTTTCGGCGGACTGCAACTGGAGCCCGAATGCTCCGAGTTCATTGTCAAAAAAGGCCGCGGTCGCGCCCAGCAGGGCCTTGAGATGTACAAACGCTATATCTTCTCGCTCGAAGACGGCGGGCATGTCAATGTGTACGATTTCAAGAAAGCCAACGGAATCCCCATTGCCGGCTTCGAACTGGCATCATCCGGCAAGGACAACCACGCCAACAATGCCGAATTCGGAATAGAGAAGAAACGCGGGGCGTCCTTCCCCCTGATGTACATTTCCAACGGCAAGGTTGGCAGCGACATCGAATGGACATGCTTCGTGGAGAGCATCAAGCGCCGCGGAAAGAAGTTCAGCAGCGAGCTGGCACAGACTATAGTCCTGGATATCAGCGGATTTGCAGCCAAGGGCCTGGAGCCGATATTCGGCGCGCCGAGCTGGCTCATCGACCGCGAGCGCAAAGCCCTGTGGGTATTCTCCGCACATCAGCGTACCACTCCGGCAGTCACGCTGAAGGCCGAAGACAATTTCTACATCGCATATAAATTCCGCATCCCCGCTCTCTCTGAAGGGCCGGTGGTGAAACTCACCGCCGACGATCTGCTGCAGCAGGTAATATTCCCCTTCGAGACCTGGTTCACTCAGGCGGGATGCATGTACGACGGCAAAATCTTCTATTGCTACGGCGTCGGCAAAATCGATCCGGAAAACCGGCCCTCGCGCATACGGGTGTACGATACCGACAGCGGTACCATTGTGGCAAAGTATAATCTGAACGAGGAAATTCCGTACGAAATGGAAGACCTGGTGATACGCGACGGATGGATATACGTCAACACCAATACCAGCCCCAAACGCGGCCAGGGCGACCCCATAATCTACAAGCTCTCACTGCCCCGCTGAATTTGGAGATGAAGTCAAAAAAAATTTTGCAGAATCTAAATAAATTTCTACCTTTGCAGTCCCTATTCCGCGCAAGCGGACAGGAATTGTGTCTGGTGGGTTCGTATAACGGCTAGTACTCAAGATTTTCATTCTTGCAATAGGAGTTCGATTCTCCTACCCACTACCAAATATTAAAAAATAAATACAATGGCAAATACAGCATCAGCTAAGAAAGCCGATCGCCAGAGCGAAAGGCACCGCCTGCATAACAGATACTATGCACGCACCACACGTAACGCTATCCGCGACATCCGCAACACCACCGACAAGGCAGAAGCAGAAAAGAACGCTCCCAAGGTTTACGCGATGATCGACAAACTCGCAAAGATCGGAGTCATCCACAAGAACAAGGCCTCCAATCTCAAGAGCGGCATTCAGGTTTACATCAACAAGCTCGCTTAAGACTTACAGACGCGTTCCCGACGCGTCTTATTTTTCTCAATCAAACGGGATGTAGCGCAGTTGGCTAGCGCACCACGTTCGGGACGTGGGGGTCGTCCGTTCGAGTCGGATCATCCCGACAGAAAGAGCTCCAGGAAGTTTTCTGGAGCTCTTTCTGTCGGGATACCCGACTTCTTATCCCTGATTTGTGCTAATTTTTCTATATTTGTACCGATGAAACGAGTTTTAGTATCAATCGTATTGTGTCTGGCGGCAGCGCTGTCGCTGCCGGCCGGAGGGCAAGGCAGAACCGTCGGACCGGGTGAACCTTTCATTGTCATTGACAAGCAGGCGCTGACGCTCACCTTTTATGATGCCGACAGCGCGGCGGTAAAGACCTACCGCATTGCCTGCGCGGTGAATTACGGGCCGAAGACACGCAAGGGCGACCACAAAACCCCGGAGGGCACCTTCAAAATCAACCAGTTGCTCAACGCTAAGGGTCTCAGCCACGATTTCCACGACGGCAAGGGCCCCGTCCGCGGCGCTTACGGTCCATGGTTCCTGAGGCTTGACGTTCCCGGATTCATAGACATCGGCATACACGGCACCCATCTCCCAGAATCCATCGGCACCCGCGCCACTGAAGGATGCATACGGATGACCAACGAGGACATTCTGGACCTGAAGAGCCGTGTCAAGGTAGGTACTCCCGTGACCATTTTGCCGGACAATATTAATTCAGAGCAGTAATTGTTAATCTTTTCAAGATGAAACTAAAGACAATACTTATTTGCATCGGGCTGGCGAGCCTCTGCATTTCCGCCGCCGGACAGGACCTCAAGCCGGTCAAAGACCGTGACAGCAAGCTCTTCGGCTACCAGGACAAGAGCAAAAACTGGGTGATTCCCCCGTCCTACAGCGCCGCTAAGCGTTTCAACGGCGGTTTCGCAATTGTGGAAGTGCAGGGCCAGAAGGGCCTTATCAACGAGAGCGGCGCCTGGGTGCTCAAGCCCGAATACGACAACATAGAAAAGTTCGACAAGGCCGGTCTTTGCGAGGTCATGCGCAAGGAAGGCAAGACCAAGTATCGCGGAGTCGCCAACACATCCGGCGAACTTGTGATGCCCGTGGAGTTCCTTGCCATCAACATATCGCGCAACGAGGGCCTGATAATGGCGGAACGCAGCGTTGAAGTCCCGCGTGCCGGATACAAGCCCATGTGGGGCGTCTACGATGTCGACGGCAACGAAGTATTCGCGCCGCAGTTCGCATCATCGCCCTCATTCCACAACGGTCGCGGGATTGCAAAATCTGCCGGCAACGGCCTTATGGGAGTGATTGACCGGGACGGAGAAATACTTCTTCCATTTGACTATCTTGCCGTTTCCAGCATCGGAAACAGTTTCGAGGTGCTAAGTTCAGACTTCGTATCATGCACCTACGACGCGCACATGTTCAAGTCCGGCGAGTACGCATACCCGGGCTATGTGGCCCCGTACGACCCTGCCGGCGACCCGGTACGCGCCGCAGCATGGCATGTCGGTCCCATCGGAGCGCGCCTGCACCGCAACAACCTGAAGCTAGTCAGCCTCGGACATGACTCCCGCTCGCGAAACGCCTTGTGCAGCGACCTGCGCCTCGACTGGAGCTATGACAGGTTCGTGCGTCTCGAGCCGTTCCCCGATGAGGAAGGCCGTCCGGGGTCGATGCTCGATCCGGAGAGCAACACCTACTATACAGTCAAGGCTATCCTTTACGAGAAAGACGGGCACTTTGTCCAGGAAGTGTCGCGCTGGGGCTGGCTGGAGGCCGAATGCAATGACGGCTTCCTTTACAACGCCGAGGGCGCGGAACTTTGGATCGCGCTCAAGGATATAAACACTCTGGCCGTGCCTTCGTTCACGCTCCCCCTGTCAGGATATAAGCAGCTGGACCACAGCGACATATACGGCGGTCTGGGAGTACGCAGCTACGACGTGGGGCGCATGTACGACCCTTCGGGAGCCATACGCCGCTACGACGAGATTCGCGAGGGCGAGAACGTCGGCATCACCTCCTACCTGCCCCGCCCTGCACCGGAACTGAAGATGGTCCGCGCACTGGACAATGCGATGCGCTCTCCCCTCTTCCGGCATCCTTACCGCATGGGACAGGTGCTCAACTGCAAAGTGCATGCGTCCGAGACCAGTGTTGACCTGGACATGTCGGACCGCCTGGTCCTTCCGTTCGCCGATGAATTCCGCAATCCGCATTTCACGATGAAGGGAGATGAAGAAATCTTCTGGGGTCCCAACAACGCACGTACGGTACGGCTTAGCCTCGAATGCGTGGAGGGCCGCGGCGATACCGCCGGCATCAAGGACGATGTACTCGGAACCAACCGCACATTCTGCATCGTTCTATCCCTGCATGAAGAGGACGGCAGCTATCTGCGCACGCTCGCAGTGGCGCCCTGCATCGACTTCGCATCGGACGATGTGCTGGTATTCGAAAAACTGGGTATTGCCCTGCTGGGCCGCGGGCATGCCAAAACCAAGAAAATAAGCCTTAAGGATACCCGGAGGATTCCGGCAGTACTGTCGGAAGTGAACAAGCTTTAATCCTCGCAGAGGCGGCAGAGCAGCGTGGCCTGGGTGCAGTCAAGCACCTCCACGTTCACGAAATCGCCCGCCTTGTGCTCCATATCTGGCCAGACACACATCTTATTATTCCCCGCCCTGCCGCAAAGCTGGGCGGGATTTCTTTTTGACGGGCCCTCGACGAGCACCTGGAAGCGTTTCCCTATATCCCGCTTGTTGCTTTCGAGCGACAGTCGGTTCTGCAGGGCAATAATTTCCTCGAGCCGGCGGCTCTTGACTTCCTGCGGCACGTCATCGGGATATTTACGTGCGGCAAGAGTCCCGGGGCGCTCGGAATAATAGAACATGTAGGCAGCGTCGAATCCCACTTCCTCAAAAAGTGTAAGGGTATCTTTATGGTCTTCCTCCGTTTCCGAGCAGAAACCGGCAATCACATCGGTGGAGATGGCGCAGTCGGGCATATAACGGCGGATTGCCGCCACCCTGTCAAGATACCAGGCGCGGGTATAGCGGCGCCTCATCTTCTCCAGCATGCGGTCGGAGCCGGACTGTACGGGCAGATGAATATGGTGGCAGATATTGGCGTGCGAGGCCATTACCTGAAGCACTTCGTCGGAAATGTCCTGTGGGTTGGATGTTGAGAAACGGATGCGCATTCCCGGGCAGGCCTCGGCCACCATGCGCAGCAATCCGGCGAAGTTACAGTCCTCATAGTGATATGAATCGACATTCTGCCCGAGCAGCGTCACCTCCTTGTACCCCGATGAAGCGCAATCGCAGGCTTCACGCACTATGGAATGGAAGTCGCGGCTGCGTTCAGCGCCCCTGGTGTAAGGTACTACACAGTAGGAACATACGTTATTGCAACCGCGCATTATGGAGATAAACGCCGATACTCCGTTGGAATCAAGGCGCACCGGTTTTATATCTGCATAAGTCTCTTCGCGGGAAAGTTCCACATTGATCTGCGGCGTTCCGGGAGCAGCATTCTGCAGCAACACAGGAAGGGAGCGGTAGGCGTCAGGGCCGGCTACTATATCCACCTTCCCGGTATCTGTCAGGTCCGTTTTCAGCCTTTCCGCCATACAGCCCAGGATGCCCACCAGCACGCCCGGACGCTGTTTTTTCTGGAAATGGAACTGCTCGATGCGTCCGAGTATGCGCTGCTCGGCATTGTCACGCACCGAGCAGGTATTGGCCATTATGACATCGGCCTGCGACATGTCCTCGGTGCGTTCGTAACCGTGCTTTGCCAGCAGCGAGAAGATAACCTCCGTGTCGGCCACGTTCATCTGGCAGCCGTAAGTCTCAATGTAGAGCTTTTTCATTATTTAACGCGAATCTTGCGGCCTATGCTGAGTACCGTGGTGGGCTTGAGTCCGCTGTTGAGCGAGCAGATCTTGGACACGGAAGTTCCGTACTTGTGGGCGATTCCGGAGAGCGTGTCGCCGGAGCGGATTGTGTGGTACTGCATCGCCGCGCGCTCTTTGGCTATACGTTCCTCTTCGGCCTTTATCTGTTCCTCCGTCATATACAATTCCTCCTCATCGTCCACTGAATCAGGAACATAGCGGCTATAAGGCGAAAGATAGCTGCGCTTGAGCACGAATACGTTCTTGCGCAAGACACCATGCTCAAAATCCACGATCCACTCGGGATCGAAGGCGTGGCCGCAGTAGCGGGTCTCGAAATGCAGATGCGGGCCGCTGCTGCGCCCGGTGGATCCGCCCAGGCCCAGAAGGTCACCGGCGTGCACCCACTGTCCGGGTTCCACGTCCATACGCGAAAGATGCCCGTAGAGAGTCTCAAGGCCATTCTCATGACGAACCACGATGGCAAGTCCGTAGCCCTGGTGACGTTCGGCCAGACGGACGCGGCCGTCGAAGGCGCAGTACACCGGAGTTCCGTTCGGATACGGCACGTCGCAGCCTGTATGCTTGCGTCCGTGGCGTACTCCGAACTTGGAGAACACCCGGCCCTTGTGGGGGCAGACGAAGCGGCTGACAGAATCGACAAGCGGGATAGTAACCCTGTAGGGAATGCTGTCCAGAGGGGTGCCGAGATAGGGATTGACTAAATGCTCACGCCAGTTCCTGGTGTACAGATCCTCATCGGCCATAGCCTCAACATTCTTGATCAGGTACCAGGTATTGTCGTCGCGGAGCACTATCTTAACGCGGCCGTCGCCGACGTCAAGGGTATCGACTGCGGCGCCGTTACCCTTGGCGAAGAGCGTAAATCCGGAAATAATATCGGCAGGACGGTCCAGAGTGTCACGCTTCCCCGAGAGGAGGCTGTCGGTCTGGGCTGTTGCCAAATTGCAAATTATCAGGCTTAGTATCAGTACACAAAGGCGTTTCATCAGGCTCTCACTCCTCCAAACTGCTTCTCTATAATCTCCTGCACCCGGGCTATCTTCTCATGCAGCACTTCGTCGGTAGTGGCCTCGCAGATGAACCGCAGATAAGGCTCGGTATTGGACGGACGGATATTGAACCACCAGTCGGGGAACTCGGCCCTGTAACCGTCGAAATCCATGAACGCCTCGGCCTTCTCCTGTCCGAGGAAGAAATCGCGCACTGCATCCATGGCGCCCTTCTTGTCCTCCACGCGGAAGTTGATCTCGCCGGAGTTGCGGTAGCGGGTAAGCTTGTCGATCTCGCCGCTGAGGGTAAGGCCCTTCTTCTTGAGGGCGGCCACGATACGGAGCACAATTATGGATGCCAGCATGCCGCTGTCCGAATAGAAGAAATCCTTGAAATAATAGTGACCGGCAAGTTCACCGCCCCAGAGACCGTCGATTTCCCTGAGCTTGGGGGCTGCGAAGGCGCGGCCCACCCTCCAGGTATGCATTTCGGCACCATAGCCGGCGAGGAACTCCCCGACCGCCTTGGAGCTGCGGATTTCCTGCAGAACGCGGGGATTTTTGGCTCCGCGCTCGTCGCAGAAATAATATGCCATGAGGGCTATCATGAGGTCGGGGGCCACGAAACGGGCCTTCTCATCCACGAACATCACGCGGTCGGCGTCGCCGTCGTAGATAACGCCTATGTCGGCTCCGGTCTTGCGGACAAGCTCTTTGAGCGGCTCCACATTCTTGGGAATGAGCGGGTTGGGTTCATGGTTGGGGAAACGTCCGTCGAGGGTGTCGAAGATGTAGGACGGCTGGTCACCGTAAACCTGTTTTACATAAAGACTGGACATGCCGTTCGAGCAGTCGATGGCGATTTTAAGGTCGCTGTAGTCGCCCTTATACTTAAGCAGGAAGTCCACGTAATCGGCGCGGATGTCGCGCTCGTGCACACGTCCGGGAACGTCGGCCACAGGGGTGGGACGGCCTTCCTCTATCCATTGCTTAATCTGTCCCAGACCGGTGTCATAGCCGACCGGAAGGGCATTTTCACGAGATACTTTCATGCCGTTGTACTCGGCCGGATTATGAGACGCGGTGATCTGCACAGAGGCTTTGAAGCCATAGTTGGCGGTTCCGAAATACACCATGGGGGTGCTGCTGAGGCCCACGTCGTAAACATCTGCGCCGGCATCGGTGATGCCCTTGAGCAGATAGTCGTGAATCTCCTGCGAGGAGGTCCTGCAGTCCCTTCCCACGAGTACTTCCTTGGCGCCGAGAAGGCCCGGGAGGAAATAACCTACCTTGTAGGCTGTTTCCTTGTCGAAATCCACGTTGTAGATTCCGCGTATGTCATAAGCGTGAAATGCTCCCATAATGATAATTCGTTACGTAACCAACAAATATAAGAAAAAAAAGGCAAAAAACTCGTTCACGGCCCAAAATGTCGTGTTCATGCTCTATAATATCGTGTTCACGGATATTTATTTGTATCCATAATCTATTGGGGATAACTTTGCGGCGTTAAAACTAAAATAATGAACATGAAAAAAGTCTTTATCAACCTTTGTGCAATCGCTTTTCTGACTTCTTGTCAACAGGTTGCCGTTTTAGAAGTCCTCAGCCAAGACACAGCCTCGCCTCAGATTCCTTCAATGACCGAAATCCACTTTGACAGCCTTCCTCAGGCAATTATTGGAGAAAAAGTTCCCAATCCGTTAGAAATAAGCAATATACACAAAGCTTTCAACTTGCTTAACGCCAAAACTAAAGCAGGAATCAGTGCTGACGACATTGTAGCCACGCATCATTACGTGGCTTTCACACCGACTAATGAATATGAATTAGCTTCAGTTGAGTCACTAGATGAAGAGGAGATTGTTATTCACTATTTCCCAACAGATTACGAGGTATCAGATGGCATTCTAGTTCCTGATGAGCGCTTCTCTAAAAACGGTTATAGTTACATATGGGCATATATCCCAATAAACTATGACCTAAGCGCCATACAATGCCCTTACATATATTACTATGATATTGTAGCAATAGATGATGAATCCCCTGTTACGAAGTCAGGTTGTGACTTGCCTTTGCCTTTGCAAGAGGCTTTGTACAAAAAATCGTGTGAGATTTGCGGAAAAGCAATAAGTCCCATTATCAAGACCAAAGCCGACGTACACCCGTCAGGTTACATTAAGTTTTTTGATTCCGACCCTTATTATCAATCTTTTCGTGGCGTTGAAGGATTTAAAGTTAGAGCCATAAGAGGACTTCATCATTGCTACATGAATTGCGATGCCAATGGATATTTTTATAGTTCAGATACATTTAAGTATTCTTTTCAATACGAACTGATGTTTCGGAGGGATAACTTTGAGATAAGAAGAGGCGAAGACACTAATGTCGCGGTTATCAAAATCAGCGGACAGAGTGGTCCCATTAACGTATCCTTCTCTGATGATGAAACATGCTTCATGGCAACTATCGACCGCGCAGCCATCACTTACTATTATGGAAATAATCTAGGCCTGCGGAGGCCACCAATCCCCTCTGGTAATATTGCCCGCCCGGCAATTCAAGCAATCATGGGTGCATCCAATAAACCTTTCGAGAAAGGGAAGTTCAGTCTATACTACGTAGGAGATTTACTAAATAGGCCTAAGAGTTATATCTTCAGATTATTTAATGGCGCTCCATTAACAAATGCGGAAATTTATGAGACGACTATACATGAACTGGCTCATTCTGTTCACTGGGCAAAAGATCATTCATTCGATAACAATTATGACGACTTTGTCAAAGAGTCTTATGCTAAAGGTATAGCGTGGGCAATTACAAAAGAAGAATATCCCAATCATGTTCCAGAATATTTCAAAGAAGCTTATACCGGTATTATTCAAGATCTTGTTGACCCAGCCGGGATTACAAAGAGTAGTTATTATGTAGCGAAAAAGATAAATGGTGACTGGACGACTATTCCCAACTATAGTAGTTATATCGATATGTGTTCTAATATGGATTTAACTGTCATCGAAAATATCGCCCTTGATAGTTCTAATATGTTTGATTGGGCACAGAATTTGATAATTTATTATCCCTTTGAAGAATCTCATTTAGTTAGTTCATTTCACTTTTGGTCAAACAACCAGTATTGAATAGTTATGAATAAAATAATAACCATTATTTTCGGGCTAATTGCAGTATTCACGATCTCTTCTTGCGAAAAGGATTTTTCCCAGGGTGGGCATAACACATTTTATGACGTATTCCGTGTAGATAACAATACTGATTATGGAATAACATTGAATGTTTTTAAATCAGATAATAGGTTGATATCTGGATTGAGTATCGGGCCTCAAAAGAGTTTCAACCTAGGCGATTTCAATCTGGGGTTTGCTGATTCTCTTGATGTCATCTTCGATGATAATAAGTATATCAGGTTATATGATATTGGTTACCTCTATCAAGAGACTGACATAACTCCAAGCTTCGGGAATTGCTTTAACAAATATTTCTCAAACGATAAAGATGCCGAGTGCCGTGTATTTTCTATTGACTACAAAATGAAGTCATTTGCCAAATCGAGGTAAATACAACACACATCGCCGGGTACAGCCCCGGCGATTTTCGCTTTGCTTATAATTGACGGATGTGTTTTGTCTTATTTGCAGGTTTGGAGTACCTTTGCAAATGGAATAGTTCAATGATGTACTTCAGCATATTCGATACCTACAAGACACGCCCGGAAGAAAGAACTGATATATCTGTTGTACTGATGAGGCGGCCACTGCAGAAGCCGCCAAGGCGTTGGTCCCGCCGGGCCCGTATTGATAGTTTTATTTGGGGGCTTACTTGGAAATAGCCACCTTCGCCAGCAGTTAACAGTATAAAAAATGAAGAGAATCGTTCTTGCTATCATGCTGGCGGCAATTGCCGCAGTCAGTGTCCGGGCACAGAGTGTCACCAAACTCAGCTATGCGACTCGCCTTGCATATGATTATCTTTCCGAAAAGGGTTATGAGCTCGTCCTTGACGAGGATAACGATGTCTGGTTCATAGCAGGCGAACGCCAGATGTATATCCGCAACAGTCCTTCCGACCCGACTATGCTATGGATGTGTCTGCCAGCTGTTTATTCAGTGGACATGAGCGACAGGGCACAGAAAGATGCTGCACTCTGGGCGTGCAACATGTACAACCGCAAAATGAAGCTTATCAAGCCTGGAAATGGCGACGACGGCACCGTTTTTTTCTATGCAGATACATATCTGGGGCTGGCCAAGACTCTCGCTGACATGAGCGAATATGTGGACGCAGTGATCGATTTCATGCTCCAGGCCGTCACCCGCTGGCTCGACATGTTCAAAGAATACTATAACGGATAAATATCTACACTACAGCCTTTTGGTCTTCTGCAGCAGCCATGCCGGATAATTGGTGGTTATGCAGCGCAGGTATTGGTACTCGTCGAGGTAAAGCTGGACGGTGGCATCGGTATAGACGGCGCTGCTGTTGCCCGACTGCTTGTCGATATGGAACACACTGAGCTGCAGGCTGGCATTCTTGTACTCGGTGATGGTACGGTTGCCGGTTCCCTTGTCGGGAGCGTCGGCCGCCCCAAGTTTGAAGTGGTCGCGGGTATTAAGGTTGGCCCAGTCGGTGTAGCCCTTGCTCTTGAAAGTAGCGGCGCTGATATCGCCGTTCATCCATCCGCATGGAATTCCGGAGGCCTTTATTGCCGACGCTATCTTGCTCATAACTCCCGTATATCCGGTGCAGATAAATTCGCAGAAATTCTGGGCATTCTTTTCCTGAATTATTTCTATGGCCCTGAGGGCCGCCTTGGCCGGATGATCGTAATCAAGCGAAGGAGTGTCTATCATCTTGATGTCCAGCAGCAATTTTGTCTTGCTGCCGGAACTCATCACAATGTCGATATACTCAGAAAGCGTGGGGATTTTCTCGTAGTTGCTGAGACGTTTTGCCGCTATTATTTCGGCCGCGGTGTGTTCCCACGGGTTCATGCCGTTTACCTGGTCGTTGCCGTCGGCGTGAGCCACTATCACATCATTGTCGGAAGTCCAGTAGATGTCGCACTCGCTGGCGTAACAGCCAAGGCTCATGGCGTAACGGAGGGCGGCCCTGGAATTGTCGGGATAGCCACATTCGGTCGCGCCGCCCCTGTGGGCAACCACTTTATTGCCGGGGTCGAGAGGCTTGGGAAGGCCTCCGGTCTCGGTCGGCGAATGAGGGATGACAATCAGGGTGATGGTGCCGCTGCTCTGCGGGCTGGCCCAAATATCCTTGTCGGAAGCCGCTCCATGGGCAGTGCCGTTGACTGTAAGGGCATCGCAGACGGTAGCGGTAAAGCTGCAGGCATTGACTCCTGCAACGGAGCCTGCCACCGATCCATTCACATCGCCGAAATTGCAATTACCCACAAGCGAAGTGGCTTCAGACAGGTTTCCGAACAGCCCTCCGGCGGCAGCGTAACCGGTTTTTCCGGAAATCAGGCTGATAGTACCGTAATTGGTATTTGACGATACTCCCGAGGCCGAAGTAGCGCCGCTGTCCTGCCCGAAAATGCCCCCCACATAAGCATAAGGGGCACTTGCGTGCTTGTTCTGAAGCGATACCGACGCCCGGTTGACATTATCCGCGATGGACATCGTGGTGTAGGGCATGCCGATGATGCCGCCGACGGCAACGCGGTGGTATGAATCATGGCCTATGCTGTTGACTGTCACGCTCACCGTACCGGTGGCTTCGTTGACGCAGCCGGACAGCTCGCGCACTTCCCCGTTGCCTTCGGAGAATCCCGCAATGCCGCCCACGCCCTGCCAGTTGCTGATTGCCGAGGAAGAATTATCAAGCGTGATGGCGCCGGAGTTGGTGCAGTCACGGACAATACCGTTGTTGATATTCCCAATAACTCCACCTATACGGTTGACCTGCAAGCGGTTGGAGCTTACGGACCCTTCGTTGCGGCAACCCGTTACCAAACAGCCGTTGTAGGTATGTGCCACAACGCCCCCTTCCGCAAGGAAGCCCGAGGCCGTAGTGCTGCCGCTGAATCGTACCTGTCCTTTGTTCAAACAGTCGCTAACGTTATAATACTGAGTGTAGCCGCTCACGCCGGAAAGGCGGAAATTCTTGCCTCCGCAGGAAGCTGAGACCATGCCTTCGTTGGTACAGTTGCTGACGTTTCCAAGTGTTCCGGAAACGCCTTTGGCATAAGCAATTATGCCCGCAGCGGCAGACTCAGCCACAAGGGAAGCGGCGGCATTGTGTGAAACCGGACCGCTGTTGGTACACGACTCTATCGAGGAGCCCCTGCCGTCATAGCCAACCACGCCGCCGACGGCGGAGACACCAGGGTTAGTGGTTGAAACCCAACCGAAGTTATGACAGTCAATGGCATTTGTTTGCACATCAAAGAAGCCCACCACTCCTCCTACAATGCTGGTATTTACGGTAGCATCCGACTCGTCTTTCTGGCCCGTTTTGGACGCCAGATTGCGGACTACGCCTTTGTTTATCAAGCCCTTGCATTCCGAACTGCTGTTCCAGTTGCCGACCACGCCGCCTATACGTGTCTTTCCGGTGGAACCCGCCGACACTTCTATGGTGGCGAAGTTTACAATGTTCGAAAGGGCGGCGGAATTGGATAGTTTGGCAATAGCGCCCGCATAGTACCAGGTATAGTTGTTGGCGGATCCGCTGTGCCTGATTATGCTCTGGCCGTCGTAACTGCTGCCGTCGGAGCTGCCGATGACTAGGTCTTTCACGCTGGCGCTGCCGGTAAGTTCGCGCAGGAAGCCGGCGTAAGTATCGGAGACCACATTGATATTGTACAGCCTGTGGCCTTGTCCGTCGAAAGTGCCGGCGAAGTTACGGGGTGTCCAGGGGTCCATCTCCATGTCGATGTCGGCACCTAATTTCGGGGCGTCGGAGGCGTCAGAAGGATCACGGGTGACGTTCCATGAAAACAGTTGCTCCTTGGTGTAAATTATGTTTTCCCAAGTTGCTGCTGCGCTTATGTCTCCGGCCGCTTTGCAGGAATTGCGAGCGAAGGTTTGTTCCTTTGATGAAGTGCGGGTGCAGGTATAGCCGTCGGAGCGGATGTAGCTGATGGAAAAGTCACCGGCGGTAGTAGTCCCCGGAAGGACGGCGGCGTAGTAATCCCCGGGGGTGAAGTTGTCGCCTTCCGGGATGAGTTTCACTTCATCTTCAGGGGTTATTACCTCCGAGAGCGTGCCGTCCGGATTTACCTTCGCGGTGCCAGCCAGGTTGCAGCCTTTAATGAGGACTGCGGTTATGTCGCTTGAAGAGATACTGACTTTGATTAGCGCCGGGACATTATGGAAATGGAGGGTGCCATCCTCGGCTTTGCACACGCTGA
>JAFZBM010000134.1 GCA_017561765.1 Bacteroidales bacterium | reverse complement strand
GCCTCCGGACCACTGCCGGTGACCATAGATAAATGAAAATGAAAAGAATCATCGCCATCATTTTTGCGATCGGCGTAGCGGCAAGCGCATTAGCCCAGACCCAGACCATACGGGCATTCTCCCACCGCGGAGGACGTCTCGAAAGGGACGAGAACACCGCCAAGGCCTTCCAGGACAGCTGGGATGCCGGTTACACCGGATTTGAAACCGACATACGCCGCACCGCCGACGGAGTACTCTACCTGACGCACGACTGCACCCTGGAGCGCACCACAAACGGGACCGGCATCTTCGAGCGCAAGACATCCGCAGAGATTGAGCAGCTTCGCACAAAGCAGGGCAACAAAATGATGAAATTCGATGACTTCATCGCCTTCCTGCAGGACAAGGACAATCTGTACGTCGAATTCGAACTCAAGACCAAACCCGACTCGCTGTACACGCAGGAACTGGTTGAAGAAGTTGCCGAAAGGGTTTACCAGGCAGCAAAATCCATACGCACACACAACTCATTACTGCGTTTCACATCTTCCGACATACGCGGACTGCGCTACCTCAAGAAAGCGCATCCGGAAATAATCTCCAAAGGTCCCAAATCGGAGTTGCTGATTATTTTCAACAGCGGCGTAACCGACGAGGCCATAGAGATTTGCAAGAAGGAAGATATATGGGTGATGGGCTGCAAGACAGACGGCACCACCCGAGGCATGGTGCAGAAAGCGCATAAGGCCGGGATGATAGTCAGTCTCTGGCCTACGCACAAGATTGAAGATTTCGTCCTGGCCGCCTACCTGGGCTCCGACGCCATGTGCACCGACATCCCGTTTACAATGAAACCATGGCTGGAAGAGAATATGCCATGGCTTAAAGTTATTTATTGATGTCTGCTGACGAGATATTCATGCGTGAAGCGCTGCGGGAGGCCGAAGAGGCCCGCAGCGACGGCGAGGTTCCCATCGGAGCCGTGGTGGTTGCCCGCGGGCGCATAATAGGGCGCGGCCACAACATGACCGAGCGCCTGCATGACCCGAGCGCCCACGCCGAGATGATCGCCCTTACCGCCGCGACCGAAGCTCTCGGCGGCAAATACCTCAACGACTGCACTCTCTATGTAACCGTGGAACCCTGCCCCATGTGCGCAGCGGCTCTGTGTTGGGCGCAGATTGGCCGTATAGTATATGGAGCCCCCGACCCAAAGCGGGGCTACAGCCTCTACTCCCCTTCCCTGCTGCACCCTAAAACAGAAACAGCATCAGGCGTGCTTTCCGAAGAATGCGGACGCCTGATGCTGGAGTTCTTTAAAGACAAGCGCTAGATATTCTTTACGGCGTAATTATAGTCATCGCAGATTATACGCACCGCGTCCTTGACAAGGGCCCGCGGTTCCAGCGGCAAGCGCCCGTCACGGACTTCTATGTACTGCAGCGGCATATACTGGTGCAGCAGTCCCATAGGTATATCGGCTCCGCGAAGATTGTCGAACAGCTTCTGCATGGCCGCTTCAATGCGGGGATCGGGCATATAGTAGCGGCTGCGGTCGGAATAGCTGTATGCGCGCTTTAGCGCCTGCTCCTTGGGCGTTCCGTGATAGTACTTCTGCCAGTTCTTGGGATTCTCCATCATCACCTGTTCCAGCACGGCGATATAGTTGGAGCGTCCGGCCGGATCGTCGATTATTTCATCCTCGATGTGGCTCAGGGCGAACAGGGCCTCGCGGGCGGCGAATGTCAGCGCCGGCCCCACCTTGAGTATGCCTATTCCGTCTTCAACCATCTGCCTCAGGCACTCCGGACTCTGATAGTCTGTAGAATGGCCTTCGAACATCAGTTCGGGGAAGTCCTTCAGCTTTGCGCACAGTGCCCGGGCGTCGTCACGACGGTAGAAATGCACATCGGCATCACCGAATTCCACGCCGGGCTGGACCACCACTGCGATTACGTACTTCCAATAATCCATCAGGCCATACTCGGCGAACACCTCTTTATATGCCCTTACGGTCGCCGCAAAAGCCTCGGGATCAGTGACCTGCATCTCCTCCTTGTCCTGTGCGCCGCCGGGAATAGGCACTTCGCTTCCGATAATGTATACCGGATGGACAGCATCGGGATTGGCCTTGTGAAGTTCCTGCCATGCCTCTTCCGCCACCTTGAGCAGTTCCGCTCCGCGGGTGGCTATGGTGCGGTCGCTCAATGGCTTGCTGCGGTCGTCATCGGCCACGCGCATGCTGGTGTCGAGATGTATCTTGGTGTAGCCTGCCGCAGCGTACTGACGCACCATTTCCTTTGCGTTCTCGATAGCTTCCGCCTCGGGCTGGTTCTGGAAGGGCTGGGGGCCCAGATGGTCGCCGGCAAGGATTATTTTCTCCCTCGGGAATCCGATGCGGTCGGCTATACGCCATACATAGTCGCGGTAGTCGGCAGGTTTCATCCCGGTGTATCCGCCGAACTGGTTGACCTGGTTGCTTGTGGCCTCGATGAGCACGCTCCCGGGGAAGCGCTTGGCCTGCTCCATTACACCCTCGAGCACAATCTCATTGGCTGTGCAGTAAGAGGGGGTGCCCCTCTTGATTATTGAATTTCCCATACTCCGCCTTTACCAAATACTTTGTCCATCAATTCATCGTAGAAGCAGCCGCGCTTTGCAAGGTCAAGGAGATTTATACGCCAGCGCATAAGCTGCACATAATCAGTGATTTTACGCAATTCGGCACGGGTTGAGCCAATCTCTTCGGGAGATGTGGGGGCGCCGGCCCTGCGGAACATTTCGCGCATCTTCTCGAAGCTCCAGACCTGCGCCTGGAGTTTCTTCTTGAACTCCGGCCAGTTGTCCTTGACTTTCTGGAGCTGCACGCGCACCTCCTCTTTGGGCTGCCATTTCTTGGTGATTTCCTCATAGCCCAGAGTAGGTACCGGGAAGTCGGCGTAAATACGCTTAGCCCTTTCCTGCTCCTCTTCGAGGCTGGGCCAGGCTTCCACGCACTTATCCACGTCAAGCTTGCTCAAATCCATCTCGAACAGGGCGTCGAAGAAGGCGCACAAGGTAAGTTCGCCTATCGCCACCTGGAAGCCGTGACTTACTGGACGGCCGTTGTTGGTGTGATGGGTCATGTCCCAGTAGTGCCCGTAAAGGTGTTCGGCGCAGGACGCGGGACGGCTGGAGCCCGCCACTTCCATACCGATGCCGGCGAGACTCAGGCCGAGGAAGAGTTTCTCGACCGATTCGGGCTTGCCTGTCTTTATGCCGTCGGGATCGTCGAGCATCTCCTTAAGGGAATCCTGGGTTACGTGCCAGCTGGGCGGGTCGATGGGCTCTGTGCCGAAGAGGTCGGCTATCATCCATTCGGCGCCGGAGCTCACCTTTGCGGCGAGATCGGCATAGCCGGCGGCAGTGAGGAACCAGGGGGCGGATGCCAGCACCTTGGAATCGGCCACTATGACCAGAGGGGCGTTGGACTTGATGTTGATCTTGGCGCCGCGCTCGTCGTTCACTATGGCAGAAGAAGATGTGTAGCCGTCAACGGAAGCCGTGGTGGCCACGCAGATGTACTGACGGCCGTGACGGAAGGATCCGAGCTTGGCAAGGTCATTTATGACTCCCGCGCCGACTGCGACGAAAATGCCGTCCGGCTCGGACTCCATAACCTTGTCGACCAGCTCCACATATTTCCAGTCGGGGTGGAATCGGTCGTCGGTGATGAGGAAGGTAGTTGCGGGAACGCCGGCCTTGGCGAGCTCGTAAAACACCCGCTCACCTGCCACCTTCCAGGTGATTTTATCGGCAAAAACAATAGCCTTCTTGCCAGGGAAGAATTTGTTAAAAAGACCCGGAACCCTGTCCAGGATGTCCTCTCCGAATTCCAGCGCTTTCGTGGCGACTGAAACCTCGAGGGCTTGCTTAATAACTTTTTGTGTATCCATAAATGTTAAAGTGTTTCCAAACCTTAAAATTAGCAATTTTTCTAGTTTTCCACAAAAATATCGTATCTTTGCAGCCGGAATTGAGGTATGGTGTAATGGTAGCACTACAGATTTTGGTTCTGTCTGCCCAGGTTCGAATCCTGGTACCTCAACAAAGGAGGGCGCCCAATGAAAATCCAACATTTCGCCGCAGTCGCGGCAATCATTCTGCTCGGCACCATTTTTTTAAGTTCGAAGAAGCCCGGGGGCACCCTTTCGGCCGACGGTCCTTACATCCTCTACCGTAACGACAGCACCCGCGTCATCCGGGTAAATCCGGACGGGACCATTTTTGATTCCACATACTATCGGACTCCGGCCGCATTCAACGTCTGCGACCATCAGGGCAATTACCCTTTCACAGTCAGCCTCAGGCCTATACGCCGCCAGAAATGGGACTACAGGAGCATTCCTGAGCGCGTCTTCGTCATGTCCGATCCACATGGACGCATGGACTGCGCCGTGTCGCTGCTATGCGGCAACGGCGTCATAGACGACAAACTCGACTGGAGTTTCGGAACCGGCCATCTGGTCCTTATCGGCGACTTGTTCGACAGGGGCGATGATGCCGTACAATTGTTCTGGCTTTTCTATAAGCTGCAGCAGGAGGCATACGATGCGGGAGGCAGGGTGACCATACTTTTGGGCAACCATGAGCCGATGGAGTTCTCCGGCGACATGCGATACGCCACGCCCAAGTATCAGCTTCTGGCAGACGAACTCGGGCTTGAGTACCGCGATCTGTTCGGTCCAGACAGTGAACTTGGCCGCTGGATAGCAAGTTGGAATGTCATCGGCATAGTTGGACGCGACCTTTTCGTGCATGCGGGACTTGGCGGTGATTTCTACAAACAGGACATACCGGTTGAAGAAGTGAACCAGGAGATGAGCAAGGCCCTGTTCCTGCGCAACCGCGAGCGCAAAGCAGCATCGGATAAGCTGGCGTTCCTCTATGGCAGTTACGGCCCCGTCTGGAACCGCGGGCTGCTCCTGGACGGCAAGAAATGGCACCCGGTAACGGCCGACACCCTCCAGCTCATCCTGAACCGCTATGATGTTGACCATATCATTGTAGGTCACACTATCATTGACGATGTCAGCAGCTTTTACGACGGAAGGGTGATAGGGGTGAACGTAGATAATGAAAAGAACCGCAGAAAAGGACTGGGCAGGGCTCTTCTCATTGAGCACGGCCACTACTACGTCGCCGGCGACAAAGGCATCCTGCGCGAATTGAAATAGCCCGTTCTCAGCCTGCCAATTTCCAATCAAGTAAAATTTCGATTTTTTATTTGCATAAATCGATAGTATTTTTTATTTTCGTGAACTGAAAGTGTGTCTGGGAACCACTATGGGTTTACGAAATCGCTTATTATTGGATATTTACAAAGACAAGGCCTCGGTATTCACTGCCCAGGGCATCGCTTTGGCTTACGGCCAGGGCATTGCCCGTGAAAATATCAAGAGCCGTATGATTAGTTATGTCCGGAAAGGCGAGATCCTGAACCCCCGGAAAGGGGTTTATGCCAAGCCCGGATATGACGAACGGGAGCTTGCCTGCCTTCTTTATACCCCGTCATATATCTCCCTGGAATACGTCCTGCAGCGTTTCGGCATCATTTTCAAAGCCACCGACGAAATCACGGTAGCCGGCAACCTGAGCCGCAGCCTGACCATAGACGGGGAGCAATACCGCTACAGGAAAATCAAAATCGACATTCTTCTCGACACCTCCGGAATCATGCGCGAGGGCAACATCAATATCGCCACTCCCGAAAGGGCATTTCTGGACAAACTTTATCTGGACAGCAATTTCTTTTTCGACAACACTGCCACACTTAACAAGGGGCTGGTCTATGAGCTGCTCCCCATCTACGACTGCAAGACACTGAACGAACGAGTAAAACAAATACTGTACTAATGGATACCAACAAACAAAAGATCTTGATGCTTCAACTTCTGAAGGACATTTTCTCGGACGCCCTGCTTTCGTCCGTCCTTGCCATAAAGGGCGGGTCGGCGGCCATGTTTTTCTATGACCTGCCGCGCTTCTCCTCCAACCTGGATTTCAACCTGCTTGACGCCAGGCGTGAGGACGAAGTGTACGAACGGGTGAGAAAGATAGTGCGCAAGTACGAAAAGCAGCACGACGAATCGGTTCAGCCCCACGGAATAATTATTCTGCTGGATTACGGTTCACGTGAACGGAAACTTAAGATTGAGATATCCAAACGTCAGTATAACAATCACTACGAGATGCGCAATTACCTCGGCATACAGATGCGCGTCCTTTCCAAGGAAGATCTCTTCGCCCATAAACTGTGCGCCCTGCTCAACAAGGACGAGACATCTTCCCGCGACGTCTTTGACAGCTGGTTCTACCTGAAAGAATGCACCTCCCTGAGCAAGGATATAGTGGAGACCCGGATGGAAATGCCAGTGACCGTATACCTCGACAAGTGCATCGAGTGCATTCAGGACATTTCCGATTCAAGCCTTATACGCGACATGATAAAAATGGACGAAGAAAGCTACCGCTCCTTCGTCCGTCAAGATTTAAAAGAAGAACTGATTTATCTTCTTTCTATGTTCAAGGCAAGGCCTTCCTACCAGTAATGGCTAGCGGTCCATCGGCATGCGGACCACCTGCGTAAACACGGGCGGCTGACCGTCTGCCGCCAGCACATATACCTTAATAGTACCTGCCGGAGGCATGTCTCCCGACGGCGCATCTCCACGGGGCTCGTCCTTGGCCGCAAACAGATACTCGGTGCCTTCAGGAACTGCACGCGACGCCACTTCGACCGCTTTTGCGTGCATCATGGGGTAATCGCCAACGGCGGCATCGAAGATCGCAGATTCCTCCTCCGACACTTCATGAGCCTCGGGGAATTCTTCAAGTTCG
>JAFZBM010000133.1 GCA_017561765.1 Bacteroidales bacterium | reverse complement strand
GCTCGATCCTGCCGACTTCCCCGAACTGCTGGCCCATAAGGGCGAGACCATCATAACCACCGACGGCACCACTTTGCTGGGTGCTGACGACAAGGCCGGGGTGGCGGAAATCATGGATGCGGTGCAGTATATAGTCGGGCATCCAGAATTCAAGCACGGCTGTATCAAGATTGGTTTTACGCCCGATGAAGAGATAGGCCGCGGCGTGGTTAAGTTCGACGTGAAGCGCTTCGGCGCCGATTACGCCTATACGCTCGACGGCGGGGAAGTCGGCGAACTGGAATTCGAGAATTTCAATGCCGCATCGGCCGTAGTGCATATCCAGGGGCGCAATGTGCATCCCGGATACGCCAAGGGCAAGATGCTGAATGCCATACTGATAGGGCAGGAGCTAATTTCCTTGCTGCCTGTAGGCCAGAGGCCCGAACTGACCCAGGATTACGAAGGATTCTTCCATATCGTAAGCTTCAAGGGGAGCGTCGAGGAGGCCACTTTGACCTGGATCATACGCGACCACGACCGTGCCGCTTTCGAACGCAAGAAGGCGGTGATGCAGGAGTGCTGCGACTTTATAAACACCAAGTACGGCGCAGGGACTGCAAATCCGGTAATCAAGGACCAGTACTACAATATGCGGGAGATGGTTGAACCGCACTATCATATTGTGGATAAGGCCGTTAAGGCAATGGAGATGGCGGGTGTGAAGCCGCATGTCCAGCCCATACGCGGCGGTACCGACGGCGCCAACCTCTCGTTTAAGGGCCTCCCGTGCCCCAACATCTTCGCCGGCGGACTCAATTTCCACGGCAAGTTCGAGTGGGTGCCGCTGGAGTCGATGCAGAAGGCCTCCGCCGTCGTCCTTAATCTAATCCGTCTCTACGCAGCAGAGTAGTCGAACAGACTGGGCCTGGGCTGCGACCCTCCCCGCAAGCGGGTCCCCTCCCTCTTCGGGAGTCAAAGTCGCCGCCGCGTCCCTGTCCGAACGACAGCTTACCAGCCCAGGACGGCCTGGCGGGAGGAGAAGGCGGCGGCTTCGTCGTCGGTGAGGTATTTGCCGCGGGCGCTGTGGCCGCTGAGGGGCTTGCCGGCAGCATCGGTGCTACCGTATTCTTTCCAGCCGGAGACGGCTGTCGGTGACGAGGGATTGGGCAGGGGCGATGCATACCATCCGCCCGATGCAATGACTCCCGACATCGAGCAGTTGATATATGTCACATTATCAAACACTTTGCTGTCGCCCCCCGAGCGGGCAAGGTACATCGAGCCGTCCTTCACACCGCTCTCGGCGGTGAGCGAGCAATTCAGGAACACGAAACCTTTGTCGGAAGCCTCCGGAATCCGTGCCTGCACGATATATCCGGCGGCGCGGGCACGAATTTCACAATCTTCGAACAGGCAGGCGCTGGGGTAACCCCAGATGAAGTCGCAATGCCCTGCGATCAGGCTTTTGTGCACCCATACGACGCCTTTGCAGAGGAATGTGTCTTGGTACGAGAGCAGATTGCAGTTTTCGATTATCAGTTTGTGCGCGTTGCTGCCGGAATTGAAGTAGATGGTTTCGGCTTGCCCTTTCAGAGCCCCGAAGCTGTTCTCGATGGTCAAGTCGCTTATGGTCAATGCGTCGCAATTCTCCACCAGCATCAAGCCGCGGCCGCCTGCGTTGGAAATGGCAGCGCCCAAAACGGGCTTTGCGGTGCGGGATCCGCCGCTGCCCTGGCACCAGCTTTCGTTATTGGGATAAGAGATAACCGTCCCTTCACGCGATGCACCTTTGATAGTGACATTGTTCTTGTCGCGCAGGAAGAGCATTTCGTTATATGTGCCTGCGCCGACTTCGACGGTAACTTCAGCATCTTTGCCGAGCGTGGACGCGTAACTGAGCGCGCCCTGGACAGTGCAGAAATCCCCTTTTCCGTCCGGGCTCACCTTAAGGGTACTTGAGCCCGGTTTGTCCTTGATTGTGAAAGTCCATTCATCTTTTACGATGCCATGGTGGTCTTTGATTACGCCGGCATCAAACGTTACATAATATGAGCCGCCCCAGTCCAGCACGCTGTTGTGCAGCTTGATTTCCAGCGACTTATCCTTTATGCGCAGGGGTGTATAGTGCACCACGCGGTAGCGGCTGCCCGACTGCAGGGCATCCATGGTTGTAGTGAACTTGGTGGCTGCGGTGATTTGCTCTGAAGGGACCATTGCGCCGTCGGGCCTTACGGTAACTCCTGCAAGATCGGCCAGGTCAATCCTGTCAACCTCTTTGTCCTCGGAAGTATATACCACGATGGCGCCGCTGCTGCCCAGTACCGGTTCCGCGTCCAGCTGAAGCACAAGCGGGGCGTCGATGCACAGCAACTTGACTACGGGCTCCGGTTCGGGATCATGATCCGGGTCGGGAGTGGGAGTTACGGGGTCGGGCTTGTCGTTTCCGCCCTCGGAGGGGTCTTCGGCAGGCTTGCAGCAGATGGCGAGGCTGGCAAGCAGCAACAGGGTGATTTTGAGATATTTCATTTGTTTACTTCTGTCCAATGTATGGTTATGCCGCTGCGTTCCATGCCACGGAACCATGTCATCTGCCGTTTGGCGAACTGGTGGATGGCGATGGCGAGGCGCTCGCGCATGGTGCTGTAGTCGATCTCGCCCAGCAGGTAAAGGGTGACATATTTGTATTCCAGGCCATAGCTGATAAGGGCCTGTGGGGGGACGCCGCGCTCGAGCAGGCCGCGGATTTCGTTTATCATGCCCTCCTGCAGGCGAGCGTCGAGGCGCGTGTCGATGCGGCGGTTACGCTCTTCGCGGGAGACAAGCGTCCCGATGAAATATGTACGGAGTGATCCCGGCAAAGCGTTGCCGGCATCAACCGGAGACCTTTTTTCCGACAGCGGCTTGCGGGAGATGAAATCGTAGCCGGAGGTGACGGCGCTGATGTAGAGGCCTGTGCCGCCGCAGAGAATGGGGAAGGCGCCGCGGCCGCGGATGTCGGCTAAGGCAGCGGCAAAGTCCTGCTGGAAGCGGTATACGTTGTACTGAGTGCCCGGTTCGGCAATGTCGATAAGATGGTAGGGGACGTCCCCGTACTCGTCAAGGTCCTTGCCTGTGCCTATGTCCATGCCGCGATAGACCTGCCTGGAATCGGCCGAAATAATCTCGCAGGGTGCAAGTGCATGGGCCAGGTTGACGGCGTAGCGGGTCTTGCCCGAGGCCGTTGGTCCCAGGACGCAAATGAGGTCCAGCTCCCTGCGGACAATAGCCACGCGGAGGGCATCAACATCAATACGCTCCGCATCAGGGAGCGCTGCGATTATGTTTTTAACCTTTGGCATTGCGTGCAAAATAAGCGCAGAAACCGCTCAGGCCGCATTCGCTGCATTTCGGAGCCCGGGCGGTGCAAACATAACGGCCGTGCAGTATCAGCCAGTGGTGCGATACGGCGCGGTCGCCCACCGGAATATGTTTCTCGAGCTCACGTTCCACATCGTAAGGAGTTTTGCCATTGGACAGTCCAAGGCGGTGGCTGACGCGGAACACATGCGTATCAACGGCAATCACGGGCTCATCGAACACAATCGAAGCGACCACGTTGGCGGTCTTGCGCCCCACTCCCGGCAGTGTCATCAGTTCGTCCACCGTGCCCGGAACCTCCCCTCCGAAATCGCTCACGATTTTGGCCGCCATGGCTTGCAGATGCTTTGCCTTGCTGTTGGGGTAGGACACGCTGCGAATGCATTCGAGAATGTCTTCCACAGGCGCGGCAGCCAATTTTTCGACAGTCGGGTAGCGACGGAAGAGCCCGGGAGTGACCATGTTCACGCGCTTGTCGGTGCACTGCGCTGACAGCACCACCGACACAATTAGCTGGTAGGGACTGGAAAACACCAGCTCGCTCTGCGCCACCGGCACATTCTCCCTGAACCAGGCCACTATGGCCTCATATCTCTGTGCTTTAGTCATAATTCATCTGACAGTATGTCGGCCAGCAGCGCGCGGAGACGTTCGCCGAACTCCAGCGGGCCGTTGCCGTTGTTCTTGTGCACCAGGAAAGCATTGCGTTCCTGATTTCCCATGAAAGTATAATTCAGCGCCACCGCGCCGCCGAGCAGTCCCGTAACCCAGTATCCGCCGAGCAGATTTGCAACCAGGAAGCCTGCCGCGGCACCGTTCAGGCCCATTGAGAGCAGTCCTTCGCCCCATGCTTCATTGTAAAAATGCCCGAGCGGAGGAACGAACGAAAGCGCCAGCGCCGTCCCTTCCTTCCTGACCCGCGGATGCCCTTCATACAGTTTCAGCAGCTCTCCCAACCGCCCGCAAGTCCCGTCCCAGCTGATGCAGCGCGCCGCATAAATCTCCGATTCGTCATAGCGTCCTGCGTATGCGAGCACCAGCGCATGCAGCAGCAGGGCATCCTGCGATATGGCGTCCACTTCTTCTACCAGCGATGCCGCCTGTCCGAAGTCCCCGCCCAGGAACCAGCAAAGCTCCTGCTCGAAGAGAACGTTCTGCCGCTCTTCGGCAGTGAGTGCGAACATGCGTACACGGGCGAGTGTGGACGATGCTTCCGAATATCGTCCCAGAGCCTTGTAACACCCGGCCTTGCCCAGAAGAGCCGCGTTTGTCTCCTCCAGGGATGCCCCGGAGTAAACGGCGCGCTCATACTCTACGGCGAGCCCTTCCCAATCCTGCGCCCTACTTGAATACAGTACGGAGAGGAATATGGATATTGTACAGAACAGCCGTATCCTGAGCATTTTTAAGGTTTGAATTATAAATACTTACGGACATGTAACCGCCGTAAATGTTGCCTATGTAGAAGACTGTCGTGAGCAGTCCGGGAATAATCGTTTTCCAGTTTGAGGCGCCGTCTTTTACCCAATGTTCCGCAGTGATGGCGCCCAGCGCACCGGTGATGAGGAATGCCGATACGCCCTCGCCTATCTTGCCTGCGTAAATTTTGCCTGCGCCGGGGATGACGGCCGATGCCGCCGCTGCCAGCAGGGGACTCTTCGCCCGCTTTTCGTAGCGCTCGTTATATATGTCGCACAAGGTGCGTTCGGCGCTCTCAAGCGCGAAATCGCTGTAGCCGAAGCCCTCGCTTGCCGCTTTGAACGCCCCTTTCTCGCCGCGCAGCAGGGCGAGTCCCGCCAGTTGCACGTCCCGGAGTTCGGTGTAGGGGCCGTTGTACTCCTGCAGCCGTCCCAGGGGGCTGGAATAGTCGCCCAGATGCGCCGAAACTGCTGTTGAATAAAAGAGTGACTTTTCGTAGAATGCCGATTGTTGCGGCACTGCCAGCAGGTAACTATTGGCGGTTTCGAGCTGCTTCAGGTTGTAGTGTGCCCAGCCGCGGAGGAAGTCCAGTGTGTCCGACTGCCGGTAGCAGGAGCGCGACACCAGCTGCAGCGCATCAAGCTTCAGGTCATTGTCTATCAGATAGATGGCGAAGTCGTAATCGTCACCCACCGGCTTCCCGCAGGCAGCACTTTCTGGGGTTCCGGGGTTGGATGGTTGACTTTGGGTGCTGGTGTCTGGAGTTTCGGGATTGGTCAGTTGACCTTGGGTGCTGGGGTCAGGGGTTCCGGGATTGGTCAGTTGACCTTGGGTGCTGGGGTCAGGGGTTCCGGGACGGGACTGCCGACCTTGGCCCTTACGAACGGGAGGCAGTCCCGTCCCGGAACCAAGTGAACCAAAACGAGATGCAACAGTCGGTAAGTACGCCTCCGGTCCTTCTTCGATCCCGAACGGCCCCCGCGGAACCTTATTATCGGCAGTACCGATCTTGGAAGCCCGCATAACCCTGTCGGACGTAGCCAGCAAGCCCCCGGCGAACCCCAGCTGCCGCACAGCAGGGCGCAGGAAAAGATAGGTAGGAGGATTGTAGAAATTATGTCCCGTCAGCTGCCTGCCGATGGTGCCGGCAATACGTTCCGCCGCAGAAATGCTGTCAGGAAAATGCTCCTCGACACGCAACTTGCTGAAATCCTGCCGCAGCATAAGCGAGCGGTTCTCCTGGGCGCGCAAAGAGACAGCGGCCAGCAGAAGGAGGCTTGCTGCGATTAGGACGGGCCGTTTCATCGGGCCGCCTCGGGGAGTTTCATTGGAGTGGCGTCCGCAGGGACCTGGAAAGCGAATGCCGGGTCATCCACGTCCACCTTGACCGAAGAATAGATGGTCCGCACTACGGTGGAGTCGTTGCCCTTGCCGTAGGCGATGTCGGTAACGCGCAGGGGGAGCATCAGCCGCCCGAACTGCTTATAGTCCGACAAATACTTCTTACTCAGGACCTTACCGTCCGGAGCAGTGTAGAGACAATAAATTGGAAGATAGTTTTCGAACACAATCTCCACGTCAGGGAGCGTAGGGTCCGAAGGCTTGAATGTCTTTTTGACGTAGCCGTCGTCGCGGGTGGTGGCCGTAAGTTTATAACCAAATGCCCTGAGCCCCAGGTCGTCGATTTGCCCTCCCATGAAGAGCATCACGAGCTCCGTACCAGAAGCAAGGCTCTTGTCGGTCTGCGTGAACACCTCGTTAGACGCAGGCCTGTAAAGCTGTGCCTCCCCTTTGGCATTGGCCACCACATAATAGGAGACAGGCTTCTTGAAAATAGTCACCAAGCGTCCATTGTTTGCACAATAGACGCTTTTGGTGACTGTACTTAATTTACCGCCGGAGACCGTTTTGACCTCAACGTCGGCGCTTACCTTTCGCTGGGCTCCCGCCGGAATCGCTGCAAGACAAAAGAGCAGCGGCAGTATGATCGCAGATTTTAGATCCACATTATAAATTTCTCGTTGTTGCAGTATTTACCAATTCCCGTGCCATCGACGAGGCCGATGAGAATCATGATGGTATCAACTGCCCAGATAACGCCAAGACCGCCACCGGTGATGGTGTAGAGGAGCCACATGATAGGTTTGGTGCCCATGTAGTGACGATGTACGCCAAAGCCGCCGAGCAGCCAGCTGAGAATGAGGGCCACGGTGGGGTTGACCTCTTTCTGGCTCACTGTAGGGAGGTTTGCGGCAAGAGGTGCAGCTTCGTTAACGTCAAGGACAACAACTTCCTCGGCGTTTGCGATGAGGGCGTCGATAGCGCTGTCGTTAACTGTGTAGTTAGCAGCGTTTGCAGCGATGGCCATGCCAAAAACTGCAGCAATGATAAGAACTAATTTTTTCATAAAATATTGGTTTTAAAAAAACTATTTCAAAATTGCGTCGGCCAGGGCGTCCATGGCCGGGAAATCTTCCCTGTGCATGCGGCTGCGAATGGTTACCACCGGCTCCACAAGCTCGATATCTTTCATTGTCCCAAGCATTTCCTTCATCACTCGTCCGGCGCTCGGAGCCCACGAGCCGTTCTCGAGCAGGCCCGCGCGGCGCTTGCACCAGCCCTTGATCTGCAGCCTGTGCATGAATTCATACATGGGGGTGAACAAGCCCGCGTCATAGGAGGCCGCGGCAAATATTGTGGTGGGATAACGGAAGGCGTCTTCCACGTTTTCAGCAATGTCGGTGCGGCTCAAGTCGCTGACCACGACCTTGCCGGCACCTTTGGTGCGGAGTATCTGGGCCAGCATCTCCGCGGCTTCAAGCGTTCCGCCGTGGATGGAAGCGCAGGCAATGAAAATGCCCTCCGACTCCGGCTCGTAACGGCTCCAGGTGTCGTAGAGGCTTATATACTCTTGCAGGTTGTCTTCCAGCAGGGGGCCGTGCAGGGGACGTATTGCCTTGATTGGGAGACCTGCGGCCTTTTTGAGCAACTGCTGCACCTGGGCTCCGTACTTACCGACGATGTTGAAGTAGTAGCGCCTGGCTTCGCAGGCCCAGTCGTCATCGTCGCGTCCGTAGAATCCGCATTTGCCGAGGGCTCCGAACTTGCCGAATCCGTCGGCGCTGTAGAGCGTGCCGTCGGACTCGTCGAAACTCACCATCACCTCGGGCCAGTGCACCATGGGGGCGGCAATGAAACGTAGCGAATGCCCGCCGAGTTCCAGCGTGTCGCCCTCCTTGACGGCACGGCAGCGGCCTTCAATCTTTATGTCCTGGAAAAACTGGGGCAGCATCCTGATGGCTTGTGCGCTGGCTACGAGCGTGAGTCCGGGATAGATTCCGAGAACCTTGGCGATAAGGGCGGAATGGTCGGGCTCCATGTGATGCACCACCAGATAATCGGGAGTACGGTCGCCCAGGGCCTCCTGGAGGTTGCCGAGCCATTCCTCGCCTTTTCTGGCATCCGAAGTGTCCAGAATGGCGATTTTGCTATCATTGATTAGGTAAGAATTGTAAGAAACGCCATCGGGAACCACATACTGGCTTTCGAACAAATCGATGGTCAGGTCGTCGGTACCGATGTAGAAGACTTTATCGCTAAGTTGGCGAATCATTCCGTATTAATTGCAATTAACAAACACAAATGTATATAAAAAATGAAAAAATGGCAAAAATAACGCGCAAACTTGCTTATTAACCGGGAATGGATTTCATACTAAGTCACTATAAGCCATACTGACTATCATTGTGCTAAATAATATGCTGTTCCGGGCGGCACTTGAGTTCCTGAGAATTGATAGAACCCAAGCTTGCCTTTATCGATGCCGAACACATATACGGCTTTTCCGTCAACCTTGCCTCCGCTCACGCTCACAGGCATGTCGGAGCCTTGCAGGATGTTGGGATAATTATAAGTAGCGGAGGCGTCGGTCTGAGTCAACTGAATGTCCGCCTTGTCCGAGAGGATAATCACCGCCGTGCCTGAAGGAATGATTCTATCAAACTGATAGAAAACCATTTTGTTCCCGTCGGGAGCCGCCGTGTATGCCAGTGCGCCGTCCGGGAGTTCATACTTGGCTGACCGGTCATAGAATGTGGTCACATACTTGGTTTCCCCCCTGACCTTGGCGGCAGTGCCAGTCAGCGGAGTCTTGAATCCGACCGACGCATAGTTGCTGAAGTTGTTGCCGTACATTGCCCTCACCCGGAAATCATAGGACCCGAAAGAGGCAAGGCCATCCAGCATGACCGAGGTGCTGCTCACAGTTTGCTCTTCCGACCAGGTGGTTGTTCCTGCTCTCCGGTACTTGTAGACATAGCCGGTAGCTTCAGCACAACTGCTCCATGAAACGTTGGCGCTGTGATTGGTTATTGAACTCACGGACAGATTCTCGGGCATGGAGTAATAGTCGGAAATCATGATGAGTTGGATATTGTTTTTAATACTGCGTAAATCGGTGCCTGTATTATTAGAGCAACACCAACCTTGATTATCAGGATCCGCAAATTGTCCAAAATGTTTCCAGCTGCCTCTTTTAACGGTTGCCTGGCAATGAACCATCAGGTTGCTGTTACCATCATATTCGAAAGCACTGTCCAAGTTGATAATCAACCAACCCGGACCGGATGCCGATACAGTGCCTTCATATACCTTGTCACTTTCATTGCATTGCACAAAATAACGATTAGTAATACTATAACCAATTCTATCCGTATGCACCAAATAAATTTCAACATCGGAAAAGGAATAAGGGCCATCGGAAGCATAATCGAACATGATGGATGATATTATCCCGGCACTTCCTATTTCGGAGGCTCTATATATTTGTTGCGTTCGTGAATTGGTAACAGTACCATTTGTTGTATTAAATGGAAATTTACAATCGGTCGATTCCCTTGTCCCGATGGTAATGAGCCCGCTTGCAAGCTTTTCCGTCGAGAAGTGCATATAGATGTATTTGCCGCCCGCATTATTGTTCAGGTTGTAACCGGTTGAACCGCCGTTCACGCCAACGGCTCCGCTCTGGGTGTCGTTGAATGAAATGTCAGTGACAGCCTGGTTGTCTCCGAAGAAAGCCCTGGTGTAATACAGGTAGATATAATCGCCTTTGGCGTTACAGTTCAGATCGCCCTTTTTGCTCACGAAGTCACTCCCGCCGTCATAAGATACCCGGTAATAGTTGCGGCCGTCGTGGGTAACTTTGTCTGGAGAGTCTTCGCTGTTGCTGATGTAAAAGTCGGATACATAACTGTGGTTTATTCCGTCGCTGTTGTCTTCCGGAAGATAGAGCAGGTAAATAAAGTCGCCGCCAGCTCCGGCATTCAGGTCTCTATTGATAACCTTCCATCCCTGGTCTGTAAGGCTGGACTTCAAGGCGTTCACTTCACTTTCTGTGCCGCCTATGACCTTCACGTCCTTGATATAAGTCCCCGCCAGTGCGGGTGCGGCTGCGGACATGGCGATGAGCGAAGTCGTCAGCATCGCCATGAAAAACATCTTAAATCTCATCGTCAAGGTCTTTATAAATGTAATCTTCCGTGGACTGGCAGATAATCCGGTCCCCCGCCGTTTCCTGACACTCCGTCTTCGGTGCCCGGTAGCTGACTTTTTCTATTGCATACATAGGCGGTTCCAAGTATTTATAGTACGGTGTCAACTTTTGTCGCGCTCTGGTCGAATTCGAGGCGTTCGGTGAGTACGGCGTTCTTGACGCTGACGAAGCTGCCGTTGGGCTTACAGTCAGCCGGTATGGTCTTGCTGCCGTAGTAAGTGACCCCGTCGTCGCCCAGCACTTTGAAATTCAGCGCTTCCGCCTTGGATGTATTGGCGAATCTAAGGGCAGCGAAGAACGGATCGGCGGTGGGAGTTGGCAGTTTTACGTCGATGGATCCGGTGCTTGCGGTTCTGTTCACAGGACAGGTTTGCTCCAGTCCGGCATCTGCAGCGCTGAGCCACGCCTGCCGTGCGGTAATCGGGACCTTGTCCCCTGCGCCGTCCTTCTGGAAGCGGAAGTTGAGGCGGTAGATGCTCTGCTGGTTCTTGAATTTGACGTGTTCGATGGTGATTTTGTTCCCCTGTATCGAAGACACCGTCACATTTTGGGCCATTGTAAATTGATACCGTCGCTCGATTGAGCCCAGACTCCCATCCTGGCCGGTATAATCCCAGGTGGCACGGGGCGTGAGCATGGTCAATCCCGAAAAACCGGAAGAACTGTTGATGGTTCCGGTAAGTGTGGCGAGATGGGCGTTCGCCGCATCAGGGGTTGCAGTAAGATTGCCTATAACTGCACCATTTTGAAATACTAACACCTTTTCGCCATCCTTCCAGATTGACTGGAGTTTGGTTGTGGAAGCTTCATCCTTGCCGTCACCTATGGACAATCCCCTGGTGTCGGGACCATCCTCCTTCTCTGCCCGGACGGTGAGTGTCCAGTTGATGTCTTCCGGGGCCTCGACATCCTTGACGCAACTTGTCAAGGCCATTGCCATGGCAAGCGCCATAATTATTTGTATACTGTTTTTCATGACTTTTATTGTGCTAAGTAATACGCTTTCCCGGGCTGCAGCTGGGTTCCTGAAAATTGATAGAACCCAAGCTTGCCTTTATCGATGCCGAACACATAAACGGTTTTTCCGTCAACCTTGCCCCCGCTCACGCTCACAGGCATGTCGGAGCCTTGCAGGATGTTGGGATAATTATAAGTAACGGAGGCGTCGGTCTGCGTCAACAGAATGTCCGCCTTGTCCGAGAGGATAATCACTGCCGTGCCTGAAGGAATAATGCTCCCGAGTTGATAGAACACCATTTTGTTCCCGTCGGGAGCCGCCGTGTATGCCAGTGCGTCTTTAGGGAGTTCATAATTACCGGACTGGTCATAGAATGTGGTTACATACTTTGTTTCGCCCCTGACCGTGGCGGCAGTGCCTGTCAGCGCGGTTTTGAATCCGACCGACACATAGTTGCTGAAGCAGTTGCCGTACTTTGCCCTCACGCGGAAGTCGTAGGAATCGAAAGCATAAAGTCCGTCAAGGGTGACTGAGGTT
>JAFZBM010000015.1 GCA_017561765.1 Bacteroidales bacterium | reverse complement strand
GCACGCGACGCCACTTCGACCGCTTTTGCGTGCATCATGGGGTAATCGCCAACGGCGGCATCGAAGATCGCAGATTCCTCCTCCGACACTTCATGAGCCTCGGGGAATTCTTCAAGTTCGGGGCACTCGCCCTCGACGAAACCGCCCCGTATGAGGAAACGGTCAAGCTCGGCCGGCACCGCATCCATGCGGGCGGCGCGGACTCCGTATCCCGGAAGGATTTCGGCACCGGGGGCCTTCGTTTTAAGGTCATTGATGCTGGAATCGAGACCGCCGCTGCCGAAGGTGCAGAACGGGACAATCTTCTTGCCGCTCAAGTCAACGGAAGCAAGCATTGCCGATACCGGCGGGGCGAAAGTGCCGAACCAGACAGGATAGCCCAGGAAAACGATGTCGTAATCTTTGAGATTTGAAGCAAGCGGCTGAATCTCGGGGTACGAGCCCTCTTCCCTTTCATTGATGCTCCGGTCGATAGTCGCCTTGAAATCTCCGTCATAAGGGACCACGGGCACGATAGCTTCGATGTCGGCGCCGAGGCGGGTCTGCAACTGTTCGGCCACTGCCTTGGTGTTACCGGTCTGGGAATAATAAAGCACAAGAATCTTGGGGGCTTTGTGCTGCGCGCAGGAAGCTGCCAAAGCCAGCGTAACTGCCATCATAAGAATCCGTTTCATAATATTATATCAAGTATTGATTTACCATCGGCGATGGGGCGTGACAAGGTTTAGCCAGTCATAAAATATGCTGTAGGAAAACAGGAAGTACACCAGCAATGCTGCTGCAGCCCACCACGGCAGGAACACGAAACCAAGTACGCACCAGATAATGAACATCAAGGGCGATCCCGCCAGCCGCAGCAGGTATCTCACCGAGTTGCTGAACGCCTTGTCCTTGAGCTTGCGGCTGCATATAAACTCCGCCGCGCCCCACATCGGCAGGGTAAGCAGGGCCGACAGGGCGAAGAAAGGCGCAGTGAGCACGGCCAGCGGCAGGACCCACCACTTCCGGGGCTCGACAGGACGCAGCTCATCAAGCCGCTCCTCATAATGCTCGTCATCGGGGATATACAGAATCAGCTCCGAGATCTTCTTCCACAACACCCCGCCGAGACCTTCGTAAAGTGCAGTCTTGCCCTCTCCGGAATGCGCAGCCAGATAATCGTTGACATCGATGGGCTCCCCGAAACGGACGCGGCACTTCCCGCGGTAACGGAAAAAGTCGCTGTAGTCCAGTCCCACGGGCACTATGCAGGTAGGCTGCGAGGCCGCGTTGCCGGAAGCCAACCGGACCACGCCCTTATGGATAGGGAGCAATGAGTACATTGTCCTGTGGCGCCCTTCGGGGAATATGCAGAACGGCACATCGTGATGCAGCACATCGTAAATGACGGGCATGACTTCAAGGTTCTTTGCCACCTCATGGAAACCGTCACGCTTGCGCGCAATAGGAAGTATCTTCAGGAAATGCAGCGCTCTGGCCGCAGTGGGATTGTGGAAAATATCGGCCCTGGCTCCGAAAACAGTCTGCTCCCGGCGGCATTGAAGAACCACCAGCGCATCCATCAGGGTATTGCAATGATTGGGTGCAATAATTACAGCCCTGCCGTCGCAAGGAAGCGAACCGACAACCTCCAGCTTCGTGAAACTGCGGCGGGTACACCAGTCGACATACGGCCGAAGCAGGCTGTACCATTTATCTTTCCTCCAAATCTCGGACATTATGCTTTTACAGGTTTAGCACTTCAAAATTAGCAAAAATTATTATATTAGCATCAATTATGAAAGCATATTCCATTCTGGCCGTACTGGCCCTGGCCGCTTCATTCAATGTGGCCGCCCAAGACGATGCTCGTCTGCTGCGTTTTCCCGCCACCAACGGGAACGAAATCGTATTTACTTATGCCGGAGACCTCTGGACTGTACCTGTCGAAGGCGGACAGGCCAGGCGCCTTACTTCGCACCTTGGCTTCGAGGCATTCGGACGCTACTCCCCCGACGGCAAGACCATTGCCTTCACCGGCGAGTACGACGGCAACCGGGAGGTTTACAGCATTCCATCCGAAGGAGGTGAGCCGCAGCGGCTTACATGGACTTCGACCAACAGCCGCGACGATTTCGGCGACCGTATGGGCCCCAACAACATTGTAATGTGCTGGACTCCCGACGGCAAGAACATAGTGTACCGAAACCGTATAGGCGAAGGCTTCGAGGGCAAGCTTTGGACAGTGTCTCCAGATGGAGGCATGCCTTCGGAGATTCCCCTTCCCGAAGGAGGATTCTGCTGCTGGTCGCCCGACGGAAAAAAACTGGCCTACAACCGGGTGATGCGCGAGTTCCGCACGTGGAAGTACTACCGCGGCGGCATGGCCGACGATATCTGGATATGGGACACCAAGGCCAAGAAGATTACCAACATCACCAATAACGACGCGCAGGACATTTTCCCCATGTGGATAGGGGACGAGATTTTCTTCGCTTCCGACAGGGACATGACGATGAACCTGTTCTGCTATAACGTCAAAAACGGTAAAACGGAGAAAGTGACTGATTTCAAGGAATTTGACATCAAGTTCCCGAGCACCGACGGACATACCATAGTGTTCGAGAACGGCGGATGGATATACCGCTTCAACCCCTCCGGCCGTACATGCGTCAAGGTGCCCGTGACACTCAGTTCCGACAACACCCAGGCCCGCGTCGAGAGGCGTCCGGTGGGAGACCGTATCAGTTCTGCCGCCCTCTCTCCCGACGGCAGCAGGATGGTGGCGGCCGCCCGTGGCGAAATATTCGACATTCCTACAGGCAAGGGAGTCACGCGCAACCTGAGCCGCACCCCCGGGTCCAACGACCGCAGCGCCGACTGGAGCCCCGACGGCAAATGGATAGCATGGATAGGCGACGGCACCGGTGAAACTGAAATTTACCTTTATGAGGTTGAAGCCGGCGGAGAGCCGAAGCAGCTTACCAGCGGCAGCGACACATATATCCGCAGCCTGCAATGGGCTCCGGACAGCAAGACGTTACTCTGCACCGACAGGAAAAACAGGCTTGTGGAGGTGAGCGTACCTTCGGGCAGCAAGCGCACCATCATGGAGAATCCCGAAGCCGAATTCCGCGGCGTCTCCTTCTCACCGGACAGCAAGTGGATTACCTACACCCGTCCGGCCAAGAACGAAATGAATGTGGTGTATGTGTACAATCTGGAAAGCGGCAAGGAATACCCCGTTACCGAAAAGTGGTACAACAGCGGTTCACCCGTTTTCTCCACCGACGGCAAATACTTGATTTTCAGTTCCGACCGCGACATCAACCCGCAGTACAGCCGCATTGAGTGGAACTTCACCCTCGGCAACATGGGTTCCGCATATCTTGCCATGCTGTCAAAAGACACTCCCTCTCCCCTGCTTCCCAAAGACGGTGCCCCGTCCGCAGGCGAGGGCTCGGGTCCCCGTCCCGGAGGAATGGGCTTCCCCGGCATGCCTGTGCCTCCCGGAGATGACGAAGTACAGATGGCGGAGCAACCCCCGAAAGGCCCGAGGCCTGACAAGGGCGCAATGCCCGGCGGCAAACCCGGCGAGCCCGACAAGGCACAAAAAGAACCGGTCAATGTCAAAATCGATTCCGACGGCATATTTGCCCGCATAGTCAAGCTGCCTTTCGGCGGCCGTAACTTCTATTCGGACGGAAAGAAAATATGGCACGGCGACTTCGGCAGCACCAAGGTATACGACCTGGCGACCGGAAGCGACGAGGAATGCACCAAGGGCAGCGTCATCTATCGTGCCGGCGACAAGATGGCCCTCATACGCGAGCGCGGCGGCTGGTCCGCAGCCAAATTCGGGGCCAAGATGAAGGGCGACAAGATCGATACCGGCGACGCTGTGGCATACATCGACTATCCTCAGGAATGGGCACAGATTTTCGATGAAGTCTGGCGTGCTTTCCGCGACGGATACTATGTGAAAAACATGCACGGACGCGACTGGAAGGCTATCAAGGATAAATACTCAGTACTTATTCCCTACGTACGCACACGCCTCGACCTCAACTACGTGATAGGTGAAATGATATCCGAGCTCGCCTCCGGACACGCCTATGTTTCGCCTGGTGAATACCCCAAGCCGGAGCGCATAAAAATGGGCCTGCTTGGTGCCGAAATCTCCCGGGACAAGAGCGGATTCTTCAAGATCGACCGCATCCTGGAAGGCGCGCCGTACAGTGAGAGCCTCCGCTGCCCCCTGGGCGAGCCGGGACTGGGCGTCAAGGCAGGACAGTTCATTACAGCAATAGACGGGGTGAGCGTGAACGGTGTTGACAATATCTACCGCATGCTGGTCGGCAAGGCCGGAGTGCTTACCGAACTCACTGTCAACGACAAAGCTGCGGCCGGCGGCAAGAAGGTAGTGGTCAAGCCCGTCGCCGATGAATATCCTCTCTACCATTACGAATGGGTCCAGAAGAACATTAAGACGGTGGATGAGCTCTCCGGCGGCAAGGTCGGATACATTTACATTCCCGACATGGGAGCCGAAGGTTTGAGCGAATTCGCCCGTTACTACTATCCTCAGCTCGACAAGGAGGCGCTCATAATCGACGACCGTGCCAACGGCGGCGGCAACGTTTCTCCCATGATCATCGAGCGTCTCAAGAGAGAGGTTTACCGCATGACCATGAGCCGTACCTCATCCATGACCGGCACCGTCCCCGACGGCACCCACACCGGTCCCAAGGTACTGCTGATCAACAAGTATTCAGCTTCCGACGGGGACCTCTTCCCCTGGAGCTTCAAGGCCAACAAGCTCGGCACCGTCGTGGGAACCCGCACCTGGGGCGGCATCGTCGGCATCAGCGGTCCCCTACCTTACATGGACGGCACCGACGTGCGCGTGCCTTTCTTCACCAACTACGACAGGGCCACCGGCCAGTGGATAGTCGAGAACCACGGAGTTGATCCCGACATACTCATCGACAACGATCCGCTCAAGGAATACGCCGGCGAGGACCAGCAGCTCAAGAAAGCCGTCGAAGTGGCGCTCGAGCAGCTCAAGGACCGCGTCCCCCTGCCGCCCGTGCCTGCAGACCGGACCTTTGAAGACCTTGGCCTGCCTCAGTTACCTTAAGATATTTACATAAACATCAATAAATTATGGGAATTTTAAAGAACATTGTTGGCGGTGCCATCAGCAACGGCATCGGCAGCGCACTCAGCAAGGCGGTCGAGAAGGCCGTTAAACCTGCAGCTGAAAGATTTGCAAACAAACAGGCGGAAGCCATCGACAACGCCACCCAGCGCACTGCGGACACAATGGAGAAATACGACGCGGCAATGGACCAGGCCCAGAAGGATCTGGACGCTGCGGCGGCGGGACAGCCCGTGGCTGCGGCTCCTGCACCCGAAGGCGCCCCTGCAGAAGCGCCCGTCGACGGAGCTGCGCCCCAGGTCGCCTCTCAACCTGCACAGCGCCCCCTGACAGAGGAAGAACGTGCCCAGGCGGCAAGTGCCGCCGCCGCTCTCCGCGGCTTCGGAGCAATGTTCTCCGGGGCGATTGCCCAGGCCAAGAAGGAAGAGGAAGCGGCAAAAGCGGCAAGGGCCGCAGCAGAGGCTGCAATATTTACCGACTGGGAGAAGAATCTCGGTGCATATCCCAAGTGGGACGTAGGCGGAAGCAATTTCATCCTTGAGGAAGAAACGCCCATGAACGGCTATCCTTCATACAGGCTCATACTTGACGGACGTCCCTTCCTGATGGAAGCTTACGCCGCGAAACTGCGCTCCGCAGGCTTCATCGCCCGCGGCTGCTCCAATCCACAGGACCTCAACGCCGATACATATTACAAGATTATCGACGGGGTATGCTGGAGCTGGAACCGCACCGACGCCTGCATGGACGGACAGATCTGCACGTCATTCTACGTTGACACACCACCCAAGGCCCCTACCCCTCATACAAACCAGAGCGGCCTGGAAGGACTTGCCAAAGGCCTTTTCAAGAAAATCTTGAAATAGGCATGATTAAACGCGCCGCTTTTTTTTGCTGCCTCCTGCTTGCCCTGTGTGCCTGCAGCAAGAGCACTTATTACGTCGACTGGCTCTATGAGTCCATGCCGCTTCCTGACAATCTGCAATATCCCCGCAGTTTCTGGGAAGAGAATGTAGCCAAGACGCTGGAAGTGCGCGAATCCATGGACTGGGGCATCCCCGAACGGGAGTTCCGTCACTTCGTGCTGCCCCTGCGCGTCAACAACGAGACTCTGGATGATTTCCGTACGGTCTATGCCGACACGCTCTGCAACAGGGTTCGCGGAATGAGCCTTGAAGAAGCGGCGCTTGAAATCAACCACTGGTGCCATGAACAAGCCTGCTACGAACCTTCCGACGGCCGCACCAGCGCCCCTGTAGCTACGGTCCGCAGGGGCGTGGGCCGCTGCGGCGAAGAGTCGGTGCTGACTGTTGCGGCACTGCGCGCGGCGGGCATCCCGGCACGTCAGGTCTATACCCCCCGATGGGCTCATACCGACGACAATCATGCCTGGGTGGAAGTCTGGACAGGTGACGGATGGCATTTCATGGGAGCCTGCGAGCCTGCGCCGACGCTTGACAACGCGTGGTTCAACGCCCCAGTTTCGCGCGCCATGCTGCTGCACACCAAGGTCTACGGCGATTACGACGGTCCCGAAGATGTAATACAGCGCACCCCCTGCTACACCGAAATCAACGTCATACGCAACTATGTCCCCGCAAGGAATACCGTAGTGACCGTATTGGACGGAGACACTCCGGTTAAAGGCGCTACCATTGAATTCAAGATTTACAATTACGCGGAATTCTATACGGTAGCCACTTACACCACCGGAGCGGACGGCTCCGCCTCGCTACACACCGGCCTCGGAGACCTGCTGGTCTGGGCCCGGAAGGGAAACCGCTTCGGCTTCGCAAAGGCTGACGCGGAGAGTGTGACAGTAAGGCTGGAGCATGAATCCGGCGAGCGATTCTGCGCCGACGTTGACATAGTCCCTCCGCCCGAAAACCCCATCCCGACCAACTCCACGCCCGAAATGGAGGAAGCCAACAAGCTAAGGCTCGCAGAGGAAGACGCCATACGCAACTCGCATCCGCACAATAATCCAGATGCCGATTCTTTCCTTGAGCGACATGGAGAGAAAGGCCGGAAGCTGCTGGATATGATTTCGGCCAAAGACAGGGGTGACGTAAGCCTGGACGTTCTGGAAGATGCACTGCTTGTAAAGTCCGAACACCAATACATTCTCTCTCCCAGGGTGGAGCTCGAACCCCTCAGGCCGTTCAGGGCCGCCGTTATGGCATCAGACATCTCTTCCCGCCTGCATAATGCGCGGGAGGTGGAAAACTGGGTGAGGGACAGTATCAAGATTGTCGACGGGCGCAATCCCCAGAATCTCAGGACCGCTCCCGCCGCCGTCTGGGAAGCCCGCAGGGCCGACACTACCGGCCGGAACATCTTCTTCGTGGCTTTGTGCCGCGCATTGGGCTTCCCCGCCCGCATTGACCCTGTAACCGGCAAGGCACAATACGCAGTCCGCGAAGAAAGCGCCGGCGAGGAAGCTCCTGTAATGTCGACCCTTAACCTGCTGACTCCCCTCTCCTCAAAGCCCAAATACTATAAGCAGTATACCATTACGCGCCTGGGACCTGAAAAAGACAGGCTCATGGAGTTCGACGAGAACGCCCCGTTCACGCTCAGCTATGAACTTGAATGCGGCTATTACCTGCTGACTTCCGGCACTCGCCTGCAGGACGGAAGCGTACTCGCCCATATGGAATTCTTCACTCTTCCGGAAGGCGAAACTGCCGGCGCACCTCTCGTTTTCAGGCAGCAGGAGGGCAAATGTTCGGTAATAGGAGGCTTCGATGCCAACAGCCTGCTGGATGCTTCCGGGCGCGGAATGTTCCTTCTGGCGATTCTTGGCAGCAGGGGCGACGAACCCACCAACCACGCCCTGCGGGAGCTGGAGACGGCGGCTCCGGCGCTGAATGCCTGGGGACGGCCGCTGGTAGTAATTGGAAACGTTTGCCCAAAGGGCACAGACACGGTTGCCATGCTTCCGGAAGCTGACGAGGATCTTATAGCCTCCTTGAGCGCCACCGGAACACCCGGCTTCAAGCTGCCCGTTATCGCCCTCTGCGACAGCTTCGGCCGCATATACTACATATCAAAGGGCTACAACACATCCCTCGCCAACGACCTGAAGCAGATTATTCAATGATATTGTTATTTACGGTAATCTGGTCAGTCGCGGCGACAGCACTACCCGGCACGTACTTTTGCACGACAAAAGGGACCACGCTGCGCTACGAACGGTACGACTGCAATTCAGGCAAGCACTGGTGGACACAAACCACGAGAATCGACGATATCAAGTATGAGGATGACGGCTCCCGCTCAATAAAATTCACTGCAAATATCAAATCCGATAAAGTACAGGCGCCGGTCAAGGGAGACGTCTCCTCAACAGCGATTATCCGCCCCGACGGAACTGTGGAAGTCAACATCACGGAGGCCGTCTCCATTGCCGCCGGACAACGCCTGTCGGCCTTCAATTTCAAGGCCACAGGAGGGATGTCATCGATGAAGAGCACCGTCAAGCCCGGAGACAAACTGGACGAAATACACGGAGCCGTTAATTGGAAAGGCATCAAATACACCCTGGACTATACCGACCGTTCGGTGCTGAGACGCGAGACCATCACCGTTCCGGCAGGCACATTCGACTGCATCGTCGTCAAGGAACATAAAGTAGAAAGCGCCCCGTTCTACAAAAGAGACCGCATCACCCTCAGCTGGTACGCCCTGGATTACGGCGTCATAAAACACGACAGCTTCTTCCCTGACGGCCGCCAGGAATGCTCCGAACAACTTTACGAAATCCGCTGACCTCGGTTTACGAATAAGCATTTACGCGCTTCGAGGAAAGCCTTTACGTCCTCCCATATGTAATATGGTCCGGACTCGGGCTTAAGGTCGCCTATACTGGCCTCGACACCGTTGAGCAGAATCTTGACGAGTACCGGGCCAAGGTTCTTCTTTTTGGGCGCGAAGAATACAATCTGGATATTCGCCGCCATCGGTGAATACATTGTATTGAAATTCAAAATCAAGTCATCGGCATTTTGGGGAATTCCGCCGAAGTCGTTGACAACCATGTCCATCAGTAGCGACATGAGCACATGGTCGTGACCGAAACGCAGATGCGCGCCGCGACCTCCCGAGGCAAGGCAGGAATCGGCCTTGGCTATCATATCGTCAATAATGGAGAAACAGGAAGTCCGGTACGGAAGATACTCGCGGAAGCGCTCGTAATTATCTGTTTCCCAAAGTATTGCAAATTCATCCGGAGTAAGGATTCCGCTCACGTCCAGCTTATGCTCTTCGGGCAGGCTGTTTATTCCGGCCACCAGCATATAGAGGTAGAAGAAGGCATCATATGCATTCACCTGACCGAGAGCCGCATCGGGTTTCTTGAACATACGTGCCAGAACCGCCTTGTACTGGGGCATTCGGCGGTAAAAAAAGTCCTCGGAGCTCTCGGGATAAGGGAAGGGATAATCGGGCCCCAGATACTTGAAGGGATTGCGCCCCATATTGGGACGAGTGGCCTGAATATCCATAATACCTTGATGCTCATATAGCTCCGCCTTGGGTGCGAAACGTGCCACGGCAGCGCAGAATGATGACATACTCACTATGCTGCGCACCGACGATGAAGAACAGGCGTCCACCTTGCTTCCCTTACCAAAGGCGGAGGGGAAACTCCGGACCATGGTTTCGGCTATATACTGGTGCTGTTCCCATCCCAGGGGCGTAAGATCGCCTACCCGGTAGCACACATCGTCCCAAAAAGGCTGGAGGCGCTTGAGCAAATCATCGCCGAATGGGGTGAGATTATCCTCTCCGGCGGCTTCCGAGAGCATATTGACAATGGTCGTGTAGGTTTTTTCAGTATATGCATAACGGGAACCATGGCGGCCGTAATGGCTCACGTACACGGCCTCATAGCCTTTGGGCACGGGTGTGGAGAACTGCGGACTGCAATCATAGACTCCGTCCAGGCCGGCCGCCTTGTTCCAGTCGGCACGGGCACAATCACGTATGACATCAGCTTGGGAAGCAGGGTTCTGCTCCTGCGCGACGGAGACGGCGCTGCATATCACCAGCAGGAAAAAAAGTATAAATAATCTGTTCTTCATTTTTGCGGTATTATGCTAACAAATATACGGTTTTCGGGATTAAAATACTATATTTAGCGCCATGAATAAATTCCTTACTCTTTTTGCGGCGGTTCTTTTGTCCGCCCTCTGCCTTGCCCAGACAAAGAAAGCAAGCATTCAGTATGGTCCGTGGATCCAGAATGTCACCGAAAACGGCTTCACCGTCGTGTTCAAGACCCCCGAACCCACTCTTGCATTCGTGGAGGTGGCGCCCGAGGACGGAACGTCGATGTACAACGCCGAGAGGCCGCGCTTCTATGAGACCATCGCCGGACGGCGGGTGAACGGGACTATGCATAAGATACGGATTACGGGGCTCCAGCCAGGAACCGCTTACCGTTACAGGATCATCGGCAAGATTACCGTTGACGACAGCAGCGCCTACGGGACCGTATGGGGGCCGCAGCGGCTGATGACCGACGAAGAGATTCACGGACTGAGGACTCTGGACACATCGGCCGGAGAGTGCCGTTTCAGCGTTGTCAACGACATGCACGCACATTGGGACCGCTACGTCTCGCTCACCAAGTCCCTGAAGCCGGAGGATATGGATTTCTTCATTATGAACGGAGATATTGTGTCCTATGTCAACAGCATAGATACGATGATGAAATATACCTTCGGCCCTGCCAGGGAGCTGCTGCGGTCGGTTCCGTCAATCTATGTGCGTGGCAATCACGAAAGCCGCGGACGGGAGTTCGACAAGGTGCCGGGGCTCTTCGACTCCCCTACGGGCGAATTCTTTTTCCAGTTCCGTCAGGGGCCGTGCGCCTTCATAGTGCTCGACGGCGGGGAGGACAAGCCCGATTCCAGCGGTGAATATTCAGGTACGGCCGATTATGACTCCTACCGTAATGCCGAGCTTCAGTGGCTGAAGGACGCAGTCAAGGATCCGCAGTTCGTGTCCGCCCCGTGGCGCATCGTGTTTATACACATTCCAACTATCTCGCACATCACGCCCTGGTACGCCCAGCAGTGGTTGTGCGACAATGTGCTGCCCGTCCTCAATGATGCCGGCGTGGACATGATGATCAGCGGGCATCACCATAAATACATTTACACGGCTCCGGGCCAGGACGGCAACAAGAACGCCTTCCCCATCCTGATCAACAGCCATCTTGACCGTCTCGACTGCAAGGTCACTCCGGAGCGCATCAGCATTAGCGTCGTCAATGCCGACGGCAAGGAAATCCACGCTCACAGCCTGACCCGATAAACAATTCCGGCGCCTGTCTGGAAAGACGAGACGCCGGAATGGAAAAAACAATAACGATTATTTCAGGACGGGTGCGCTGCCGGAGAAGTTCCACACGTCGCCGCTCCATCCGAGAGACTGGGCCTGGCTGGTGATGGTGCCGGAAGTTCCTGTGTAGTTACCAGTGATGTTATCAACACTTACTTCATCCTTTACCCCGCCATAGAAAGACAGGTCGTTATGCCATGCGATGCAGGAGCTGACTGCAGTGGGGGCAGCATCCACATAACCGATGAAAGCGCCCACGCCTGTACCGGTGCCGGAAATTTCTGCGGCTTCATAGCAGAAGGTGATGTTATTGTCAACCTTTCCAATGCCGGCAAAACCACTCACGTTATTGCATGCACCGCCAACGACTTTAACGCCGGAAGTAACATAGCAGTTCGTAATGGTGGCTTTCTCAGGATATCCGGCAAATCCGCCGTCATTAATGTCATTGGCCGTAATGGTCGTGGCGTCAACATAGCATTTGGATGCGGAGCTATACATCACGCCAACGAAGCCGCCGCAATGCTGGGCACCGGAAATGGTTGAATTAATGACATGGCAGGAAGTAAACGAGTTGGTAGCACCGCCTGTGTCACCGGCAAAGCCACCCACACGACCGGACTTGACGGCGGTAATCTTGGCGCCATCAACATAACAATCAGTAAATGTCGCGCCACCGTTGGTAAGGCGGGCGATAAAACCGGCTACAGGTGAATTCTTTACCGCGTCCCTTCCGGCTTCTATATTTCCGCCAAGGAAAGCGCAGGATTCAACTACTGCCGGAACTGCGGTTCCCAGCTGGCCGATAAAGCCGCCGGTATAATAGCTGGATTCGTTCTTAACATTTGCGGTCGCCGTACAGTTCTTGATGGTGCAGGCAGCACTGATATTGCCGACGAAACCACCGGCACTGCGGGCAGTCGTGGTACTGGACTGGATGATAGTGTTGGTGCCCGTCACATGGCAATTGCTGATTGTTCCGGTAGAACCGACGACACCAGCGAAGCCGCCGACATTCTTACCGGTTCCGGAAATGGTGACATTCTTGACTGTTATGCCGCTGCAATTGCCGACCTTGTCGCCAGTACCGATATAGCCACCCACGGTACCGGCATTGTTGCCGCCGCCGTCTATGACTACGGACTCGAAGTTAACATCCTTGATGTCTCCGTAAACCACTCCGGCAAAGCTGGGGTACGCATAAGTATTTCCATCTACGGTAAGATTGGAAATGGTGTGGCCGCCGCCGTCAAAATTAATGGCACGTCCATAGTTTCCCGTGCGATTGAATGGAATCCAGTCAACTCCGCTCAAATTTACGTCAGCAGTCAACTGGGCCCAATACTTAACTTCTTTTTTACCTTCATCGGCAGCATCCTCATCAGCATAAAGCTTCATCAGATTCACAAGCTGGCGCTTGTTGGCAATGATGAACGGATTGGCCTCGGTACCGTCGCCACCTTCAAACAAGTATTCTTTCACGCCTTTGGTGAACTGGAAGATGCTGACCTCGCCGCCTTTAAGTGTAGTATCGGACTTAAGGGAGAATGAAACGCCGTAGACAGCCTCGTCTGCGCCGGTGACCTTCACCTCTACCGGGACGTTGGCAGGAAGTATCGAGTCACCCAATGACGCCGCCATATAGGCAGTCAGGATATGATCACTCTTGGAAACGTCAACATTCTTCAGTTCCATCGAGAACTCTTCGCCAAGCAATCCGACGGTAATCAGGTTAACTTCAGACGCATCTTCCGGCAACGTCATGACGAGCTTCAGGACAGTGGGACGCAGCAACGAGCCACCGTGGCTGGTCGCCCAGTCTTCGGTAAAGAATATATTGCTGTAAGTATCGACTCCCTGAAGGCACGTGGCATACTTGACATGACGGACGTCGCCGTTGCCGTCCTGTACGGGAGTACCGGGATATGCGGCAGCAGCCTCGCTGGCGTCGGCAAAAGTTCCGGGATAGAGAATGTCGAAAGTTGTTCCGTTTACCTTCGGTCCCTTGAAATCAGCTTCATGCTCGCTGAATCCGGGCTGGATGGTATAAACCTGGGACTCGGAGCCGCTGATTATGCGGAGGCAGTCGCCTTCTTCCCATGCGAGAAGGAGGTCGTCTCCTTCAGGTGTAAGGGAAATTTTGGTGGCGGGTACGGATACATGGATGGTCACTTCTTCGGCATCCTGGGGGATGGAAGGAGTCTCGATGTTTTTGTTGCAGGCAGCGAGGATGGCAGCCGCAGGAAGGAGGATGTAAAGAATCTTTTTCATGATCGCGTCCTCCTTATTCGTTGTAGATGTAGTTACCAGTCATGTCCTCGAGCATTCCGCTCGTCTCATCTGACTGTGCCAGCATGCCCTCAAGGGCCAGATAAACTTCCTCCGCGCAAGGAGGGGTGTAAAATGATTTCTTCATTATACTAAATCGTTTACAAAGATTCTTTATTTAAGTGTCGGAATTGAACCGGACCAGTCCCACACATCTTCCGACCAGTCTTCACCGATTGCTCCACTATGAATTAAATCGCATAAAGTCATAGCAGTCTTCCGGCCGTGATGATAATAGCCATACGTAAGTGACTGGCGTTGAGGTATTGTAGCCGCCGTAGATATAAAAGTATGTTGTTCAATCTGATTCGCGCTGTTACCCGGACAGTCCGTAAAATGATCTGCCAAATCAGAAATCCGGTAGCACCAGTTCACGATTACATTCACGCCTTTTCCATATGCTACTACTGCGCCACTGCTATAATGCTGAGCAGAATCGTCAATGGTGGCTTTAATAGCAGAGTTAAAAGGCATACACCTTATGGCGCTGAAACCATCCTTACCGATCTGCCCGACAATCCCGCCTGCACCGAAAGATGCTGTAACAGCACCTGTTACGTAACAATTCTCCAGGTTTATGATGCTTGGATTACTATGAGCGCCAAGTACTCCTCCTGCCCAACCTTTAGCAGCATCGACATCGCCCGTAACATAACAATCCTTTATGTTGATTGTGCCTTTTTCACTTAAATTTACACCGACAAGACCACCGGCATAACGATAAGACGCTTTCGCTGCTCCAGTGAAACAACTCTTTGTAATACTTGCCGTTGTATTTTCAGTAGTCACAGTTACGGCCCCTATCAATCCACCCACATAACGGTAGCTTTTAATGGATGAGTTAGAACTGATTTTTTCTATCTCCGCAGCGGAATGCAGATAGCCGATTACTCCTCCTGCAGCCGCAGTATTGGTTGTAGCGCCATAAATGTCCGTGTCTATAACTTGAACATTTTTGATTATAGTATTGTCGTTTTCCACTTGAGCGCACAAACCGCCGACATAACCGCCAAATCGATTATCCTCTGCTCCTACCGTACAATTACGTATAATAATCCCGGTTACTTCAGGAGCGAAAGAGTCAATAGGCGTTCCGATGTAACTGGCGAAAACACCACCTTTACTTGCTGCGCCTGAATACTTTGGGTGAATAGCAGCATTCTCTATGGTCAAGTTCTTTGCGACTCCGTTGAAAACTCCGAACAGAGACGGGTAATCCACATCTGTGTTATTGGAAAGATTGCTTATTGTGTGGTAGTTTCCGTCAAAATTGATAAATCGGTCATATGGTTTACCGGAAACAACCGGCTCCCATTCCTCGTTGGCCAAATCAATGTCCTTGACAAGTTTGAAATACTTGATTTCTCCGGAGCACAAATAGGTCTTCATCAACTTCATCTGCTCCACGTTAGCGATGAGCCAGGGATTGTCTGCATATCCGGTACCGCCGGCAAACAGCCATTCGAGGTCGAAACCGGTGCGGTTCATCTTGATGGAATTGGTTACACCAGCCTTGATAGACATGCCGGATGCGGGGGTGAAGCTTTTCTTCCAAATGTAAGCGCAAGTGTCTTCAACGACCACCGTCAGAGAGGTTCCCGAAGGAATTTCAATCTCCTCGCACCACGGCAGCATTGCATAAGCCGTAATCACGTTTTTCTCTCCCGTAGTCACCGCGTCATCAAAGATAACCTTTATGGTGTTGGTCTTCTGGTCACAAGCATTGGTAGTATAGAACAGATCATCGGATGCGGTCAGTGCAACAGACCTGACGACACAGTCGTTGATGGGAAGCTGCACCCTGAACCGGAGTGCTCCGCTCTGCTTGAATGTGCCGTTGCCATGTTCGCTCGCCCAGGCCTGCGAGAATTCGATGTTCTCGCTACTGTCGACGCCGGAAAGCAGGGCCATGAATTTCAGGCCCGCAGTAGAGGCGTCTCCGTTCTGGTGCTGCTCTTCATAATTCTCGGAGTTGGCTGCAGCGACGCTGCTTGCGCCGTAGAGAATGTTGTAAGAGCTGGCGGTAACTGCCGTTCCGGTGAAAGTGGCTATATATGGCTTTTCACTGTCGATAGAGTTGATCGTGAACTCGGAATAGTTGCTTGGATTTGAAGCGTCTATCACGACTATCTTATCCGTTTCCTGCCATGCGAGTTTGATGTCGCCGTCGGCGTTGTCGGGATCCTGGGTGAGGGACACCTTGGTCAGTCCGTTGGGAATGGCCACGGTAATGGTGATCTGCTCTCCTTCAGGAATGGCGGGAGTGTCATCCTGAGGCGCGATCTGCTTGTCGCAGGAAACGGCGAGGGCCAGAGCGGCAAGAGCAATGATAAAATATGTAAAAATCTTTTTCATACTCATGTCCTCCTAATCGTCAAATTCCTCGTCAATGAGCGGATTCGGGTTCAAATCCGACATCACCTTGCTTCCCGCGATGCATCCTTCCGGGTCCATCTCAGTCATTCTCAGCACCGGCGGAATATACCTGCGGGCTATTGTAGAATGTTGTGTCATAACAGTTTGTATTATTTGCTTGCTGTCGTTAATCTGCATTATTTAAGAAGAGGAAGAGGTCCGGAGAAGTCCCAAACGTCTGAAGACCAGCCGAGGGTCGTAGACGCAAGTTCTGACAGGGTCTTGCCGGATTCAACCTTGCCGTGGTAAGGATAATGAGGATAGTGGGGCTGACCCTTAGCGCAGGACGCATCAGCCATCTCAACCCCAGCACTATCCGTTAGAGGATGCTCCGGACTAACGTCGGTGTGCTGGAAGCTGGTCATATCGGCCGGTACCCAGTATGCAGTTAGGCTCATAGCCGGGTTTCGATAGTTATTCGTGAGTGTACATGTTGGGAATGTCACACCGACGACTGCCGCAGAACTCCAGTTCTCACTACCATAAGATCCTGGAGTAACATTGCTATTCCAGGCAGCGCAAGTTGTGACAGAGCAAGTAGCGAGGCCAATACGGCCAATAAGTCCACCACCGGCGAATGATGGTTTAACGTCTCCTGTAGCATAACAATTGGAAATAGAAATGCCTTCGGTTATATATGTTGCATTATCAGAAGTGTAGCCAACCAGGCCACCATATTTCTGATTACTTTGGGAACCAACATTTCCTTTAGCAAAGCAATTACTCATAGTAAGATTGCCCCCAATGTAACCAATAAGTCCACCAAGGTTCGCAACTCCAGAGACATTTCCAGTTGCGTAGTTCTTTGACAAGACAGAGCCAGTGCTGCTCTCCCATATTCCGCCAGCAAAACCGCCGCCATTGCCGCCGCCAGTAGAGACCACATTTCCGGTAGCATGATTGGAATTAAAAGATCCAACACCATTGCCAATAAAACCACCAAAGTTGGATCCACTGGATGTGACGCTGACTGATGAGTTGTTACCGCTGAATGTAGCTGTATTGGTCTTTGATGTACAGCCGCCGGCAAAACCACCGACAGAACTAGCGGCAGACACGGAGCCGGCTGACGAACACTCTATAAAGGATGTTGTAGCAGAATCAATCGCGCCAACAAAACCACCTGTGTAGTTATTACCCGAAACACTGCCAGTTTCTGTACAATATTGAATTTTACCACTTTGTAAAATAACCCCACAGAATCCACCGATATACTGCCCTTTTAAACCAGTCATAACCACATCAGCATCGCTATACTCAATCGTTCCTGTGTTATATCCAACAAAGCCACCAATATTCATTGAATTACCTGTAGTGGCATTACTACTGGTTACCGTAACATAGGCATTGTTTCTAACATCCCCATTCTTGGTAATCGTACTATAATTAACACCAACGAAGCCTCCGACATTAGCCGTAGCTGTGGTCTGAGTGGAATTAACCGTTATTCTCTGTGATGAAGTTCCGGCCGTACAGCCTTTTACTTGAACTTTAGTATGAAGTAGTCCGGCAAATCCACCACAACGGTCAGAAGAAGATTGTATTGTGGCCTTCTCCACATGGCAGTTAGAAATGACAGAAACATAATTACTAGTAGAAGCAACCATACCACCAGCATATCTGGCCGTTGCTGTCACAGTACCACCACAGTATGTGCAGCCGCTCATGTTGATGAGGGCGTCAGCAAATCCGATTACGCCACCTACTACTCCAACTCCAGTAACATTTGTATCAGAAACCGTGCAATTTGTAATTGTTGCGCAAGTGCCAGAGCCGCTATTGATAGTGCCAATTAATCCACCAACATTACTACTGCCAGAATTAACACTTCCATTACTGACGGTTACGTTCGTAACAACGTTATCACTTCCCTGAATATACTCCGCAAGAATACCTCTCGTAGTGATAGTAGAATGATCCAACGTAAGGTCATATACGGATCCGTTCAAGACATAGAACAAATGTTTGTTAAGTTTGCTGATGGTTTTGTTGTTGCCGTCAAAATCAACAGCCTGATCATACGGGCTAGTAGGATTAAGAGGGCTCCATGTCTTGCCCTCCATATTGATGTCGGCGATGAGTTTGAAAGACTTCTCACCTGCGACCAAATTTGGCTGGACATTCAGTAATTGCCGGGCGTTTGCAACGAGCCAAGGATCGCCGTCAACACCTGTACCACCGGCAAAATCATCAGCGACGAAGCCGGTTTTATTAAGTTTGACAGCATTGGTTACGCCGGGCTTGAAGGAAACTGCACCTGGAGAGAATGATTTTCTGTAAACATCCTGGTCTCCAGTTACAAAACTTACTTCAAACGAGCCGTCTGAAGACTCCAAGACATTGCCGACAGGGAGCATTGCATAGGCAGTTACCGAGTGTTTAGTGGCATCGGGAGCAACATTTTCAGCAAAACTGACAGTTATGCAATCTGTACTTCCGAAGAAGTTGGTTCCAGGGCCTATGATGGAAACTTCTTTTATGGAATTAACTTCGTCAGGAACCTGTATTCTGAGGCGAAGTATGCCATTCTGTTCGAATTCACCGCCGTGTGTCTGCGCCCAAGTCTTTGAGAACTCAATGTCCTGGCAAGAATCGACGCCGGAAAGCAATGCCATGAACTGAAGATGAGAAGTGCTGGCATCACCGTTCTGAGTTTGAGATGAGCAGTCAAATACCTCAACAGCCGCCACGCTTTCAGCACCATAAACGATATTGAAAGACGAAGCAGACACAGCAGTTCCGGTAAAGGTTGCAATGTACGGCTTATCGGGATCAATCTGGTCTATTCCAAATTCAGCTTTGTTCGTAGCATCAGCAGCATCGATCACCCAAATCTTGTCCGTCTCTGCCCATGCAAGTTTTATATCACCGTCAGGATCATCATCCGGGGTAAGGGTTACCTTGGTGAGGCCGCTGGGGATGGTTACGGTAATAGTAATCTGCTCTGATGCCGGAGCTTCAGGAGTGTCAGGATCAACTACTTGTGGATCGAGCTTCTTGTCGCAAGAGACAACGAGGGCAAGTGCTGCAAGAGCAAAAGTCAATAAGGTAAAGATCTTTTTCATACTCGTGTCCTCCAATTAAAATTCTTCCTCGTAAATCGAACTCTTGTTCATATTCGACACTCTGTCACTTCCGGCAATACACTTAGCCGGCTTCACCAGAATCACCCGCGCATCGGGAGACGCATACCCGTTGGGGTTGGTTGTTAATTGTTCCATAAGCATTGGTATTTAATTATTTAACAGATTATCAATTATCGGTTTTATGATGCCTTCCATGACATCGTAGCCGTCGGGACCGGGATGGAGATTGTCATAGAGGCGGTAGGCCTCCTTCATGCTCAGGTCATTCACCGGGTCGGTGACCATGGATGTCCAATAGTCACAGTATGTGTAGCCGTTTGCCGTCACGAGTGTCTTTATCAGATCATTCAGCGCAACGATATGAACGCCTTTGGTCTTGGGATTGCTGAGCTTGTTGTAAGAGTCGTTATTAGGCGTCACAGAACACAGCACCACCTTGATGCCGGCCGCTGCGGCTTGCTGCGCCATGGCCGCGATATTGTCGCGGATACCGGCTTCGCTTACACCCTGGGCCAGGTCGTTGGTCCCGGCCATTATAACCACGATCACAGGATTGAGCGCAACCACATCCTTGTCGAAGCGCGAGAGCATCTGCGTAGTGTTCTGACCGCTTATACCCTTGTCCAGATAACCATTGCCGGAGAAGAAACCGGGATGGAACTTGACGGTGACATTGTTGCCGTTCTGTGTCATATAGGCACTGTTGAAGGGTATCTTGAGCGGATACTTGGTCTGGTCGTAAGTGCCGGAATTCCTTGCCCACTGCCATGTAATGCTGTCACCCACGAATATGGCGGAGATGCGGCGGGGGACGTCAAGCAGCAGGGGCTGGGATACGCTGAGGTCCCAGATACTGGTTGACCATCCCTGGGATGATGCCTGCGACGAGACCGTACCGGACGTACCGGCATAGCCGTCAGTGATTGTGGCGCCGGCGGGATTGGAGCCGAAGAAGGGCAGAGAATCATGCCATCCAATGCAGCTTGAGATAGTTCCGGGTGTTCCCTGGAGAGCGCACTGGCCCACGAAAGCGCCGAGATCGCTGCCGCCTCCGGAGACAGCTCCCGCGGAGTAGCAGTTGCTTACATGAGAATCGTAAAGTATGCCGATAAAGCCGCCGACCTGGGCCTGGCTGCCACCGGCTACGGAAGCGGTAGTATAGCAGTTTGACAGACTTCCCTGCTGCGAGAATCCGCTGAAGCCGCCGCAATGGGCGCCCTTGGCAGTAACGCTCCCGCCGGAAACATAACTGCGGGTTATGGGGTCATACTGCACGCCCACGAAGCCGCCGGTGTTGGTTCCACCGGTGACTGCCGTGTTCAGAACATGGCACTGGGAAAGCATCGTATTGTTGGGGCTTTTATACGAGGAACCCAACTGGCCGATGAAGCCTCCGATACGCTGGCCGGCCGTAGTGACCGTGGCGTCCTTCACATAGCATCCGCTGAAGGAGACACCGGTGGTCGCATAGCCGCAGAAACCGGCGCTGTGCGTGGTCTTGGCCGTACCGCTTGCCTTCACGGTGCCGTTTTCGTAATAGCAATCAGTGAAGACGGCATTTTCCGCCATTCCCGTGAAACCGCCCACGTGCATGGTACCGGACACATTGCCGCTGGCATGGCAGCCGGTGAACGTAGAGGCTCCTGAGGCATAACCGGCAAAGGCTCCTACGTATTCGGAGGCGCTCGTCACGGTGGCGGCGGACCAGCAGTCCTTGTAGGCGTCGGGCACGTTGGCAAAGCCGACGAAACCGCCTGCATGGTTGCCATTAGCATTGACGGAGCATCCGCTGTCGACGGAGCACCCGCGGAAATTGGCTCCGGCATAATCGGTTCCTCCTACGAAGCCGCCGACATTCTGGACAGCGGCAGCCGTAGCGGAAACGGTAGTCCCTTTAACCAGACAGTCGATGAAAGATACTGCCTGATAGCTGTATCCGACGAAACCGCCGGTGAAATACGATCCCTCCGAAGTCCTGGTGTTGGTAACCGTCACCCCTTCGACGGTGCAATCAGTAAAAATGACCGGCACCTCATATTTATCTTCGCCGGAGATGTCGGCCTGCGCAGCAAATCCTCCCACATAAGAGTTTGCACTGACGGTGGTATTGATGACAGAGCAGCCGCTGACGGCGCCCTTGGTCACCACATGACCGGCAAAACCTCCGGCGTTGGCATTACTGCAACTGACGGAAGAACCGGTGACGATAACATTGGTGCAGGATGCGGGACGGGAATAATTGGCGGCAGAGCCGAGGAAACCAGCCACCACTCCGCACCAGTTGCCGCCATTGACTATACTTGCATCACTGAAAGTAACGTCATGAACTTCGCCGAAGAGCACGCCCGCGAAACTGGCGTACTTAAAGCCGGAGGACGTCAAATGTGAAATGGTATGGCCGTCACCGTCGAAATCTATTGCCTTCAGCCACTGGGAGCCCTTATAGTTCAACGGTTCCCAGTTGGTTATGGATGAGGCGTCAATGTCTTCGGTCAGGCGGAACCAATATTTGAACTGGGCATCGTCGGCAGCGTCATTATAGATGGCGTTCATATTCCCCAGTTGGCGGACATTGGCTATGAGCCATGGATCGTCCTGCGTGCCTGAACCGCCCGCGAAAGGATACTCCTCCACATTTTTCGACACGTTGAAAATGCTAACCGTGCCTGCGCTCAATGTAGCGCCGGAGGCCAGTTTGAAGCTGGTGCCGTAAACCGTATGGTCGGAGCCGGTGACCTTGACCTCGACGTCAGCGCCTTCGGGAAGGACTATATCGTTCCAGGGAGTCATGAGGTAGGCGGTAAGAACCTGCGCGCTGGCGGACACGTCAACATTCTGCAACCCGAGCGACAGTTCCTGTCCGGCGAGCTTAAGGGACACGCCGCTCACGGAAGTCACGCCGGCGGGGAGGGTGACGGCGAGCTTGACTGCACCGGCCTTCTTGATGGTCCCGCCGTGAGAAGAGGCCCATGCAGAAGTAAATGCTATGTCGGTATAATTGTCCACTCCGCTGAGAAGGGCGGCATATTTGAGATGCGAGGTGCTGCCGTTGCCGTCCTGCACCTGGTAGCCGAAGTCGGAGCTTTCCGCCTCCGACACAGATGCGAATGTGCCGGGATAAAGGATATCGAATGATGAACCCGATACTGCGGAGCCGGTGAATTCGGCGTCATGGTCGGTGAAACCGTCCTTGATATCGAAACGCGATGACTGGCTGCCGCTAATCACGCGCAGGCAGTCACCGGCCTCCCACGCAAGATGCAGGCCGTCGCCGGACGGGGTCAGGGACACTTTGGTCGCATCGGAAGGTACGGACGCGTGAATGGTCACGGTCGCCCCGCCCTGCGGCAGTTCCTTCTCCCTCTGGCATGAGAACGGGAGCACAACGGCAAGTGCAAGTATAAACACTATTCTGTTCATGGCAGCGATATCGTTAAGCGTTATCGTCGAAAATCATTTCCCCGGGCATATCTTCCAGGGTGCCGTCAAAAGAGTCGGCAAGAACGGTAAAGAGTTTCAGGCTGACCGCCTCGATACAAGGAGTCTGGTATTTATTGTTCATGGCACTTAAATTATCTGGCTACTATGACAAGATGGGTGTCGCGGGCGCGCTCGCCGTCATGATCGTGAGGCAGGCCGGTGCTTTCTTTCGAGTTATCGCATGGATAATTGACCACACCTAAACCTTTAACGCACATGGTGGAAGAACCGCCGCCGTCGAGATTGAGGGCATAGCGGGGATTGAAATTATTCACCAGGAAAGTGGTGAGCTGCTTGGCGCTCATGCCGATGCTGAAGCCGGAATTGTCATAACGGCCGTCGACCACTATGAGCAAGAGGTGATTGCCCTCGGTGAGCGCTACTGCAGTACGCGGATGAGTGGCCCTCTGGTGCACTCCGGGGTATTCCGAGTTGCCGGAATTGGAATACTGATCCACGAAAGTCCGTCCGACGGGAGACCAGTCGTTTATGAGCATGGGGGCGCTGGTAACCATATTGGACCAGTCCTTTACAATGCTTGTGTAGTACTTGCGCTGCTGGTTGATGGAAAGTCCGTAACCGTCGAAACTCAACTTGACGTTACGGTTGCCGTCAAAGTAGAATGCTCCTTCGTTCTTCCAGTTGGCGACCCCGGTGCTTCCAATTATGTTGTTGGGCATTAATGAGCGGACAGTGCCGTTGTCCTTATACACGATAGAGGCAATCTCATAGCCGCAGTTGATTGACGCAAGGGCTTTATACTTACCGAACACCGTCGAATTGGTTACGGAAGGATTCTCGTAAACGAACTGGAGCTTGTACTTGGTACTGCTTAGATTAAAGTCGATAACGAATATCTGCTGGGTCTTTTTTGTATAGCTCTCTACTCCGTCAAATGCATAGTAAACAATGTCGGACTCTCCGGGGACCACTTCCGTTACTGTCCAGCCGTCGCCGGCGGCCGGACGGATCTCGCCCTGACCGGGCTTGGGATTGGTGCCGGTAGGAGCGTTGCCCGCACCGCTTGCAGCTTCATCAAATATTGCCTTGCCGGTAAGAACGGGAACGCTGCCGCTCATGTCCCAGATGGTGGAATTCCATCCCAGGTTCCGGGCTACTTGCGAAAGGGTCTGGCCAGCCGCGGCCGCCTTGCCGTGATAAGGATAGTTATACGTCTTGTCGCTTACCGACCGGATGACAAGAGGTGTGGAAGGAGTGGCATTGTTCTGGTCATAAAGGACAAGGGCGTCGTCATAATCGCTGAAATCGAGGTCGGGACGGCGCATGCAATCGGTAAGATAGGTATGTGTAGCAACGTATCCTATGACGGCGCCGCTGCTGTAGTGGTTGGCGTTGTCGTGGGTTTTGGTCTTTACTGACTGATTCCAGGCGATGCACTTCTCGTACACATTCTGGGGGTACAACTTAGGCGGATCGCCCTCCGTACCGTTGTCCAGTGTGCAGTGGGCCGCAATACCGCCCACACATAGATTGGCCGTAACAGCCGACAGCGAGTAGCAATTAATGATTTCCGTCCCCGCCTTGAGAACGGCGCCGGCTATTCCTCCGGACCTTTGGGCGGAATTGACGGAACCGGAAGTCCAGCAGTTGCGGATCAGGGAGACTCCGGCGTCATAGCCGAACAGGCCACCGGCAAAACGCCATGTGGCTGTCACGTCGCAGTCTGCGGAAGAGGACTCCACATCAATTGCATTGACACGGCCGAACATTCCGCCGACGCCGCCTGCTCCCTTTTCGTTTACAGTAGATTTAACCGTACCATGGACATGGACGTTGTATACAACCGCGGGACGTCCGTTATAGCCGCCGTAACTGGCAAGGATACCGGTAGGATTGGCCACGCTGTTGGTAATGGACGCGTTGGTGAATTTCACGTCGTGCACCGAGCCGAAGAGAACCCGGAAGAAACCGGCACCGGACTCCGTAGTCCTGTTGCATGTGAAATTGTCTATCGTATGGTTGTCGCCGTTGAAATCGACTTCGCAGGAGTAAGGACTGTCGTAGTTGAGAGGTATCCATTCGGAAGACACCTTGGACATGTCCACATCGTCAATCATCTTGAACCATGTCTTCTTGCCCTGCTCCAGAACTCCGTCCGCATGCATGTTGAACATGTGCTTTGCACCTGAAATGAGGTACGGGTCGCTCTCAGTGCCGCTGCCGCCGGCAAAGAGGGTCTCGCTGAATCCCTTGGTGAGGCGGAATACGCTTTGTACGCCGGCACGCAGGACGGTAGCCTTGGAAATGGTCTGTGTCCTTACCCATGTGCCTCCCTGTACATCGGTGACGGTAAATGTCAGTTTGGTGCCCGAAGGGATATCGATGTCACGGCAGGACGTCGGAGCATATGCAGTAAGCACGTGTGATGTAGTAAGGCTTACATTCTTCAGGGAGATACCTACATTGACGCCGTTGCCGGACAGTTCCACCCTGGCGGGGTTCTTGAGTCCGTCAGGCAGCGTGAGTACGAATTTCACGACGCCGCTCCTGCGGAAGCTTCCGCCGTGCCCGCTTGCCCATTCGGAACTGAAGGAGATATCTTCCTTGGTATTCACGTCCTCCAGTATCGCGAGATATCGCAGATGCTCCAGGCTGCCGTTGCCGTCCTGCTCCAGTCCGCCGAAATCGTAGCTCTCCGCATCCGTCAGGCTTGCACAAGTACCGGGATAGATGATGGTATATTTGTCACCTGTAACCTCGGGACCGCGGAAGCGGGCTTCGTGGGTGGAGTAGTCGCTGAGAATGTCGTAGCGCTCCGAAGCAGAGCCGGAGATGACACGAATGCAGTCGTCGCTTTCCCAGCTAAGGTAAAGCCCGTTGTCGGGCGCTTCCTCAAAGGCTACTTTGGTGTTCTGATCCTCAGGAATGCTGGCGCTGATAGTAACCAGCGGCCGCTGCGAAACGGGATCGCTCTCCTTTACACATCCGGCCAAAACGGCAATCAGGGCCGGTACAAGCAACAGTGTCCTTGAATTCATCTTTCGTTTCCTTTCGTTTTATAGCATGAAGTTTCAAATATATAAAAAAAATATTAGAACCCACGCGTATGCGAAAGATTTTTAATTATTTACGAAAGAACTGGGATTTCTGCTGTCGTTTACGTTCGGGGTCCCGTTCGACGAATACGGGCTTCATTGTGCGGGGGTCGATGCCGCTGTAGAACATTACGCTGGATGTGGTCATGGGCGTGGGCATGAAGTCCTGAACCTGATCCATCCAGATGCCCTTGAGGGCGGGGTGATGCGCCAGTTCCTGCATGTCGCGGAGGGTGCAGCCGGGGTGCGATGAGATGAAATACGGCACGAGTTCCACGTGAGTGCCGTTACGGCGGTTGATACCGTCAAACTCTTTCCTAAGGCGCTCGAAAAGGCGGAAAGAGGGTTTGGCCATATATCCGAGCACTTTATCGGAGGTGTGCTCGGGGGCTACCTTCATACGACCCGATGTGTGCTTGAGCATTACAGTTTCCAAATAGGGGCATGAACTCTTGTCCACAAAGCCATTCTCGTCAAGGAAGAGGTCGTACCTGATGCCGCTGCCAATGTAAGAATGGCGCACGCCCTTGACCGAATCAATCTTTTCATAGAGCCGCAGAAGACGTTCGTGCGAGCGGTCCAGATTCACGCAGGGAGCCGGGTAGAGGCATGATTTGCGGCGGCACTTTTCGCAGCGGGACGGATCCTGCCCACGCATTCCGTACATATTTGCGGTGGGCGCTCCCACATCGGAAATGTTGCCGTGGAACTCCGGCATTGCAGCCAGCTTCCGCACCTCTGCGAGTATGCTTTCCTCGCTGCGGCTCTGGATGAACTTGCCCTGGTGCGCCGCTATAGTGCAGAAATTGCAGCCGCCGAAGCAGCCCCGGTGCGTTATGATGCTGTCTTTGATCATGTCGTACGCCGGGATGCGCTTGCCTTTGTAGCGGGGGTGCGGGAGCTTGGTGAACGGGAGGTCCCAGAAGGAGTCCATCTCCTCGGTGGTGGACGGTTCGCAGGTGGGGTTGACCTGCACGTAGCCGTCGCCGACGGGCTCTATGAGCACCGGGGGATGGAGCATGTTGGCGTAGATCTCGATATGATGGAAGTTCTCGGCGAACGCCCGCTTGTCCTTGCAGCACTCTTCGTACGAGTGGAGCAGGAATGACGCAGCGGATGCAGGGGGTGCCTCTCCGGACCGTCTGCGCCCACGCAGCGTGAGTGGGAGGGGCCCGGCCGCAGGCTGGGAGGGATGTAGCGAAGCGGAAGTCCGGAGAGGCATTTCCTGCGCAGCTGCGTCGACCTTGCCTGTGCGGAAAAACGCCAGCTGTGGGAGTTTCTCTATCTGGCGGCGG
>JAFZBM010000132.1 GCA_017561765.1 Bacteroidales bacterium | reverse complement strand
TCCTTCACCTATGGCGGCACAATTCCTCCTGAAGCCGCCAGCATCGATGATATTTCGGTAAAGTCCAACTTCGTCACCCTTTCGTGGAAAGTCACGCCCGACGAAGACGACAACAAGGCTTTCGGATATATTCTCCTCGCATCCAAGGACAGGGAGATACTGGAGGCCGTCAATCCCAAAGAGAAGATTTCAGACCAAATATCATATAAAACTGTCGAAAGCGGAACCGCCGCGGTTGGTGAGACCATTTCAGGCACCCTAGACGGACTTGAATTCGAGGCAGATTACTTTACGGCTATCATCAGCTACGACTACAACCACAATTATTCAGAACTTTCTGAAATAAAGACGGTCCGCACCGGAATAAACCACGCGCCGGTCATTACGGCCGATTTCAGCGGAGACCTGACACTCAAGTCCCACGAAAACAGAAAAATTGCTTTCACTATTGAAGACCCCGACGGGCACAGCTTCAAAACCGAGCTTACTCCCGGTTCAGACGCAATCGAATCCCATAGCGGCAGCAACAGTGACGTGATTACCAGGGAAATACATTGCCTGAAAGCAGATCCGGGAAAATACACCTGCACCCTTACCGCTACCGACAAGTTCGGCCTCGCGTCAGTATTCTCATTCAACTATGAGATAATGCCCAACCATGCGCCGAAAGCGAAAGTCGACTCGTACAACCAGCTGCTCACGACCATTGGCGAGGCATGCAGCCTGAACGTATCCGACTTCTTCATCGACGAGGACGGGGAAACCCTGAACTACGACATTTCCTATTCGGGACAGAACGTCGCCCACATCAATCCGGCCGGCGACGAGATCAATATTACCGCGCTGGGATACGGCCTCACTTCAGCGGAAGTTACAGCCAAGGATGCAAGAGGCGAGAGTTGTACGATGACCGTCAAGGTATTTGTCCGCGACAGTTCAAGGCCTGTGGAATTATACCCCAACCCTGTCTCCAAGACCCTGTATGTACGCCCCGGGGAAGATGCTTCCCTGATAGTCAGCATGAGCAACAAGGTCGGGGCCACAGTGTACTCCTCTTCCGCCGACATTTCTCCGTTCGACCCGCTTGCAATAGACGTGACCGGCATGCCGGCAGGCACATATTATGTGCGCGTTGTCGGAAGCGGAATTGACGATGTATTTGTTATCGCTAAAATCTGACGCCCTATGAAGAGATTGATTATTATCGTGGCTCTCTCATGCATTGCGGCGTCAGCTTACGCCCAAAGTCTTTCGGCCCTGCTCATTCCGACCGATGCCCGTTCCCTGTCGATGGGTGGCACGGTTCTTCAGCCGGACGCTCCCCAGCTGTACGCAGGGGCAAGCTACGGACTCTGGGCTCCCGGGACAGCCGGAAACAATATTTTTGCCGCAGATGCGTATATCAAAGTGGGTGACAAGTTTGCGCTCACGCTTGGCGGAAAGGCCTTTATGGACAAGCCCTACGAGATTTATTCCGATCCGGGTGCCTTCAAGGGCAATTTCAAGCCCTACGACATGGCCTTCTCGCTCGGCGGCATATACTATTTAAACGAAGCCCTGGACTTTGGCCTCAAGCTCAGCACAATAAGTTCAATTCTTGCTGAGAAGGCCAAGGGCAGCACTTTTTGCGCCGATCTGAGCGCCCGTTATTCCGGACAGAACTGGAGCGTGACGCTTTCAGGCAGGAACCTTGGTCCGAACATCGACTACGGCAACGGCACATATCCCCTTCCGATGATGGCGGCGCTAGACGGTGAATGGAGTCCCCTCAAGGAACTCAAGGCGGCGGCTGGAGTGGATTATTTGTTCAGCGGTTCCGTCATGCTGAACGCAGGCGCGGAATATTGTTTTGCTGATATGTTGTTCGCACGTGCCGGTTTCCATTACGGAGATGCGGCAAAGGCCGTTCCGACCTTCATTTCCGCCGGCCTGGGTGCGAAATATGCCGGCGTGCAGCTGGACGCGGCATACATTTTCGCATCTCCTACTATAGGCAACAGTTTAATGCTGACTCTGGGCTACGCCTTCTAGACCGCGGCGCCGCTTACCAGATCGAGAATTTCCGAAGTAATCTTCTGCTGACGACCCTTGTTGTACTCAAGTGTGAGTTCGGCAAGGAGTGTCTCGCCATTGTCGGTGGCGGCCTGCATTGCAATCATTCGTGCAGCATGTTCGGCTGCGGCCGAATCGAGCAGTGCGGCGTAGAGTTTCAGGTCACCGACCTGCGGCAGCAGCGCTTCCAGCAGTTCTGCGCGTGACGGTTCAAGCAGATAATCCAGGTCCGTGGTGTCCAACTTGCCGTCAATCTGCTGTGCCGGAGGATATTCGGCGAAATGCTGATCGTAAGCGTATTGCGCCCCACCGATATAGGGCTCGGCAAGGACCTGCTGGCGGCCGGTGCTGACGAAGTGATTGTACACCAGGGTGGCGCCGCCGATTTTGCCGTAAGCATACATTTCACGTATTTCCCGGGCTATTGCAGCGACTGCTGAATAATCTGCATGGGCGACAAGGCCTGAGTAGTCACGGGTGGCGGGAGTGCCGTTCTTACGAAGGGCTTCGGCCATTTTCTTGCCGAATGCCCAGACTTCGACCTGGCGGCCGGAGGCGCTGGCTTTTCGTATCTCTTCGAGGGTGCGTTTGATGGCGTTGGAGTTGAAGGCGCCGCACATGGAGCTGTTGCTACTGAACGCCAAAAGCAACATCATTCGCCGTTCCGGAGTGTCCTCAGGTGCCCATAAAACTTGGGAAAAGGGCGCCTGAGGACACTCCGAAACGGCGACAGAACCGTTAGAAAAGGGCTCCCGGGGGCTACCCTCCATTCCGGGACGGGCAACTGCCGGAGCGCCTTGTACGGCGGCGAGGATTTCCTCCAGGGCGGTGGCATAGGGTCGTAGCGCTTCGATGGTGCGCTGGGCCTTGCGAAGCTTGGACGAGGCCACAAGTTTCATCGCCGAAGTGATCTTCAGCGTACTGCGCACAGAAGCGATACGGTCTTTTACTTCCCTAAGTGATGACATACGTCAGCAGCCACTTTTGTTAAAGTCTTTTCAATCTCGGGCGAAACGCGCCCGGCCTCCAGTTCTGCAAGCACATCGGCGTGGGAAGCCCGCATGCGCTCGAGGAAAATACTCTGGAATTCAATAACTTGATCTATCCTGATATCGGCCAGAAGTCCTCTTGTACCACAGAAAAGAACTGCCACCTGCTCCCCTACTTTCATGGGCGAATACTGCGGCTGGATAAGCAGCTGGTTGTTCTTGCGTCCCTTGTCGAGCGCCATCGCCGTGACCTTGTCAAGGTCGGAGGAGAATTTGGAGAATGATTCCAGTTCGTTGAACTGGGCCTGGTCAATCTTGAGGGTGCCGGCGACCTTCTTCATACTCTTGACCTGTGCGGAGCCACCCACACGTGATACCGATATACCGACGTTGACAGCGGGACGGAAACCGGCATTGAACAGTGAGCTCTCAAGGTATATCTGGCCGTCGGTGATTGAAATTACATTGGTGGGAATGTATGCCGACACATCTCCCGCCTGGGTCTCAATTATAGGCAGTGCCGTCAGGGAACCGCCGGCCTTTACCTTGCCGCGGAGCGACTCCGGCAGGTCGTTCATCTGTTCCGCCACTTCCTGCTGGGATATGATCTTGGCGGCACGCTCCAGCAGACGGGAATGGAGATAGAATACGTCGCCGGGATAGGCCTCGCGTCCGGAAGGACGGCGCAGGATAAGGGAAACCTCACGGTAAGCCACGGCCTGCTTGCTCAGGTCGTCGTAAATTACCAGGGCATGGCGTCCGGTATCACGGAAATATTCACCTATGGCGGCACCGGCAAAGGGCGCATAATACTGCAGGGCGGCAGGATCGGCGGCCGTAGCGGCGACCACTATGGTGTAGTCCATCGCACCCTTCTCCCTGAGCGTCTGAACTATCGAAGCCACCGTAGAACCTTTCTGGCCTACTGCTACATAGATACAGTAAACCGGATTGCCGGAGAGCCAGCCGTCACGCTGGTTGATAATGGTATCGATGGCTATGGCGGTCTTACCTGTCTGGCGGTCACCTATGATGAGCTCGCGCTGACCGCGTCCGATAGGGATCATGGAGTCGATGGCCTTGAGGCCGGTCTGAAGCGGCTCGTGCACCGGTTCGCGGAAGATGACGCCGGGAGCCTTGCGCTCCAGCGGCATGCGCACAGTCTCGCCCTGTACCCTGCCAAGTCCGTCCAACGGTGTGCCTATAGGGTCCACGACGCGCCCCACAAGACCTTCTCCAACATCGATACCGGCAATACGGCCCAGCCGCCTTACCCTCATGTTTTCCTTGACCTGGTCTGTAGGGCCCAGCAGGACGGCGCCCACATTGTCTTCCTCAAGGTTCATCACCACGGCTTTCACCCCGCAGTCGAACTCCAGCAGCTCACCCGCTTCCGCCTTGGAAAGGCCGTAGATACGGGCCACGCCGTCGCTGACCGTGAGCACGCTGCCCACTTCTTCGTACTTAAGGGATGTGTCTATTCCTTTGAGCTGCCTGAAAAGGATTTCAGAAATCTCACTGGCCTTGATAGTATTCTGTGCCATCTGTTACACAATTCTGTTGTTCTTTTCTACAAACTGCCGTTGCAGCATGTCAAGCTGCCGGCGTACACTGGCATCCATCATAATGCCGTTGAATTCAACCCTGTAGCCGCCGATAAGCGACGGATCGACTTCCGACTCCAGCAGCACCTTGCCGGCAGTGCGCCGCTCCAGTTCTGCCTTGACGCGCTGTTCGAGTTCCGGAGAAGGGACAGCGGAAGTAAGCTGCACGTGAGCAAGGCCCGCGGACTGGCAATACAGGTCCACGAAAGTACGGAAAATCAACTTCAGGTACTCCGTACGGCCGTTTTTGACCAGCAGGGTTATGAAACGCTTGAGATCCGGCTCCAGCGGGGACGGCAGCGATGAAGGGTCATGAAGTATTTCCAGCACCTGGGCGCACACTTTCTCGCCGCTGCCCTTGTCCAGAGTCAGACGCAGCAGCGCCGTGGCGTAACGCTTGGATATTGCCCCGCTGTTCATACCGTCAACTCATCTGCGCCTCCGACGCTTCTTCGGAATAACGTTCAAGGAGCGACAACTGCTCCTGGTCGGATTCGAGTTCCTTGCGCATGACCTTTTCGGCCACGGCGAGCGACAGCGCCGATACCTGCGCGCGTATCTCCCGCTCGGCCTCCTCCTTTTCGGAAGCTATCTCGGCCCTCGCGCTGCGAAGAATCTCGGAGGCCTCATCCCTGGCCTTCTGCTGGCCCTCGGCAATGATGGCATCGCGCTCCCTGGATGCTTCGCGGAGTATACGTCCCTGCTCGGTGCGGGTTTCTTCCAGCATCTGCTGCCTCTTCAAGGCCGCCTCCTCGACGCTCAGGCGGGCTTGTTCGGCCGCCGCAAGGGAATCGCGGATGTGATTGCTGCGCTTCTCCACAGAACTGGTGATAACGGGAAAGCCGAACTTGGCGAGTATGAAGAACACCACGCCGAAGATGACGACCATCCAGAAAATCAGCCCGATATCAGGAGTAATGAGGGACATGACTTACTTGAGCAAGACGGCAAGAAGACAGACAATAACTGCAAACAAACACACGCCCTCGATAAGGGCGCCGATAATGATGGCAGTAGTACGCAGGCCGCCGGAGATTTCCGGCTGGCGCGCCGAGGCCTCCATTGTGCTCTGGGCAAGTTTACCTATACCGATTGCAGCTCCGATAGCTACTATTCCGGCGCCTATCGCGCCACCCACCTTGGCAAGTACTGCCGCTTGAAGAATTGTTCCTAACATGTTAATTTATATTTAATTGGTTTCTTTTTCAGGGTGTTGGTGCGCCAGCCCTATGAAGACCGACGAGAGCATAGTGAACACATAGGCCTGGATAAATGCCACAAGCAGTTCCAGGCAGTCAAGGAAGATGCCGAACAGCACGGAGACAAAACCAAGCGAGCCGTTTAGCACAGGTCCCATTTTGGCTGTGAGGAATATAACCGCTATTGTGCTCAGGAGCATGATATGGCCAGCCAGCATATTGGCGAAGAGCCTTATCATCAGCGAGAAGGGCTTGGTGAACATACCGATTATCTCAATAGCGGGCATAATCGGTATTGCTTTGAGAAAAATCGGAACGTCGGGCCACAGTATGTCTTTCCAGTAATGTTTGTTGCCGAACAGGTTCACCATAAAGAATGTGAACATAGCCAGCACCAGCGTTACCGCTATATTGCCTGTTATATTGGCGCCTCCGGGGAAGAACGGGAATATGCCCATCAGATTGTTGATGAGTATGAAGAAGAAAGCCGTGAGAAGATATGGCGAATACTTGCGGTATTCGGGGCCTACGGCATCCTTGATTACATCCTGCTCAATCATAACTATAACAGGCTCCAACAGCCCGGCAATGCCGCCAGGAGCCTCCTTAAGTACGTCGTGCCTGCGATACCACCTGGAGCAGAGAAGAATGAGCACGATCAGGAGTATGCTGTCGAATAGGAGTCCCAGTACGTTCTTTGTAATGGAGATGTCGAAAGGGCGGGAGCCGTCGGATACTCGGACAATTTTTCCTTCATGAGGCTCGCCGGCAGCGGCGATGCGAAGGCCCTTGTAACTGGCTCCGTGCTCCAACTTCCTGCTGCTGAATACTTTAATACCATCGGAGAATACTATGCAGGGCAGAGGGATTGCTATTTCCTCCCCTTTCCAAGTGGCGATGTGCCATTCGTAGGCGTCGGATATGTGGCCGAATATATACTCCTCCATATCGACCGACTCGTCTTCGTCTGTCATGGATGACGATTCGTCTGACACGGAGGCCTCCTGAGCCGCCGCGGATACATTCCACGGCAGCAGCATAAAGGCGGCAATTAGAAACGCCGCTATTTTGCCAAATCCGCGCATACGGTCAAAACATCATCCTTGAGCATCAAGGCTCCGGAGCGGACAGCAGTGCCCTTTTCACCGTCGGCGGCACGCCAGCGGAGTTCGCCGGCGGTCAGGGTGGTGATTATGGGGGCATGCCCCGGCAGCACCTCGAAACGGCCGGCGCTTCCGGGAACGAACACCGCTTCCACGGGTCCTTCGAAGGCAGAACCTTCCGGAGTCAGAATCTTGAGAGTCAAGGAATGGTCCGTCATTTTGCCTGTTCCAATATCTTTTCGCCCTTGGCAATGGCATCCTCAATCGTACCTACATTGAGGAAGGCCTGCTCGGGCAGGTAGTCACATTCTCCGTCCAGAATCATGTTGAAACCCTTTATGGTGTCGGCTATGTCGACCATGACGCCGGGCACGCCGGTGAACTGCTCCGCCACGGCGAAAGGCTGTGAAAGGAAACGCTGTACGCGGCGGGCACGGTTGACGGTAATCTTGTCCTCGTCGGAAAGCTCGTCCATACCGAGTATCGCAATTATATCCTGGAGTTCTTTGTTTCGCTGAAGTATCTGCTTAACTCTCTGCGCCGTATTGTAATGCTCCTCCCCCACTATGTTCGGATCGAGAATGCGGGATGTGGAGTCAAGCGGATCGACGGCCGGGTAAATGCCAAGGGCCGTTATCTTGCGGCTGAGCACCGTAGTGGCGTCAAGGTGCGAGAAAGTGGTGGCGGGAGCCGGATCGGTAAGGTCGTCGGCCGGTACGTAGACCGCCTGCACGGAAGTTATGGATCCGTTCTTGGTAGAGGTGATACGTTCCTGCATGGAGCCCATTTCAGTGGCCAGGGTGGGCTGGTAACCCACGGCGGAAGGCATACGTCCCAGAAGGGCGGACACCTCGGAGCCCGCCTGGGTGAAACGGAAGATATTGTCGATGAAGAAAAGGATGTCGTGCGGGGCGTCCGGCTCGCGGCTGTCGCGGAACGACTCGGCCAGGGTAAGGCCGCTCAAAGCCACGCTGCTACGGGCTCCCGGGGGTTCGTTCATCTGTCCGAACACCATGGCGACCTGCGACTTGCGCAGTTCTTCCGGATCGACCGTCGAAAGGTCCCATCGACCTTCTTCCATGGCTTTCTTGAACTCGGCGCCGTAACGTATGACGTCCGATTCTATCATCTCGCGCAGCAGGTCGTTGCCCTCGCGTGTACGCTCACCTACGCCGGCGAACACCGAGAATCCGTTGTGCTTCTTGGCGATATTGTTGATGAGTTCCTTGATGAGCACGGTCTTGCCTACGCCGGCACCGCCGAACAGTCCGATCTTGCCGCCCTTCAGGTATGGTTCCAGAAGGTCGATGACCTTGATTCCTGTGAACAGGACTTCCTGGGACGTGGCAAGATCCTCGAATTTGGGAGGCTCTCGGTGAATGGGAAGCGCGCCCTCGCGACTGAGGGGAGAAAGACCGTCGATGTGCCCGCCGGTGACATTCATCACGCGGCCCCTGATCTGCGCGCCGACAGGCATCGCAATTGGCTTTTCCGTCCTCACCACCTCAAGTCCGCGGCGGAGCCCGTCGGTGGAATCCATGGCCACGCAGCGCACGGTGTCCTCGCCAATGTGCTGCTGGACCTCGAGGACCAGCTTGCGTCCGCCCTCAACATCCACCTCAAGGGCTTCATGAATCGAAGGCAGCTTGACAGAAGCACCGGCCTGTCCGTCGCTTTCAAAGTGCACATCGACCACAGGGCCGATGATTTGGGATATTTTTCCAGCAATCTTTTCCATTCTACGCCTCCTGGTTTTGCATTGATGCGGCCTCCACGGCCTTACGGTGCTCCTCCTGTGCCCGTATCACAGATACAGAGCGCTTGAGGATGAATCCGCTTCCGAGATATTTCGTACGCACGTCATCGTCGGCGGCCAGGGCCTCGGGTGTGCCCTGCTGGAGTATGGTGCCCTCGTACAGCAGGTATGCCCTGTCGGTAATGGCCAGGGTCTCGCCCACGTTGTGGTCGGTGATGATGACGCCTATGTTCTTGTATTTCAGCTTTGCGATGATGTACTGAATGTCCTCCACGGCAATGGGGTCGACGCCGGCGAAGGGCTCGTCGAGCAAGATGAACTTTGGATCGATGGCAAGCGCGCGGGCAATCTCGCAGCGGCGCCTCTCGCCTCCCGAGAGCTGGATACCCAGCGACTTGCGGACCTTGGAGAGATTGAATTCATTGATAAGCGATTCCAGCCGCTCCTGACGTTCCTTGCGCGGTATGCCCTTCAGTTCCATAACGCTCATGATATTGTCTTCGACGGACATCTTGCGGAATACGGATGCATCCTGGGGCAGATAGCCTATACCCTTCTGGGCACGTTTATACATCGGCAGTTTGGTGATTTCCTCGTCGTCCAGGAACACCTTGCCGTCATTCGGCACTATCTGGCCGGTAATCATATAGAAACTGGTGGTCTTACCGGCACCGTTCGGGCCAAGGAAGCCCACAATCTCCCCCTGCTCGACTTCCATCGAGACTCCTTTCACCACGGTTCGCAGACCGTATTTCTTGACAAGGTTTTCGCAGTGCAGTTTCATCGTATGTCAAGTGCTAAATCTTTAACCAGTTCGCCCACCTCGACGTTTTTTGACATCAGGTCACGGGCCTTCTCCTGGGGCATGTAAATCTTGTTCTCGTGCTCCTCTTCCGGAATCACGCATGGCTCAAGGCGTATTTTGGGGCAGTCGATAAGCTTGCGGAAACGCTCTTCAAGCTCACGGAGTTTCTTTTCGGCTATCCAGTTTTTCTGTGCCTCGTTGACCACTGCGAAGGACACGATAAAGAGGCCGTCGGACTCGCGCGCATCGAGCTTGGCGCCCGAAAGGGCGTTGGCCAGGCGGGGCTGCGAATGGTACATGGCCGCAAGTTCCTGCCACTTCGCATTGATAGTTTCAGCGTCGGGAAGCGATATCTCCGGAGTGGGAGCCTCTTCCGCAGCCAACTCTACGGTAATCTCCTCGTCGTCCATCAGCGAGGCCAGGGACAGGCCCGAAGCCCGGCGTTTTGGCGCCGGCCTGACAGGCGCGGCCGGTTTTTCGGCAGCAACCGGTTTCTCGGGCGCAGCGGGAGAAATTTCGGCCGTTTTGCTCCCGGTAGAAGGTTTCTCGGCAGCAACGGGAGAAATATCGGTCGTTTTGCTCCCGGCAGAAGGTTTTTCGGCAGCAACGGGAGAAATTTCGGTCGTTTTGCTCCCAGTAGCGGCAACTACGGGAGCCGTTCCGGCTGTGCTGCCGGAGCGACCTTTCCCCAAGTTATCGGGAGCCCCGGCAGCAGCTGCCGGAATGGCGTCAGGAACGGTCGAAGCTGCATCGGGAACGGCTGTGCTTGCGGGGCGACCTTTTCCCAAGTTTTTGGGAGCCCCGGCAGCAGCAGCCGGAGCAGCGCCGGAGACGACCGGAGCAACGTCCGAAACGGAAGGCACCCCGCCGAGGAACGCCAGCCGCATCAAAGCGAACTCAATATGCAGCCGCTGGTTCGTCGCCGCCTTATACCCCCCCTCGCACTGCGAAATCACCCCCAGCGCCTCATAAATAAACTTCACGGAACAACGCGCCGCCTGATCTCGATAACGAGCCCTCAGCGAATCCGGCAAATCAAGCAGTGCATCCAGCCCGCCGGTACGGCTCACAAGCAAGTCCCGCAAATGCGAACCCAGCGCCGACACAAAGTGCAGCGCATTAAAGCCCTTCGCCAAAATCTCGTCGAAAACCAGCAGCGCCGTAGCGTAATCCTTCGCCAGGAATGCGTCCACAAGCTTGAAACTGTACTCATAATCAAGCACATTCAAGTTCCGTATAACATCCTCATAGTGAATATCGGTGCCGCAGAAAGCAACAGTCTGGTCGAAGATAGTGAGCGCATCCCTCATCGCCCCGTCCGCCTTGTGCGCAATCACATGCAACGACTCATCGTCGACGGACACACCCTCCTTTCCCGCGATGTCGCGCAGATTGCGCACGATGTCGGGAACGCTGATGCGGTTGAAGTCGTAAGTCTGGCAGCGGCTGAGTATAGTGGGGATTATCTTATGCTTCTCGGTAGTTGCAAGGATGAAAATCGCGTGTGCCGGAGGCTCCTCAAGAGTCTTCAGGAACGCATTGAACGCAGACTGTGTGAGCATGTGCACCTCATCTATGATGTACACGCTGTAACGGCCTACCTGCGGCGGAATCTGCACCTGCTCCATCAGGGCCTTGATATCCTCCACGCCGTTGTTGGAAGCGGCATCCAGCTCATGGATACAGTAGGAGCGTCCCTCGCGGAACGACACGCAGGACTCACATTCCCCGCACGGCTCCATGTCCGCGGTAGGATGAGCACAGTTGATGGTTTTGGCGAATATTCGCGCGGCACTGGTTTTGCCTACACCCCTTGGGCCGCAGAAAAGATATGCGTGAGCGAGCTGCCCGCGTAGTATGGAGTTCTTGAGCGTTCGGGCAATATTGTCCTGGCCGATAAGGGCTTCGAACGAGTCCGGACGATATTTGCGGGCCGAAACTATATACTGAGCCATAATATGCGTCTTAACTCTACAAATGTAGTGAATTATTTTATAACTTTGCTGATATGAAACGCCGGTTTCGGAAAATAATATTGCTTCTTGCCTTAGTGCTGCTGCCTGCCTGCCTCTGGGGGCAGAAGCGCATCTACACCAAGAGTTTCAGGCTGCAGGATTTCAAGAGCAAGACCACCAAAGTCGTGCTCGGAGGCTCCGACGCCCTCAACGCTTCCATCAGGCAGGAAGTCACCTCTCTCTGGACCATTTCCCCTTATGAATTCTGCACGCCGGCGCAATACGAAAAGCAGAAAACCAATCCCGACCTTTGTTTCCTCTGCGTCGAAAAGAGTCGCGGAATCATATTCCTAACTCTTTCAAAAGGAGGAAGGAGCAACGACTCCAACGCACTAAAAAGGCCGCTTGAGATTATTTCCATACCCATCGCCGGCGAGCAGGACGGATCGGGGCAGGAACTTGTGTACATGCCTGCGTTCATCAGCATCATCCAGGATTATACCGAAGCGGCCATGAATTCCGAGACCGTGGCCTATACCGGACTCGGCGCCATTGCGCACGGCGTTCCAAGGGGCGTCACGGTTTACTCCAATCCGGAGGCGGCCAGGAAGGCGTTTACCGAAGGCCGGGCGGACTCAGCCGTGAAAATTATAATCAGCCCCGACGGCAACCCTTCATCAAAGCCCCGCCACAAACTGACCTTCGGCACTCTTGACTACCGCCTGTATTCATACGGCAAAAGAGCTAAATAGCTTATGATCTTCGCTGTCCCCCACCATACCGGCCGCGACGAGGCGGCGGCAGAGCATCCCGGAGCCGATTATTTCGACCTGGAAGAGTACATCGAGCATAAAATCGGGATGAGCATTCCGGATATAGTGGCCGACTCCCCCTGGCGCTACCGCGTCATTGAGGAAGAGGCCCTGAGGGACCTGGTGGTCATGAGTGAGATTACCGGCAGCGACCGGATTGTCCGCCTCGGCCCGGATACCCTTTCTAATCCCGAATGCGTACGCTTGATTTCAAGCCTTTATCAGCCGCATGACGCGCCGCGATGAAGCGGTAGCGGCCTTTCTCGACCGTCCAGCACTGTTCTTCCCAGGAGGCGAGTGATTCTGCCGGCACTGTCATTTCTACCGTGCAGCTTTCTCCGGGCTGCAGCAGAGGTGTCTTGGCGAAGGCTTTGAGTTCGCGGGAGGGTTTGTCTATGCTCCTGCCGGGGGCGGCGACGTACAGTTCCACCACATCTTTTCCGGCCGCCTTTCCGGTGTTCGTTACAGTGACACTTACCAAATAGACTCCGGAGCTCTTAACCGTCATGTTACTCCAGCGGAAGGTGGTGTAGCTGAGGCCGTAACCGAAGGGATAGGCCACTGCGTTACGGGCCTTGGTGCCGAAATAACGGTATCCTACATAGATGTCTTCGGCATAGTCGGTATAGTCGATATCCTTGACCGTATAGTCCTTCTTGTTGCCCTCAAGACGCCTGTAGAATGAGTAGTTGAAGGGCTTGTCCTCGAACACGCGGGGGAAGTTGGGGGCAGACGGTTCGTCTTCATAGCAACGCGAAATAGTCATCGGAAGGCGCCCGGACGGGTTTACCCCGCCGCAGAGCACAGCCGCTACCGTATGGCCGCCCTCTTCGCCGGGCTGCCAGCAGAGAACTATGGCATCGGCCAGTTTCTGCCAGCTCTCCATCTCAACGACGCCGCCTACATTCAATATCACCGTCACCTTCTTGCCCTGCGCATGGAAGGCGTCAGCGGTCTTTCGCAGCAATTCCAACTCCCTGTCCTGCAGCATATAAGAGTAATGAAGGTCACGGTCCTTGCCCTCGCCGAAAACCCTTCCGATGGTCACGAAGGCACGGTCGGCGGTTTGCGCCGCGCGCTCTATCAGCGAATCGGGCACCGCTTCAATAGGGCGCTCCCTGTCTATCACCCAGGAATTGTTGCCGTCTATCATCCTGCAGCGCCAGCGCTCGTCATCCATATATTTGGAATAGAAACCGTCAAGCCCGGGCTCAAGGGTGAATCCGCCGTCGGCAAGTCCCTGCTGCAGATCAACCACATAGGGACGGTGCACGTCGCCGGAACCAGTGCCGCCGGCTATGAAGTCGTAGGAAGTCACGCCCAGCAGCGCCGTCACTCCGTCCGGACCTGCAGGAAGGGCACCGTCATTCTTGAGCATTATGACCCCTTCGTCAGCCGCCTTGCGGCAAACTTGCGCGTGGGCCTCCAGGTCAGGATCGTCCGAATGACTGTACCCCTTGAAAGAGGGGCATTTGACTATGAGTTCGAGGGCCCTCGTGACGCAGGCATCCACATCTTCAATTGACAGACGTCCGTCCTTGACCGCCTGTATGAGAGCATTGTAACGGGAATCGGAGCCGGACTGTATGAGGTCGTTGCCGGCATGGATCTGGGCCGCCGTATCGTAGCCGCCGCCCCAGTCGGTCACCACCACTCCCCGGAAGCCCCAGTCCCCGCGGAGTATGTCGGTCAGGAGCCAGGGCGCCTCGGAGGCATGCGTACCGTTGATATAATTGTACGAACTCATAAGAGTCCACGGCTGCGCCTTGCGTACGGCAATCTCAAAGGCCTTGAGATATATTTCCCTCATTGCCCTCGGGCTCACCCTTGCATCGTTGTGCAGCCGGTTGAGCTCCTGGTTGTTGAGTGCGAAATGCTTGATGGAAGTTCCCACTCCGTTGGACTGCACTCCGCTGATATATGCCGCAGCTATCTCGCCGGCCAGCAGCGGGTCTTCGGAGTAATACTCGAAGTTCCTGCCGCAGAGCGGATTGCGGTGTATGTTGACTCCGGGGGCCAGCAGCACGTCGACACCGTATTCCAGCACTTCGTTGCCCATAGCCCCGCCCACTTCGCGCACAATGTCGGTGTTCCATGTGGACGCGAGCATGGTGCCGATGGGGAAACCCGTGCAGTAGAAGGTCTTGTCGGTACCGGGCCTGACCGGATCGATGCGCAGCCCGGCGGGCCCGTCGGCAAAGATTATGGACGGGATGCCCAGACGAGGGATGGCGTGGGTTGCTCCGGCGCTGCCCTTGACGCCGACATCGTTGCGGCCTATGCCGTCGAACGCCGTGGAGCCGCAGCCCACAAGGATTGCAGCTTTTTCTTCAAGGGTGAGCAGGGAAACGATTTCGGGGATATTGTCTTCCCGCAATACGGGTGTGGCGGCACTGATGGCCGCGGCTAGAATTAGTGTCAGCATATCGCAAAGATAGCTTTTATATTTGACATAAAATGTATAAACGCAGCAGAGGGTGGCCGGAAACGGTCACCCTCTGTCGTTAAATCGGTCTGAAATTACTTCTTCTCAGGCTCGGGAGCGGGGACATACTTGCCGACCTTCTCGAGCTTCACGTTGAAGAGAAGAGTGGAGTTGGGATCGATGCCGGGACGGCCGCTTTCACCGTAACCGAGCTTCGCGGGAACGAAGAGATCGATCTCGCCGCCCTCACCGATGAGCTGCAGGCCCTCGGTCCAACCGGCCACGACGCCGTTGAGAGGGAAATGCACGGCCTCGGCGCCCTCGGCGGTCTCATCGAACACGGTTCCGTCAATATGGGTACCCTTATACCTTACCCACACAGTGTCCTGAGGACCGGGCTTCACATCGTTACCGGGCTCGATAATCTTGTACTGCAGGCCGCTCTCGGTCTCGACTACGCCTTCCTTCTTGAGGTTGGCGGCAAGGAACTTCTCGCCCTTCTCCTTGTTGGCAAGGAGAGTGTAGTTGTGACGTTTCTCAAGATATGCATTGAACACATCGTTGATGAGCTCGGGGCTGATCTTGAACTGGGAGTTGAAGTCGGGATCACGATAATCGCCCTTGGCTTTCACATAATCCTTCATACCGGCCATCATCTGCGAATAATTGACATCTCCGAAATTGTATCCCTTGAGGAAGCTTCCGAAGTTGACGCCGAGCAGATAGCTCACGGAATCAATCTCAGCCTTGCTGGGAGTAAAGTCCTTGAGAGTCTTCACAGCCTCGACACCTGCCTTGGCATCATCTCCGTCAACTGCGGGCTCCACCGGCTTGGGAGTGCAGGCTGCAATCATAGCACCCATTGCGAGTGCGAAGAATAATTTGTTGGTTTTCATCGTTAATAAATATACATTAATTGATTATAAATTCCACGCAAGTGCGGAAGCGCCGAGTATGGCGGCATCCGACTCGGAAAGGCTCGAGAACAGGAGTTTCACCTTGTCCTTCCACAGAGGGAGCACATTGTCGTTCATGGCCTTCAGAATGGGCTCATACAGGAACTCACGGGCCCTGGCGAGACCACCGAACAGCACTATGGCCTCAGGCGCGGAGAACGCGATGAAATCGGCGAAACTGCGCCCAAGCAGGGTGCCGGTGAAATCGAAAATCTCCCTGGCCGCCTTATCGCCAGCCTTTGCCGCTTCATAAACATCCTTGGAAGTGATATTCTCGCGCAGACGGAGCAGCGAAGGCTCATCGGGATGCTGTTCCAGCCATTCCACGGCGGTACGGGCGACTCCGATAGCGGAGCAGTATGCCTCAAGACAGCCCTGCTTGCCGCAGCCACAGAGACGGCCGCCGCGCACGGCACAGGTATGCCCGAGTTCACCCGCAAATCCATCATGACCGTAAAGGACCTTTCCGTCGATGACTATTCCGCTTCCGACGCCGGTACCGAGGGTTATCATGATGAAATCCTTCATCCCCTTGGCGGCGCCGTAGGTCATCTCGCCGACCGCGGCCGCGTTGGCGTCGTTGGTAAGGGCAACGGCCATGCCGTTCATGGCCTCAGAGAGCATCCTGGCGAAGGGAACATTCTTCTCATGGGCCCACGAAAGATTGGGAGCGTCTTTAATTTCTCCCGTATAGTAATTGCCGTTGGGGGCGCCTACGCCAATCCCGCGCACCTGGCCTTCAAGATCGGCGTCGGCAATAAGTTTCTTGAGGGTGGAAGCAAGGGCGTCCACGAAAGACTGGGCGTCGTTATGCTTGTTCGACACCATGATGGTCTGGGCAAGCACCTCGCCCCTGGCGTTCACCACACCGCATTTCGCAGTCTGGCCGCCAATATCGATACCGAGTACGTAAGGCTGTTCCATGGCTTATTCTACAGGGATGTCCTTATTAACATTCTTGCTGCCAACGAGGGCATAGAAAATGAGGTAGGCCAGGCAGGCGATGATAAGCCAGTAGCTCTTCATGGATCCGACACCGGGAATGTCAGCTATGGCATTCTGGATGAAGGGGATGATTCCGCCGCCGCAAACCAAAGTCATGAATATACCGGTAGCTGCAGCAGTATACTTGCCAAGTCCTTCCGCGGAGAGGTTGAAGATGGAACCCCACATGACGGAGGTGCACAAACCGCAGAGGGCAAGGAAAATAAGGCTCACGGGAATCTTGCCTATAACGGCGGTTTCGGGAACGAACATCGCAACCAGGATAAATATGATGGCCAGAGAAGCCGTGCAGAGGAGCATTGTCTTGCTGGACACCTTGGCGCCGACGGAAGCACCTACAAGACGGCCAAACAACATACTTAACCAATATGCGCTGATAAGGGTACCCGTAAGTGCCGGACCGACCCAGTCAAGTCCCGAGAAATGAATATTGGCGGTGTTGGGGATACCGACCTCGATACCGACATAGAAAAAGATTGCCACGGCACCGAGCACGAAATGACGGAACGACAGGGGGCTGTATGGATTCTTGACGGCCTTGCCGGCAAGACGGGCAGCCTTCTCCTCGGCAGTCTCCATATGGGGCTCGGGAATCTTGGTGAGCATAATCACAATGAAAGCGATTGCGAAGATTACCATGGCGATGATCATGACCGGAGCTGCTTTTGCAACTGTCGCATCTTGTATTGAGCCGCCTACAAGCCAGCCCACGAGGAAAGGAGCGATGGTACCTCCGATGGAGTTGCAGGAACCGCCCCACTGGATGAGCTGATTGCCCTTATTTCCACCGCCGCCCAGGGTGTTGAGCATAGGGTTGACGACAATGTTGAGCATACACATGGAGAAACCGGCCACGAATGCGCCGGCCACGTAAACCGCAAAGCTCTCGACATAGCCGGAGAGGAACTGGACGCCCACGCCGAAGAAGCCGATGACGACTGCGGCCAGTGCCGTGAACTTGTAACCCTTGCGACGAAGAATCAGGCCTGCCGGAATACCCATGCAGGCGTAGGCGATGAAGTTGGCGAGGGTCCCCAACTGGCTGAGGGCCTTGCTAGCGCCAAACTGATTGGTCACCACCACGCCCATGGACCCTGCGAGGTTGGTGACAAATGCGATCATGAAAAAGAGTGCAAAACACACCGCGATGGCGGGCGTGTAACTCTTGCCGGCATTAGATTTAGTCATAATAAACGTTATTTAATTGATTCTAAATTTTTAGCGTTATAAAGGTCCTTGCCCTCGGGAGTCATGGCATATTCGATGCGGTCAGCATAGAACTTCTCGACCTTGCCGCGCACCATCTTGGACGTGGTGTTGAGCATGCCGTTCTGTTCGGTGAAAGGCGTCTCGCCGACTATTATAGCCGCAGGCAGCCACTTCTCCGGGAAGAGACCGGCATGACGGCCGCCGGGACGGTAGGAATCCACTTCGCCTTTGATGATGTCGAGCTGAGCCCTGAGGCCTGCGTCGGAAGCGGGATCCATCCCCTTCTCTTTAACCGCATCCGCGAGAGCATTCTTGTTGGGTATGACGAGCACGACGGTCCACGGGCTCTGATTGTTGTGGAGCACGGAGGCCTCTATGAAACGGGAGCCGTCGGCAAGGCTGTCCTCATAGCCTTCGGGAGAATATTTCTCACCGTCGGACGAGATGAGCAGGCTCTTGAAACGTCCGGTAACATAGAGGAAACGGGGATCCTCGGCGCAGATGTAACCGCGGTCGCCGGTATGCAGCCAGCCGTCCACTATGGTGGCCGCAGTGGCCTCGGGATTCTTCCAATATCCGGCCATGACGTTTCCGCCGCGTATAACTATCTCGCCGGTAGTGCCGTGAGGCAGTTCCCTGCCTTCTTCGTCGCAAATCTTGATGTCCATGGGCTTCACGGTGCGTCCGGAGGAGCCGAAGCGTGCATGGCCAGCGGAGTTGGCGCAGATCACGGGAGTCGCCTCGGTGAGTCCGTAGCCCTGGAAAATAGGCATTCCGACGGCGCAGAAATAGCGCTGCAGCTCAATGTCGAGCAGGGCGCCGCCGCCGATAAAGAATTTCAGGCGGCCGCCGAAGCTTTCACGCACACCCTTGAAGATTAGCTTGTCCATCAGGGCCATAATGGGCTTCCGCCACCAGAGTTTCCAGCAGGGCTTGCCCATGTTGTAATACTCGCGGTTGTACTTTATGGCGTTGTTGAGGGCGAACTCATAGAGTTTCTGCACCTTGGGCCCCTTCTTCTTGATGCCTGCCTCTATGTTCTTGCGGAAGTTCCTGGAAATGGCGGGAACGGAAAGCATCACATGGGGACGCACCTCGCGTATGGCCATGGGGATGTTGCGCAGCATGGTGATCGCGCTCTTTCCGCCGGGCACGGTGGCTATGCTGCCTCCGTTGCTCATCATGAAGTAGAAGCCGGCAACATGTGCGAAACAGTGGTCCAGAGGAGTTATGATGAGCATCACGTCACCCTGGTCTATCTTGACCACCGAATTGCACTGTACAATGTTGGAAGTGTAATTGTTATGGGTGAGCAGGATGCCCTTGGGATCGGCGGTGGTGCCGGAGGTGTAGGATATGTTGGCATAGTCGCCCGGCTGGATGGAAGCGATACGGGCGTCAAGCTCGTCCTTGTGCTCCTTAAGGAAAGTCTCTCCGTTCCTGCGGAGCTCTTCGACATAAATTTCGTTCTCCTGGAGGGGAAGATCGTCGAGGACTATGATTTTCTCGATCGCGGGGCACTGCGGAATAACGCGGCGCACCTTGTCGATCTGGCTTTCGGATGCTATGATGAAGCGGGAATCGGAATGGTTGATGCGGAAGGTCAGATCGAAATCCGACTCCAGCTTAAAAGAAAGGGGCACGTCGGTACCGCCTGCGTAAAGCACGCCCAACTCGCTGTAAATCCACTTGTTGCGGCCCTCCGAAATGAGCGCCACCTTTTCTCCCTTCTTGAGTCCGAGAGCCATGAAGCCTGCGGCATAGAGTATGCCTTCGGCCCTGGTCTGTTTGAAAGATGTTTCCGTCCACACATCGCCGGTCTTTTCCCTCAGGAAAGTGGCGTCTCCGTATTTTTCGGTATAAAAATCGACAAAGTCGATAATAGTCTTCAGCTGTTTGTCCATTATTAAGTTTTACTTGCCTTCTTCCGGGAACAACCCGTAAAGTTTGGCATCTATCATATTAGTAATCAATTCAAAATCCTCGGGCCTGTTGCCAAACTTGATGTTGTCCGCATCTACTATGAGAAGGTTGCCCTTGTAAGAACCTATCCAGTCTTCGTATTTTTCGTTCAGTCCGGTAAGGTAATCGATACGAATGCTTTTCTCGTATTCACGGCCACGCTTCTGGATCTGCGCAATGAGGTTGGGAATGGTGGAGCGCAGGTAGATAAGCAGGTCGGGCAGGCCCACCAGCGACATCATAAGGTCGAAAAGGTCGGTGTAGTTTTCGAAGTCGCGGGTGCTCATCAGGCCCATGTCGTGCAGGTTGCGGGCAAAGATGCGTGCGTCTTCGTAGATGGTACGGTCCTGGATAATAACCTTGTCCGACTTGGATATCTCGAGTATATCCTTGAAACGCTTATTGAGGAAATAAATCTGGAGATTGAAGGACCAGCGCTCCATATCCTCATAATAATCGGCAAGATAGGGATTGAAATCCACAGGTTCGAACTTGGGAGTCCAGCCATAATGGGCTGCAAGCATCTTGGTGAGCGTCGTTTTTCCGCTTCCGATATTTCCCGCTATTGCTACGTGCATATTATCGTGTATTACAAATTACAAAGATAACAATTATTTGAATAGGCCGTAGAGTTCGGCGTCTATTTTGTCCGTTATGGAGGAGAAATCCTCGGGATTGTGTTCGAAATCAAGAGAGTCCGCGTCTATGGTCAGCAGCCTGCCTTTGTAGTTCCCTATCCACTCCTCATAGTGGCGGTTGAGTCCCGAGAGGTATTCCAGGCTGATGGATTGTTCATAGTCGCGTCCGCGCTTCTGGATCTGCGACACCAGGTGGGGCACGGACGACTTTAGGTAGATGAGCAGGTCGGGAGGGCTCACCATGGACATCATGAGTTCGTACAGCTGCATGTAAGTGTCGTAATCGCGTTCGGAGAGGTTGCCTTGCTCCCGGTTGTTGGCCACGAAGATGTGCACGCCTTCCTGCAGGGTGCGGTCCTGGATGATGACGTCGTTCGACGAGGCAATCTCCAGCACGTCCCTGAAACGCTGGGCCAGGAAATAGGTTTCCAGATTGTACGACCAGCGCGGAATGTCCTTGTAATAATCCTCAAGATAGGGATTGTACGTTACGGCCTCATACTTGGGAGTCCATCCATAATGTGCGGCCAGCATGCGCGTGAGCGTGGTTTTTCCGCAACCGATGTTTCCAGCTATTCCGATATGCATCTGTATGGGTTCTTTTTTTACAAAAATACACAGAATTTCGTATTTTTGCCAAATAAATCATGGACATATTTCGATTCATAGTCAACAGACTGGAAGAAAATACTTTTGTCGCCGCAGGCGCCCCCGGACGCTGCGTGATAGTCGACCCGGGATGCGAAGACGCGGCGGAGCAGCGGCGGCTCGCAGACTTTCTCGACGCCCGCGGACTTCAGCCCGAAGCCATACTGCTCACACACGGGCACTTTGACCATATCTACGGCGTAGCGGCCCTCCAGAAGCGCTACGGATGCCCTGTGTATATGTCTCCGGCAGACAAATGCGTAATAGAGTATTTCCAGAGAGTCGCCAAATTCGGCATTCCTGTTGCAGACCCTTCATTCTCCACTACAGACATAGTCGATTCACAGGTAATCGAAGCCGCCGGCATGCGCTTCAAGGTAATCACAACGCCCGGGCACTCCCCCGGCAGCGTATGCTACCATGAAGAGGATTCCGGCGTGCTCTTCACCGGCGATACCCTTTTTGCCGGGGCGATAGGGCGCAGCGACCTTTACGGCGGCGACTACGATGACGAAATACGTTCCATAATGGAGAAACTGATGTGGCTGGACGGGAGCACCGCCGTCTATCCGGGCCACGGGCCATCCAGCACCATCAGCGATGAACGCACAGGCAATCCTTTCCTGGAACCGTTCAACGAACGCGAAGAAATTCCCGAATTAAACGATAACTGATATGACCAAGATTGAAGCCGCGAGGCAGGAATACAAAGACTGGTGCTCCGCAATCGGAATCGACACCCTTGAGAAAGTCAATGAAGTAGTGGAAGCGAGCGACGCCATTCCCCTT
>JAFZBM010000131.1 GCA_017561765.1 Bacteroidales bacterium | reverse complement strand
GGCATCCGCGCGGTACGGCGCATAGCAGAAGAAGCTCAGCGTGCCGTCGAGCGGCCAGTAGACCGGATTCGCCTCCACGATGCCCGTCGCGGCGTGCGCGGCGACGCCCTGCCACGCGTTCGGGAAACTCGTCTCCCCTTCCAGCGCGGCCGACACGTAGCCGAAGCGGTGGTTCGCGAAATAGCGGACCGACTGCCGGTCCTTGAATTTCCCGCCCTGAGGGGTGTACCACGCGCTGACGCTGAAATCCTGCTGCGCGAGCGCGGCGAGCGTGGTGATGGGCGCCTGCCCTTTCGTCTCCTCCCCGCCCACGGCGAAGCCGATCGGCTCGTCGGATTGCATGGGTGCAGCCACGCCACCGCCCTCCGGCACCTTCGTGCAAGCGGCCAGCAGGAGTAAGACAAGGATATGCAGACGCTTCGTCATGTCAGCTTAGTACGGAAGTTTATGGGAGAGGCGAATGCAGCGGGCCGGGACGCCGCCCGACTGATCGCCGGTTGCATTATAACCGCCGTTATATGTATAGAACTGGTAAGTCGAAAAAGAACACCGCAGACAGCAGAAGACGTTGGTAGCTTCCTGCACTCCGGTATCGAATCGGCGCCAGCCCGTAGAGGGGAAGTAGATACGACCGTGCCCGGACGAAATACCACCCGGGTAATAGTATCCCCCGGCACGCGAGGCCAACAATTCCCTAGTACTGGCGGTAAAATCCGACCAGGTGTCATTGGCGGGAAGTCGCCAGCCGTACGGACAGGGGTCGTAAATTGATTTTCCCGTCTCGCAGTAATCGGCGGACTCGCTGTGCTCGTCTGCCTTGGGGTCGATGTATGCGGCATTCGCCCTTCCGATAATCGCCCCATTCGGGTCGTTCTCATACGACGTCCAAACAAAGAGGTTGCCGGAATAAGGCGTGATAAACATAGTCGGATTATGGATAGAATAGCGGATATTGTACTTTACCCCAACGCCCTCCGGCGCGGTACCGGCCTGATCGGCCGTGATGGTGGTAACCGTTCCCGTGGTGGGGAAAGGGTCCTTGCGTCCCCATTGATAATAGCATCCGATGGCGGGATTGTTTCCCTGCTCCCCTGAGTTGGCAACGGTGGCCCCCACGTTGCGATCCATCATGAAAGCCGTCTTGTAATCACCCGAGGCCCACAGTGTTTTGCCTGCTCCATCGGCATAACGGTGAATCTCACCGTTCGGGACGGTATAAATGTAAGTGTCCGCTACCGGGGAGCGGTCTATGTACGGATCATAGTCCGTTACCCAAATGTGCCAGCTCCACAAGACGTCATGCAGCGTTTCCCCGCTGGTCTTCCTGATGGCAATAACGGCGTTCCCTTTCATTCCCGCACCTATCCGAATCCGGATATACGGGTTGGACGCGCTGGCAGGATTAAAGCCCATGCCGCTCACCGAAGTATGGCCTACACCGGCATTATCCACCAGAAGGACATCGTCACTCACCATTATTCCGTCTTTGTCCTTAATTTCGTTCCATACAAAACTGGCCTCCCATTCCGTGTCCTCCAGCAGGGTATATGCCGGTCTGTCGGCCGCGCCATAGACTCCCATGTTGGTGCCCGACTGGTTCCAGAACACCGCCGCGCGACGAACCGGAATCTTGTATGTACGCGTAGGGTTCTGTCCGTCCCGGAAAGCAGGCGGCATAAGCATATAGCAGTTGGCATCCCCGGTAAAAGTGACATCGCTCATATCCTCGATACGGGAATCCGTCACCGCATTGCCCTTGCCGTTGATGTTGATGTCATATACATACTTCTTGTTGGGCTCCAGATTGAAATCTGTAACAAGGTTGGCTCCCATGTAATAGGTGTAGTTCACTTGATTACCGCCGCTGGTGGCATAAATGCGGAAAAACGTGGCTCCCAGAGGCGCCTGATCGTTCTTGCCGGTTTGGGATGTTACTGCCGCGACCGAACCCCGCTCATTGAACGGGACATAAAAAATATATTGCTGGCTTTGATCGGGATTGTCATTATATAAAAACGCCTTTTCCACATCATTAATCCGCTCGGTATCCAAACCAGCGTAAGAGTCAACCAGTGTAAGCGGAGCAAGCGCCGCCGGGATTTCTGTGACGAAGTGATAATTCCGGTTAATGTCACATAACTGTACACCGTCAATGACTACCCTGTTGGAAGAAGGGCTGGTATTCCTTACATTCACCACCACTTTTGCGCAATTGCGCTTGAGATACGCGGCACCCAGAGACGTTCCGGCGGTTACCCCATCGTCCAGTACCACGCACGTATTCATACGCAGATAGCGATTGGCGGTGGTCCCATCGGGAGAATACCATATCCCGGACCCGGTCAAATCGTCGATTGCCGATAGCGGATTGCCATTGTATCTCTCCAGGAAATCGGCCAAGGGGAGGTTGAGCGGAAGAGCCAGCCTTCCACTGGCATTGGCAATAATGAAAACAGTATTTTTAGCTTTGGACGCCACCAACTTCACTTTGCCGGAGACACCGTCCGAAATGAACTGCTGGTGAATCAAACGCGCCGTACCGGGGGTCGACGGATCCTGCCATTCGAACTGCAGAACCAACAAGGTCCTGATGGCGGCAGCGGCACCACCTGCTCCCCAGGTATCCGGTTCGTAGTCCGTTTTGGTGGCGGACATGCCATCTTCGGTGGGGGCGATAGCCAGCGACAGGGATACAGGGACAAGCTCTCTTCCGTCATTCGCCGGATCAAGCGACGAATCTCCCAGCCGCGTACAGCCAGCCAACAACAATACTGCCAGCATAAAATGGGATATGACGGATTTGACGCTCATGCTAAATAATTACTTAATACGGACGGCGATAATCCAGCCGGACGCAGCGGACGGCTACCGCCGCCCCATAACAATTGTGATAATAGCTGTTCCAGTACCATCCAGCGTAAGAGAACTCATATTGATAGCCATGTCTATGGCCATTATGCAGATAAGGAGTATCGCTCCACAAGCGTCCGCCGCCATTCTTACCGCTGTCGTTCACACCTCCACTGCCGTAATAGCCTTTGATGCCGGAAGTGGGGTACAGAATGCGGCCTTTTGGAGCCAGCGGATCGTATCCCTCCGGATAATAGTATTTACCCTCCTTTGCCTCTGATGTGGACAAACTGGTATTGGCGGCTGAAAAATCCGACCAGGTACCATTCGTCGGAACCTGCCAGCCATACGGACAGGGATCATATACAGATTTCCCGCTTTCGCAGTAATCGGCACCATGTTGGTCGATTCTTGGATCCAGCCAGGTAACATCGGCCCCCAAGGTGGGTCCTTCCAAGTCGTAGTTCGTCCAGGACGTGTCCGACGTACCCGCACCAGGAATAAACACGGCTGGGTGATGCACGCTGTAGCGGATATTCGCTCTCGCCAATAAGCCATTTCCTTCGGGTTCTCCCGTATTGTTGGCTCTTACGCTGGGTTCAACTATGTTTCTCGGAAGCGGGTCCTTGCGGCCCCACTCATAATAAAGCCCGTTCCTAAGGATGTAATCGTCCGGGTTGCCCACAGCGACAAGGGCTCCCAGGTTGCGGTCCATGATAAACGCATTCGCATAATCTCCGCCCACCCAGAGCGTTTTGCCGGCCGCGTCGGCGTAACGGTGGATTTCCCCGCCGGGGACGGTATAAAGGTAATTGCCTGCAATGGGCGTCATTTGAACGTATGGATCATAGTCCGTTACCCAGAGGTGCCAGCTCCAGATGATTTCCCCATACTCAGTAGCATTTATCTTTTTCCGGATGGCCACCAGGGCGTTGCCCCTCATCCCGGGCGTCACCCTCACCTGAATGTAAGCCTGTCCGATGGGATTATTGGGATCGAAGCCCGTACCGGAATCTGTAATCAGAAGATCGCCGTCATCAACCGGGTCGCCATTCGCGTATTTCACTTCATTCCAGACCAGATTTGCCTTCCACGTATCCGTCTCTGTCAAGGTATATTCTGGAGCACCTTCTCCAGCACCGTACAGACCCATGTTGGTGCTCGGCCGGTTCCAGAATACCGCCGCACGGCGAACCGGAATGGAATAAGTGGTTGTGGCTCCCGCCTGGACGGGAGGCTTCAGCATGTAACAATTGGCATCCAGGTCGAACTTGATTTCGCCCCTGTCCTCAAAACGGGAATCCATCTCCAGATTGTCCCTTCCCTTGATGTCGATGGTAAACTCGTATTTTTTATTTGCCTCGATGTTAAAGTCGGAGGTAAGATTGGCTCCCAGATAATAGGTATAGGTGACATACTTGGCCGGAGAACCGTAGGTAGCATAAATGCGGAAGTACGTAGCACCCTGCGGAGCATGGCGGTTCTTATCAATTTGCGCGTCATTTTCAACCGTCCCCCGCATGTTCGCGGGGACATAGAAGGAATATGACTCAGTGGCTCCGGCACTGCCGCCTTCCGGGTTTTTATCGGCCGGGAAAGCCTGCATGGCATTATTGAAGCGGCGGGGAGTCATGGGCGAATACGGGTCGATGAATCCGGTATAATTGGTCAGGAAATGGTAATTCTGATTGATGTCGCACAGTTGTACGGACTCAATCTCTACCAGATCGTCACCGGAACTGGTGTTTTTCACATTTACCGTCACTTTGGCGCAGTTGCGTTTGAGCTCCAGGGGGTCTCCCGCGGTTCCCAGGGTGGTACCCAGCGTCACTTTGGGAACCACTTGGGTGGCGCTCATCCGCAAGTATTTGTCTGATCCGCCATTAGGCGTATACCAGATGCCCGTTCCGTCCAGGGCGTCCAGCGTACTTAGCAGGTTGCTGTTTTCGCTCCTTAGGAAACCGTCCAGCGAGACACTTCCGGACAGCGGAATAGTCTGCTCGCCCGGCGCAGTTGCATTGGCAATGACAAAAATGATATTCTCCCGCGGAGAGGTGGCCAGGGCAATGTTTTCTCCGTCCGGCAGCGGCCAGCTGTAACAAACCTGGTTGCCCACGCGGGTGTAACCGTCACCTACCGCATCCTTCTCGAACTGCAGGATGGTAAGGGTCTTGATGGCGTTGGCAGCATTGTAGCCCGGGGCATCCGGTTCGTAGTCCACCTTGGTGGCAGGGGTACCGTCTTCTTCGGGAGCAACGGTCAGGTAAACGGGCACGGAAACGAATTCGCAAGATACGGGCTCCGGCCCAGGTTGAGGGGACTCCAGCTGCGAACAGCCGGCCGACAGGAAACCTGCCAGCAAAAGAAGCGATATGAAGCGTCCCAATTGTTTCATAAGGCTATGAGTTTACGGGAGGATCGGCCGTACCGCCTCCGCCATTGCCCCAGTCATCGTCGCCGGAAGAAGGACCGCCAATGGCCACCGTGCCCAAACAGGCCGGGGTTTCGGCGACGGTGTTTCCTCCCAGCACAGGCGTGTCCCACCCTACCGCCTGGAAGGAATAGGCCATATAGGCATTCTTAACGTCCAGGGTGTAAAGATAGTGGTGCATAGGGAGCAACTCCTGGTCCAGCGGAACCCGCACCGTAAACTGGGTAGAGGGGTCCGGCCCCAGTTTTACCACAATCGTCGGCCGCTTGCCGGTCATCCACTGGTCGGAGTAATCCCGGGCCTGGACATAGAACGGATCGGCCGAAATCCAATAGTCTCCTCCATAGGCCAGGGGGGCATTCAGATTAGCGGGATCGGAGTAATCCGGGAGATTACTGCTGTTCTTCAACACCAGTGCGTGGGCAGGGTCGCTGTCCACGGTGAAATACTCTGTAAGGATGGGATTGTCTATACTGAGCGGCCGGGTGAAGCCCTGGGGATGATCCCCTTCCTCATGCAGGTAAAAGCGGTCGGAAATGATGCGGTCTGTAACGCGGACGTCAAACAGTTTTGTGGAAGGAATGAGGTCGGTGCTGCACTGGATCTTGACAGTCACCTTGGCGCGACGGTCCATCAGGGTTTTGGAAAGGCTGCTGTCCTCACTCAAGGAAGAAGAAGTGTACACATATTCCCCCCGAAACCAGATGCCGGTAAAACCGCCTTCCACCGGGTCGCTGACATACACATTGCTGTCGATCGTCCAGGGGAGATAGGCGGCATGCCCCTCCCAGACAAAATCCACCGCCGGAGCGATAGCCACCAGATGGGCATTGCCGGACCAGCCACTGCCGCCGTTATTCCAGCGGAGGCCGTAAATACTGCTATGGTCGGCGGCGTCAATGGTCGTGACAACGCCCGGATTAGTATTGTCCAGCGGCTCGCCGGACGCGTTTACCTTACAAGGCTTGAGCCAGGTGTAGGTATGCGGATTCGAAGGATCCGTGTAACTGTCAGTATAGGAGAAAGTATTTGTACAATAGGTGCCGGAACGGCCGGAATACTGCCGGTTGTGGAACAGCGCCACGCGAAAGGTGTTGACTCCCGCAGGCAGGGCCTTCGTCTCAGCGGACAACATCACCGTTCCCTCGGGCTCTTCCTCCCCCGGCAGCTGCATCCGCCTGCAGCCGGACAGGACGACCAGCAGCAGAAGCGACAGAAGCGTATATGCAAAGGAAAGAAATCTCTTCATAGCAGTATCAGATTACTCCGTGGGTAAGCGTATCTTCCCTGGCACCCCACTCCTGGATATTGAATCCGTCGAAACGGACATAGTTGTCCAGCGTAAAGTAGAACGTATAGGTATAGCCGGCCTTGAAGCCATACGTGGTTCCGTCGCTATGCTTGACCCAGTCCCGTTTCAAGACAAAGAATGGAAGCTTGAAGCCTCCGGAGGAGAAGGTGAAAGTCAATTCGTCATCTTCCGTGATTTCTGTCGGAACCAGCGTGAAATCGATGGCGCTCCTGGAATCATAGACCGCAGGATCGGCCGTATAATAAGCCGTACAGCTCTTTACGTTGGTCAGTTCGTCCGTGGACTGCTTGTCGTTAAGCGACCCGTCAATGATATTGAATGTGCCGGACGTATAGAGCACCGCCGTTCCTCCCGCCGGATGGTTGTTCTTGATGGAGGAGAGCGTGACTGACATCGTGGTATTGTCGTTGAGCAGCCGGAAGCGGAAGATCAGCCGCGCCATTACGTGCCGGAAACTGAAGGCAGCGTTAAGCGGGCTCCCGCTTGCAGGATTCAGGTTATGATTCTCCCGGGCCGTATTCTGCGTTGCATACATCAAGTCCTTGTCGCGCGAGAAGGGAATGGCCAGGGGCCCCGACGCGTAGGCCGCCAGAGACCAGGGGGCATAGGCGTACAGATCGGCGGTCTGATTGTCATTGCGTCCGAACAGGACGAACGTGTTGCCACCGCTGGAATACAACTCGCCGGTGGCATAGGACGCCACGTTCTTGTAGGTCCAGGTGGTGCCGGAGCCATCGGCCTGAGCGTTCCAGATGCTGGGTTTGAACTGCTCATAGTTTGTTGCCGGGGCAGGAACATTGTTCGCACTGATACAGGTGAAGATGCCGTACTGGATTCTTTCCGGGAAATTGACCAGCGCCTTGGTTTCCGGTGCGGCTTCGTCCAGGGAAGCCCGGATATTCACGACGGCCTGCGGGAGTTCTGAGGATCCCGAATCCATGCGCGAACAGGATGCCAGCAACGCCAGCGTCATAAGCGAAAGAATATGAAGTTCGAGCTGTCTCATGGCATCAGTTATGGGGCAACAATTCATGCGGAGTTCCTCCGTTATCAACATTGCCGGAATCCTCCCAATCGTAAACCTGGGCCGTCAGGCCGCTGAACTGTTGATTTGGGATGTTAAGGGTGATCAGATAGCGCACCTGCTTGCCCATCGGCCAGGCCGTCAGGGTGGCGGTACGCAGCGGCACCGTGAGCACGTCCGAAGTCAGCGGTACGCCATGCTGTTCGCCAGTATAGTAGTTAATTACCAACTCAGCGCCAACGGGTATTTCCTGCGGTAGCAGGTAAAGGATACCCGCGTCCGTAGACAGCGTCAGATGGTTCGTATTGCCTCCGTCCCTGGCCGGGACATCGCCGGAAGGGCCGGAAAGCAAACCTCCGGTAGCAGTATCTATCCGGTAATCGGCTGTCGGGAAAGGCTCGGCAGCGTTTGTCTTGTCCGTAGGAGAAACCGCATCACTCCATGCGCAGTCCGTAGCATACGGCACCGTCTCCGTGAAATAAAGGTACTTGGAACTGACGACACCGCGAAGCTCGATACTCGACACCTGAACGAAATGATGGGCCGGGTCGGCCAGCACACCGGAATAGTTGAAACCGAACTTGATCTGCGTCAGGCGATGAGGCAGATCCAGCGGGAAAGCCCCCGCGTTGTCCTTCCGGCTCTTGTCCAGCAAAGGTGCGGCGCAGAGGAAATCCACCTGGTCGGCAGCAGCAGCCGGCGGAGTGAAGCGAATAATCGGAGAACCGATCAGGTAACTCGGTAGACGGGAAATGATGGCCGCATCGGCGGTCGGATCCAGCGGGGCCTCCATGGCAATGTCACGCGTATCCGGGGCTGGCGCAGGTACCTGGGCGCCATCCACGCGATAGGGCGCGTAGCAGAAGAAGGTCAGGGTGCCGTCGAGGGGCCACCACACGGGATTGGCCAGCACTTCACCGGTGGAAGCATGCGCCTTGACGCCAGACCAGGCATTAGGAAAGGTCGTCTCGCTCTCCAGCGCGGCCGTAACGTAGCCGAAGCGGTGGTTCTCGAAATACTTGACAGCCGAGCCGCCCGGCACATCGAAGGTTTCGCCCTGCGGCGTATACCAGGCGCTCACGCCAAAATCTACCTGCGCCAGGGCTGCTTTTGTCGTCAGGGCTGTTTGTCCTTTGGTCGTCTGCTCCTGAATGCCGAGCGCAATGGGTTCGTCGGAGGGTACGGGGCCCGGAGCCGGCAACTGGGTGCAGGCAACCAACAGAATCAGTATGAAGGGCAATTTTCGCATGCTGGTTCAGCTGATTTCAATCGTTTCATCCACGGGCGTTCCGTCCCAATCCGTCACCGTCACCGTAGCCTGAATCTCGGTGGGGGTGAAGACCAGGTTGTAAATGTAGCGGTGACCCGCCTTCCAGATGACACGCGGCAGCGGCAGGACCACGGTCAGGTCTGCAAGGGAATTCCTGACACGGTAGGTCAGGGTGACGCTGCGCGACGCCTGCGGGATCACCAGCAGGTGGTCTGTGAGCTTGATGGCAGATCCCGTCGCGCCGGGGCCCGGCACAGAGAATGTCGCAGCGGTCATGGGAATGGCCTTGTCCCCCCGATGCTCAGCATCGTTCGGGACAGACCAGGCAGGGACGAGCTCGGTGACCGTGTTGTCGAGTGCAATTGTACCCTTGAACTGCAAATCATTGAATATCGCACCCTTCAACGTATAGACATCGGCTTCCGTGGAACTCTTGGCCGTGAAGCCGACCACCGCCAGCGCATGCTGGAAGGCCAGCGGAATCGTGCCGGCGCTGCTGTTATTCACCGACTGACCGTTCTTGACGGCATACATCACGTCGTACTGGTTGGCATAGGTGTCCCACTCCGTGATGGTCACGCCGCCGGCGGAGCCGCCTTGAGACGAACCATTCCAGGCAATGCTCCCCGGGGCGGTGGTCAGGGCCGTGTATGCTTCCGGCTTGAGCGCCAGGGCCAGGAAGTCCACCGTCGTGCCGCTCAAAGGCCAGTAAACGGGGGAGGATTCATAGTTCCCCGGCGTACCGGAAGAGGCTTTCCACGCGGCGGAGGAGCTGTAATAGGTGAATAGCTGGCCCGTCAGATACGCCGGATTATTCGTCGCTGAAGCAGAAGCATAGATGACATAGGTGTTGTCGGTACCCAGCGAAGCGCCATCCAGCTCCGGATCCGCCTTGGTGGAGACGGACGCCACGGGACGAAGCGTCAGCTCAAGCGGCTCTTCCCGCGTCAGGGTTTTGGCGCAGGAGCAAAGGACGAGCACGACCGCGAGGAGGGAGATATGAGGGGTCTTCAGCACTAGCCGATATTCTCGTCATCGTCGACCGAATTCCAGTCGACAACCGAAGTGGTGAAAGCAATCTCCGCAGCGGAGAACACAAGGTTGAAAGTGTACTTCTTTCCCATCTCCCACATGATACGCGGGATATTGAGTTCGTAGTCGAAGGTCATGCCACCCATCGAGTAGTTAATCACGATCTTCTTGGCTGCCTGCTCAGGGATGAGCAGGTTCGTGGTGATCTGGGTAGCCGTGCTGTTCAGCGTGTACGGGAAGTTGGCGATATTTGCTGAATGCTCAAGGTCCTTGTCGCCATGGGCGGAGATGGTCCAGCCGGCCTCCAGGTTGGCGCGGTAGTTGTCCACCTTCAGCGTGCCGGCATACTCCAGGTCCTTGATCGTGATCTTGTTGATCGTCAGGTCCACCGTCGTGGTGTTGCTCTTCTTGGCCGTGAAGGCGATGAGGGCCTGGGCGTGCTTGAATTCCAGGGCGACGTTGCCGTCGGTTCCCGGAGTACAGCCGTTAGCCACGGCGTACATCACGTCGAACTGATTGGCACAGGTATCCCACCCGGCAATCGTAAACTCGCGTGCGTGGGTATCGGCATGGAAGGTCGGGCTGAGGACGTCCTTGGCGGCCGGCTTCAGGGCATAGGCCAGGAAATCCACCTTCACACCGCCGAAAGGCCAGTAGATATGCTGCTTGGTGTAGGAACCGGAGCCGGAAGCCGGGAACCACTTGGCGCCGTCCGTGAAATAGGCGAAGAGCTGGCCGCCATAGCTCACGGCAGACGGATCAAAATACTTGGGCGAGCCGTCAGCCGAAGCCGCCGCATAGATGACATAGTCGTTGTCCGTGCCCAGGGAAACGCCGCCCAGCTCCGGGTTCGCCTTGGTAGCCTGGTTCGTCACGGCCTTGAAGCCAATCTCGACGGGAGTCTCGTCCGGGGTGTCGATCTCCGTCTTGGAGCAGGAAGCGGTCAGGCAGAGCAACGCTCC
>JAFZBM010000130.1 GCA_017561765.1 Bacteroidales bacterium | reverse complement strand
GAATTCCTGCCGGTGATGCCCGACAACTTGATGCACGGCGCCATTGACGGCGTTTGGCTGTATACCTTCGCCAAACTTAATCATATGGACTGGGACGAGAAGGGCATCCGTGCCTCCATCACTTCCAATCAGGCCCAGACCCTGACGCTTCGCAACCGCCGGGAAGGCTGCCGCATCCTTGTGAATGGCAAGGAGCTGGCCAAGGACGGCGACCATGTCCAGTACACGTTCAAGGCTAACGAGACCGCACAGATTGAGATCATCATCTGATCACACCTATGCTCCACAAAAAAACAGGCTTTAGGGCCTGTTTTTTTGTAGACTACTTAAAGACCACCTTATATACGATAGCCTCGGGGGAAGGGATTTCCGTGGGGCAGCTGATGCTCAGCATTTCTTTGTCTTGCGTCCAAACCATTTTTTCATCGCTGCCCAGCAGAGTTACACTTTTGATCTTTCTCGTGTTCTGCGCAGTCTTGCTGCCTAGGGCCTTGACGATCACATCCCCTTCCGGCATTCCCAGCAAGGTCACGTAGAGGGTGTTGTCGCCTTTCTTGTTGAAGCGTATGTCAGCGGCGGAGTATCGCTGTCGGCCTTCGTTGAAGCCCTGCGCCCGGATAGGGTTGTCGGATTCTGCAGTGGGACCTTCTCCATATATATTCCATGGACGGGTGTCATATATGCTCTCACCGTTGATTTGCATCCAGTGGCCGATTTCCTTTACAATGCCCAGTTCGGTAGGGTCCGGAGTGCCGTCACCGCGCAGCGGGATGTTCAGAAGCAGGTTTCCGTTTTTGGATACCACGTCCACCAGCATCGCAATCACCTGGGCGGCGGACTTATAACGGTCTTCATAATAAACGTGTTTGTTGTAGTGCCATTCACCGATGCAGGTGCAGGTCTGCCAAGGTAGTTCCTGGATGGCGTCGGGAGCGCCGCGCTCAACATCCCAGAGCAGTGTGCGTTTCTGCCAGTCGGTCAGCACTTTGCCGGTGAAGACGATCTGGCTCTCGCCGCCATTGCGCGCAGCACTGCGGTTGTAGCCGTGGGCGAGAATCTTCAGGCCGGCGTCGCTGACGGGCCAGAGCGGGAGGTAAGTGTCATCGAAATAGACGATATCGGGATCGTAGTCGTTGATGAGCTGGACCGTGCGGTTGTAGATTTTGTCGCAGAAGGCCTGGTCGGGAGTGGTAACCCTGTCTTCCTCCCAGTCCCATGACCTGTTGTTCGGGCTCAGAGGATGCCGCTGCTCGTAGAGCTCCTGCGGGTCGAGTCCTTCCCACCAGGTTCCTTTTCCGTCTTCCTTGGTGAGCCAGCCGTCATAAGGGACGCCCGCAAGGGGACCTTTGGTGTCGGCGCCGCGGGAAGTCTCATACCAGCACCAGGAGTGTGCTGCGTGCACGCTTACGCCCAGGCGCAGGCCGTATTTGCGGCATGCTGCGGCCCAGCCGCCCACAATATCCTTTTCCGGGCCGAGGGCCACGGAATTCCAGCTCTGGTACTTACTGTCATAAAGGTCGAAGTTGTCGTGGTGATTCGCCAGTGTGAAGAAATAGCGGGCACCGGCCTCCTTGTATAGTTTGACCAGCGTGTCCGGATCCCAGTTTTCAGCCTTCCATTCGTGGATCCAGTCCTTGAAACCGAATCGGGACGGATGGTCACGGGTATCGATGTTATACTGGTACTGGTTGTTACCCTCGATGTACATGTTACGGGCGTACCAGTCGCCGTCTTCGGCCTGGCACTGCGGCCCCCAGTGGGCCCAGATGCCGAATTTGGCATCCCGGAACCACTCCGGGCACTCCCAGCCGGAAAGGCTTTCCACATTCGGGGCCCAGGGGCCGTCGGCGATGGGCTCGCTGGAGGTGTTCACTCGCACCTTGAAGTCCGGATTCGGATCGGCGGTGCGGTTCTGGGCCGAGACAGTAACGGCCAGCAGCATACAGATGAGGAAAAGGGATTTATGTTTCATTATGTGGCGGTTTTCCCAAATATACATAAATAATTGCGTTTTCTGACTCATTTGCGTTCAGCCATATAATGAAATGTATTATCTTAGATTCATAAACAATAACCAGGTGTTTTTTTACGTTACTGCATAAAATGAAAACAGGACAGATTATATTTATGCTATTGTTCCTGGTGGCTGGTTCTGCCAGTGGACAGGAAATGCTTCCCACTGTAAATCTTGCAGAGGCTGCTATCGTGTATGATGATGGCGACTTGCCGTTGGTAAAGCATATGGCGCAGGTGTTGGCAGAAGACATCGAACGGGTATCGGGCATAAAACCACAAGTCAAAACACGTAAATGGAACGGCCCGATTATATCCATCGGTACAGTAAAACTGACGAAACGTCACCGGGAACTGCAAGGCACTTGGGAGCGTTATGCCATCGATACAGAAGATGGCAATGTATATATAACCGGTTCTGATGCCAGAGGTTTGGCCTACGGCGTGTTTCATATCAGCGAAGCTATAGGTGTCAACCCGTGGTATTGGTTCGCCGATGTCCCAGTGGACAAAGCCAACAAGAGCGTATTCTGTTTCGCGGAGAACTATGTGAGCGATTCGCCCAGCATCAAGTACCGCGGAGTCTTCCTCAACGATGAAGACTGGGGACTCAAGACCTGGGCAGCCGAGACGTATGAAAAGGAGCTGGGCGACATCGGCCCCAGGACCTATGACCGCATCTGCGAGCTGATCCTGCGACTGAAGGGTAATATGCTGGCTCCGGCGATGCACTCCTGCACTGGGGCTTTCTACAGCCACCCGGAGAGTCAGGTTGTGGCCGACAAATGGGGCATAATGATTACCACAAGCCACTGCGAGCCGTTGCTTTTCAACAATGCTGCGCTATCTGAGTGGGACAAGTCGCGAGACGGTGAATGGGATTACGAGACCAACGGCGCCACCATCCTGAAAAAACTTGACGACCGCATCCGTGAAACCGCTCAATACGACAATATCTATACGATGGGCATGCGCGGCCTGCATGACGAAGCAATGCACGGCAGCACTGACCCTAATGACCGTGCCCGCACATTGGAAAAGGTCTTTGAAAAGCAGCGTGACATCCTCGAAAAGTACAAACGCAAGAAGGCGGGGAAAATCCAGCAGATATTCGTCCCATACAAAGAGACTCTCGACATCTACGATGCCGGTCTTCGCGTGCCGGAAGACATCACCCTCGTGTGGCCGGACGACAACTACGGCTATATGAAGCGCGTGAGCAACCAGGCAGAGCAGCAGCGCAGCGGAGGTAGCGGAGTCTATTATCACATCAGTTACTGCGGCGTCCCCCACGACAACCTATGGATAGCTACCACTGCCCCTATGCTGATGTATGAGGAGCTTCTGAAGGCCTATACGGCCGGCGCGGACCGCTACTGGTTGCTCAATGTAGGCGACATCAAGCCGATGGAGATAGAGATGCAGATGTTCATGGATATGGCTTATGATTTCGATTCATTCAACTATGACAATGCCAACGCATATCAGGCCCAATGGTTGGCCAGGGTGTTCGGCGAAAAACATCTGCCCGTATTCCAGTATATTTTAGATAACTACTATCGACTGGCATGGGACCGTAAACCCGAGTTCATGGGCTATGAGATGGAATGGGATTCGCCTGATTATGCCCGGCTCTACGATACCGACTTTTCTTTCCGGACCGGAACGGCACAAAAGCGGCTTACCGACTATCAGGACATCTGCTTTGCATACGATGCCATCGAGCGCGAACTGTCGCAGGAGCAAAGTCCCGCCCTTTTCGAGGTGTTGGGATATGCATTGCACTCAGCTTATCAGATGAATCGCAAGTTCCTCTATGCCCAGGCCAACCATGAGACCGGCAATTCCTTGTATGCCAATCAGTCGAAGGATGCTTGCCGCGAGATTGACCGGCTCCTGGAACGCTACAACACGCAACTGGACGGCAAGTGGAACCAGATGATATCGGAAGTGACGCCCGGCTATACGGCACAATACCAGAATATGCCGGAATACACGGACAAAGCAACTTACGCTTTCCGCCTGCCGGATAATCAGCGTCATCCGGAATTCCTGCACAAAATCGACCTCGCATTGTTCCCTGTTTCAGAGCCGTTCCGCCTGCTCGACGGCATCGGTACCGACTGGAAAGCGCTCCAGATGGGACAGCCGCTTGACCTGGATGCAAAAGGCAGCATTGACATAACCATCCCCGCAGGTACGCTCCATCAGAAAGTTGATTCCATACAGTTGTGCATCTCGGTAGTCCCCATGTGGCCGGTGGCCACCGACCGCAGCAATCGTTTTTCCATAAGCGTAGATGACGGCAAGCCGGAAATCTGCGAGAACGTATTCCAGGAATGGGGACGCGAATGGAAAATCCAGGTTCTGGAAAACAGCAAGGAGTTTGTGCTCACTCTGCCTCTTGACACGTCCCGTCGCGAGCACGTCGTTACCCTCTCGATCATCGATCCCGGCCAGATCATTCAAAAGATCACCTATCAATAGCATTCTCCCTGAAAGCGAGTTGCCAACGCCGTTATCGAATGCTGCCTTTTGACAATCTTCTCCACATACTCACCCCGGAACTTAGGGCATTCTTCTTTCGCCTCGTTAAAGGCTATCTTCTTGCCCATGCCAATAATCTGCACATAGTGCAGTTCGACAATCTCGTGTTTCATATATGGAGAATGTTGCTGGAATTGATTATATAGCCTTTATTAGCTTGGCATCAGGAACGTTCTTGAGTTGTGTGGCGGCATCACCGACCACGACGATGACCATGTCGTCGATGTCGAGATACTCGGCTGCCTTGGCCTTGATGTCATTGAGGGTCATAGAGTTGACCACGTCCTCTTCCTTGGCGACATAGTCATCGGGGAGGTTGTAGTTCCTGATTCTTGACAGCATGTTCACGAGGCTTGCGGAGGTCTCGAAAGCCGAAGCGTTGGACCTGAGCATTGAATCCTTCACGCCATCGAGTTTCTTTTGGTCATAATCGTCGGCGAAGTGATCGATGATCTCTTTGAAAAGGGCTACGGACTCCTTGGTCGAACTGCCCTGTACGCTGGAAGCGGCATGGAAGTAACCGGTCTCGAGATTCGAGGTAAATGCCGAACTTGCGCCATAGGTATAACCCCTCTGGAGGCGGAGCACCTCGAAGAGGCGCCCAGCGGAACCGGCGCCGAGCTTCTCGTTAAGGACGTCGAGCTCGTGGTATTCGGGATCGCTAATCTTCATGCCGGGGCCGATGATGTAGATATAGGACTGCTTCGAGTCCGGGAAATCAATGAAGTACGTACCTGGTGCGGCGCTCTCGCCTACCTTGATCTCAGGAATCACGACCTCGGGGCCATCCCACCCTTCGAGCACCGCGAGGGCCTTCTTGAGTGTCGGAAGGTCAACGTCACCGGCAATTTCGATATGGGTATTCTTTGGAGTGAGCGTAGCATAGTAAGCCTTGATGTCATCCATCGTGATGGCGTCAATGCTCGCATCCGTGGTGAAATCGGTGTAGATGCAGTCTCCGAGCCAGAGTCTGGTCGCAGCCCTGGAGCCGAGCGAGTTAATGCTCGTGAGGGCGTTCTGGATGGAAGATTTCTCGACCCTTGCCGCACGGTTGAACGCGGCCTCGTCGAAGCCAGGCTTGGTGATCATCTCGTAGACGATATCCATCACCGCAGGAAGGTTTTTCGAGAGCGTGCTGACACTGATGTTAGTCGATTTGGTGCCGCTGCTCACGCGGGCGCTGGCACCGAGTTT
>JAFZBM010000129.1 GCA_017561765.1 Bacteroidales bacterium | reverse complement strand
CACAGGTTCGGAAATCTCACCGGGCTGCAGATCCTTCACGGCTGCATAGTCCTGGGGCTTTAGCTGGTCGATTTCGAAATAAGCGGAACCCGTGTTGGGATCGGCCATCTGGCCTCCGTTGGTACGGGTGGCGGGATCCTGAGAATAGAAGCGCGCCGCCAGCTCGAAGCTGATGAGGGTGTCGCATATTGCCGTACGCAGCGAGTCCAGTTTCCTGAAAGCCACTTCGCGGTCGTCTGCGGTGTATTTGGGCTTGAGGAGGATGTGGCGGGCGTTGAACATATCGCCCTTCTTTTCAAGCACTTCGATGATGTGGAAGCCGTCGGGGGTTTCGACAATCTGGGATATGGCGCCGGGCTTGAGCGACATCGCCGCATCTGAAAACACCGGCCAGAAAATGGACTTGGAGGCCATGCCAAGTTCGCCTCCCTTGCGCGCGCTGCCCGGATCTTCGGAGTACAAACGGGCAAGCGTGGCGAATTTCTCGCCGTTCATGATACGCTCGCGTATCGAGAGCAGACGCTCCTTGACGGCAAGGGCCGCAGCTTCCCTGTCGGGATAGATGCAGATCTGGCTCAGTTTGTACTTGATTGGCACGACAGGCAGGCGGTCAACCGATGCAGAATCGATGTATTGCTTTACATCATAAGGAGTTACCTCTGGGATGTTCTTGGCAATCTCCTGCTGCTCCTGCTGCATCAGGGAGTTCTCCTCTATCTGCTTGCGCCACTCCTGGCGGAGCTTGTAAACGGACTTGCCGAAGTAGGATTCCACTCCATCGTCGCCGCCGAGCGCCGTGCGTACCTGGTCAATCTGCTGGGACAACTGGGCCTCCACCATATCCTGGGCCACGTTCAGGGAGTCGAGGCGGGCCTGCATCAGGAACAGTTTGCCGCGCATCATGCTCTCAAGCAGTTCGCAGCGGATGTTGCGGTCCGATGCATAACCGCGTGCGTTCATCATCTGCACTTCCTGTTCTATATCGGACAGAGTTATGAGTTCACCGCCAACGACGGCGACGGACTTGTCTATTATGCCCTGATACTTCTGCGCAAGCGCCAACTGGCTTGCCGTAATGAGCGCAAGCGCAAGTATTGCTGTTTTGAGTTTCATACGGGCTGAATAGTTTGCAAAGCTTGTTCCACAATTATTCCGCCTTAGCCGCGTCGGCAAGGTGCTTCTCCCATGCCCATGCTGCGGCAAGGGTCTCCTCCACGGTGCGGGTGGCCTTCCATCCGAGTTTCTGCTCGGCCAGCGACGGGTCGGCCCACACTTCTGTCACATCGCCGGAACGGCGCGGGGCGAAGCGGTAGTTGAGCTTGATGCCGTTGACTTTCTGGAATGCGTTGACCAGTTCGAGCACCGAAACGGGACGGCCGGTACCGATGTTGAATATCTCGTAAGGCTCGTCCATGCGTCCGTCGAGCATGCGTCTGACGGCGCACACGTGGGCCCGGGACAGATCGACTATGTCGATATAATCCCTCAGGCAGGTGCCGTCGGGGGTGGGATAGTCGTTGCCGAAGATATTCAGGCACTCACGCTTGCCTATTGCAGTCTGGGTAATGAAGGGCACGAGGTTGTTGGGGACGCCCCTCGGCAGTTCGCCGATGAGTGCCGACGGATGCGCGCCTATGGGGTTGAAGTAGCGCAGAGCGATGCCGTGCATACCGTATGCGGCCACGCAGTCGCGGAGGAAGTCTTCGCACATCTGCTTGGTATTGCCGTAAGGGGATGTGGCGCTCTTGCGCGGGCTCTCTTCGGTGACCGGGGTGAGGTCGGGCTCGCCGTACACGGTTGCCGATGACGAGAAGAGCACCTGGGTGCCGTGATCCCTGGCGGCCTCCAGGACGTTGAGGAATGAGTCGAGATTGTTGCGGTAGTAGAGCAGCGGCTCTGCCACCGATTCGCCCACGGCCTTGAATGCGGCGAAATGGATGACTGCATCTATTTTGTTGTCAGTGAAAAGTTTGGCTACTGCGTCACGGTCGCAGAAATCCATCTTGATGAGAATGGGTTTCTGGCCGAGTATGGCGCAAACGCCGTTGTAGTTGGTTTCGTCACAATTGGACATATTGTCGGCAATTACCACGTCGTAGCCGGCCTGCACCAGTTCGACGGTTACGTGGCTGCCAATAAATCCGGCTCCGCCGGATACAAGTACTGTTTTTTTCATAACCTACAAAAATACTCATTTTGCCCGAAGATGCAAAATTACTATCTTTGCCTGTGCCGATGCCGGGATGGGGTGGGGGACGGACGGCGTGGCCGCCCGTGACCACGTGAACGGGAGGGGCCCGCGCCTTCAGACGTGGGAGGGATAGCCCCGAAGGGGCGTACCGTAACGTCCCCCACCCCATCCCGGCATCGGCGAGAGTAAAAATGGGACACGATAAACTTCGGAAATTCGCCGAGAACGAGACGTTCTCATGCCTGCTGCAGCCATCGGCTGCGGAGCTGCTTGCCGACGGCTATTTCGCCCTGCGGGACCATCCGGTCAAGGGCAGGTGGGGCGAAAGGTTCGCTTCGCCCGACGCGCCGCTGGTGCTGGAACTGGGATGCGGCAAGGGAGAATACACCGTCGCCCTGGCCGAGAGGGTGCCGGACAAGAACTACGTGGGCGTTGACATCAAGGGCGCCAGGCTTTGGAAAGGTGCAAAATATGCCACGGAGCACGCCCTGGGCAATGTCGGCTTCCTTCGCACACGCATCGAATTCATCACTGCATTCTTCGCTCCAGACGAGGTTTCGGAACTCTGGCTCACCTTCTCCGACCCCCAGGTCAGAAGCGAGAATTCCCGCCTGACATCTCCCCTTTTTCTCGAACGTTACAGCAAATTCCTCGCTCCCGGCGGCCTTATACACCTGAAAACAGATTCTCAGTTCCTTTACCAATACACCCTCGCCGTCTGCCGCGCCAACGCCCTTCCGGTCGTGGAATCCTCTGAAGATTTGTACGCCGAGGCCGACAGGTTCGACCCCTGCCTGACTGAAGTCCAGACCTTCTACGAAGGCATGTTCCGTGAGCAGGGCTATCCCATTAAATATCTGTGTTTCAGACTTTCCGCCGCTCCGGCAGGGACGGGAGCGGATGGCCTGCCGGAGCAGCGCTTCGTCAGCCCGGCCGACTTTGACGCCGACTACTGGCGCAGCGTCGAGGGCCACCGCACGCTCTTCGGCCGCGACACCGCCGAAACCCGCCGCCAGAAGCTCAAAGGGCGGTAACCGTTTACGCCCCATCGCCCCACAATTTTTCCTGCGGCCATACCGAGGGAGGCTTTTTGTCCAAGTTACAGTTTGAACGTCATTGAATCCACCACCCCATATCTATAGGGTCCTCCCCCCACGGGACAAATAATCTTTGACCAGAGTAATTAGCATCATTACACTCAATGTAATAACCGTCTTTCCCGACAATTATTGTATCAATTTGTGGGTAAGAGGTAAAATACCAGCTCCTGCCCCAGTGCCCAATAATCGTCGGAATATACTTTTCTAGCATATTACAACGCTTATTTGTCTCTTCCCAATCTTTGTCTGAAACTTTCTTTATGAGACCCGGAGGGGCACCGTCCTGAATTACCCTTAATGGTTCATCAAGAAACGCCGCAAGCACCTTTTCGGCTTCCGGCGAAAGATATAACACCTTCTTTTCGGACTCAAGTACAGGAGTGAAATATGAAATACTTTCCGGCATTATACTCTCCATCAAACTAGACATGAGGGTATAGTTTTTTATTACCTTGATTGAGTCAGGATGAATATTGCAATCGTATTTGATTACCTTTACACGAAGAGGTAACGATAGATATTTTGCATCACATTCTTTCGTGCGGTTATATTCTGAAAAATGCCGATTGAATATGGCATTATACTCGCTTGGAGCCGCGCCCTTTTTAATTAGTTGAGACCATTCTTCCCACTCTGAAAAGAACATGTTGATATTACTCTTTTCACCATAGATGTTGGTATACTTTGAATCGTAATATAATGTCTTCATAGATGGAAACGATATGACACGTCCAGCAGAAACTTGCGCAACTGCTTTTATGCTCCCCAAAAGTGCTGATAGCAAAACGATTGTTGCTAATAATAGGGCCTTTTTCATACTTTGTTGAAAGCAACAACAATAATACCATAACGGTAAATCCACACAAAAAAAGAGACTCCCCTTGTTGAAGCCGTCTCCTTGTACACCCGTTATATGCCAGTAAATAATAAATAATTGATGTTCTGCATATTAGCTGATGACCTCTGGTAAAATTTCCCAGAGATCGCAAGGCGCTGTCCGTATGGGTCGATAAATCTACAGGTAGAGTCTCGTCTGTGACTGACTTTAGGTAAGATTAAACTCAGAACTGGACACCCGATTCAAAACCAACGGCCATATAAAAACCGAGGGGATAGAGCAGAGTGCCTTGCGGCACGGTTCAGAGTTTAGCTATAGCAGGACCTCTATATCCTGCGGTAGTGACCACTAACCTTCTCAAGTTTGCCATTGCGGTGACGTTTGTACGCCCTTACCCAGACAAATCTCACAACATCCACTCCAATGGAGAGTTGAATCAGCGTCGGATGAGTTCTCATATACGATGTGTTAATATGTTGGTGTTGAGAGAACTATCGAGGCTTTCATTCAGTACCTCCCCTCGGTTAAGGGCTTTCCTGGACTAAAACAGACACCTATATAGAGGCTAGGTGTCTGTTCATTGTCCCAACATTATATTGAGAACACATCGTTGTTGCAAAGGTAATTAATTATTTGATTAGGGCAACACTATTTACAAAAAAGGAGACATCCTCTTTCGAAGCTGTCTCCTTGTGCGGTAGGTGAGACTCGAACTCACACAGGCCAATGCCCACTACCCCCTCAAAGTAGCGTGTCTACCATTTCACCACTACCGCGTTGGGACTGCAAAATTAAGCATATTTGCGAAATTCGCAAAAATATTTTGATAACTTTGTGGAAAATTCCTGCAAATGTTGCATTTGACGGTCCCCGGAGGGCAAAATAAAATCCTGCTGCACAGCTGCTGCGCGCCTTGTTCGGGCGCGGTCGTTGAGTGCCTGCTGCAGAATGGATTGAAGCCGGTGGTGTTTTTCAGCAATTCCAATATTGTTCCGCGCGAGGAATATGAGCTGCGGCTGGCCGAGTTGCGGCGCTACTGCGATGCACTTGGCGTGAGCGTCGTAGAGGATGAGTACGATCATGAAGCGTGGCTGGATTATGTGGTCCGGCACTCTCCGGACGGCCGGTCCCCTGAAGAATCGGCCACCGCGCCCGAACGCGGTTCCAGATGTCTTAATTGTTTTAAATTCCGTTTGTTACGGGCCGCGCGCTTCGCATCCGCCAACGATTTCCCAGTGCTTACCACCACCCTCGCCTCCTCCCGCTGGAAGTCCCTCGAGCAGGTCGATGCCGCCGGCCGCTGGGCTTGCTGTTCGCTGAATCAGGAGGAAAGCGTGCCAGGTCATGCATCTGAAGGAGAGACCTGCTACGAAAATGGGCTAAAACGTGCCAGGTCCTACCAGGAAAATGACGACCTGACACAAAAAGCCCGGCCCCAAGTCGTCTGGTGGCCCCAGAACTGGCGCAAGGGCGGCCTGCAGCCGAGGCGCGCCGAAATAATCAAGGAGCAGAACTTCTACAACCAGAACTACTGCGGCTGCGAATTCTCAAAACGGTAGGGCAGCCTGCGTTTTTTTCGTGGAATAATATGTATTCCTGATAACAATGAAACGAATAACCATTTCTGCACTAACATTGTTAATATCAATGTTCGTCATGGCTCAGCAGTTGCCGCAGGAAAGTGCAAAAGCCCCGGACTATAGTTCATACATTCTTACGCCGTCTGCACCAGCCACTCCCCGCATCAACGGCCCTCACATTTTCGGTGCACGGCCAAAGGCAGACTTCCTGTTCCGGATTCCCGTTTCCGGGCAACGACCGATACAATTCAGCGTCAAGGGACTGCCGCGCGGACTTAAGTGCGATGCCAACACCGGAATCATCAGCGGGAAAGCCCGCCGCAAGGGTTCGTACAAAGTCCAAATCACCGTCAGCAATGACTTGGGCAGTGATACCCGGGAATTGCGAATCGAAATCGGTGACCGCATAGCACTCACACCGCCAATGGGCTGGAATTCATGGAACTGCCACGGCAATTCCGTAACCCAGGAGCATATAATACAAGCGGCCAGGACAATGGAAGAAAAGGGTCTTACCAACTATGGTTGGACATACGTAAACATTGACGACGGCTGGCAAGGAGTACGAGGGGGAAAATACAATGCAATTCAGCCCAACAAGAAGTTCCCCGACATGAAGGCGCTGGCAGATTCATTGCATTCCCATGGGCTTAAACTCGGTATTTATTCTGTCCCCTGGACAGCATCCTACGCCGGCCATATCGGGTCATCATGTGACTCGCCGGACGGCAGCTACTGGTGGGTAAAAGAAGGACTGGTGGACGAATTTATGAAAGTCGATGCCTCAAAGTACGACAAAGGCGAACTTCACAGCTTTGGGAAATACTCATTTGCCGGAGCTGACGCCAGACAATGGGCCGACTGGGGCGTGGACTACTTAAAATATGACTGGTTCCTCAACGACATATGGTGTCTGGAAGATATGCAGAAGGCCCTGTATACCACAGGACGCGACATTGTTTACAGTATCTCAAACGCTTCCCGCATCGCGCTCGGACCATGGCTGAAAAACATGGCAAACTGCTGGAGAAGCGCCGGAGACATAACCGACAGCTGGGCAAGCATAACCAGTATCGCCTTCGACAGGGAGGCGTCTTGGGCTGGATTCTGCACCCCGTCCCACTGGCCCGACGCAGATATGATGGTGCTCGGCAAAGTCGGAGGCTGGAACCTTGAACCGCATTGGACCAAGCTCACGCCGTGGGAGCAATATTCTCATGTTACCGCCTGGGCCATTCTGGCCTCCCCCCTGCTCCTGGGCTGCGACATGTCTGCACTGGACGACTTTACATTGAGCCTCCTGTGCAACAACGAGGTGCTGGATATCAATCAGGATCCTCTTGGAGCGATGGGGGTTAAGAACGCCTTCGGATCTGATAAAGAGCGTCTGATATATGTTAAACCACTGGAAGACGGGACGCTGGCAATCGCCCTTTTCAACCTCAAAAACGAGGAGAGTAAAACCGGATTCTGCCCCAGGGACCTGGGCCTGTACGGAACACAGACGGTGCGCGACCTCTGGCGCCAGCAGGATGTAGGACAGGTTCGGGACAAAGAGCGTTGGGAAGTCAAGCTGCCCGCACATGGCTGTGCCCTGTACCGCATAAGCCCGGGAGCGACCGAAGACCGGCTTGAAGGAAAATGGTGGGAAATAAAATAAAACAGATATGAAGCACATACTTCGAAAGGCATTATTATCGGTACTTGCCGCATGCATATGCAGTTTTACTCTGACTGCAAAAGTGACATTACCCTCCGTTATCGGCGACAATATGGTCCTGCAACAGCAGAGCGAAGTTGCCATCTGGGGCTGGACCGATTCAAGCAAAAAAGTAAGCGTCCAAACCTCCTGGAGCAAAGGAAAACAATGGGCGGAGCCCGACAGCGAAGGTAAATGGCTGCTACGTATCAAGACTCCAGCCGCAGGAGGCCCCTACGAGATTACTATTTCCGACGGCGAGAAAATCAAGTTGAAAAATATCATGCTGGGCGAGGTATGGTTCTGCTCCGGGCAGTCGAACATGGAGATGCCCATGCGCGGCTTCCGGAACCAGCCGGTTGAAGGCGCAGGAGAAATAATAATGTCCGCCAAATCAAGTACGCCGATAAGGATGATTACCACCAAACATACGGCCGCACCGGAACCGGTCCGCGACATCGAAGGCCGGTGGGCCGAGAACACGCCGGAAGCCGTAGCCTCCACCAGCGCCGTGGCGTACTTGTTTGCATTAAGACTTCAGCAGAAGCTGGATGTCCCCGTCGGGATTATTGTATCTGAATGGGGAGCATCTACAATCGAGGCATGGATGGACAAGGCAACACTTGACGACAAATTCGCCGGAGAATTCGACAACTGTTTCCTTGGCGAGTCAAAACAGCCCAAACTCAAGCAACAGGTTCCAGCAGCACTTTTCAACGGCCAGGTCTGCCCTCTCGTCCCGTATACTTTCAAAGGAATGTTGTGGTATCAGGGCGAGTCAAACCAAGACCGGCCCAATCAATACGTACGTCTGCAGAAAGAGTACGTTGCGATGATGCGGGAATTATTCCGCAACCCTGAAGCCCCTTTCTACTATGTACAGATAGCCCCATACAATTACAGCAATCCCGATGGTTTTACATATGGCTATTTCTGCGAGTCGCAGCAAAAGTCGCTGGATGTAATACCGCACAGCGGGATGGCCACCACCATCGACCTTGGAGAATATGGTTCAATACATCCCGGGAAGAAGAAGGAAGTGGCGCTCCGACTGGCAAATCTGGCCCTGGTCAATGACTACGGATTCAAGGGGATCACACCCACGTCACCGGCTTATGAAAGTGCCAAATTCGAGAACGGTTCGGCAACAATAAACATGAAAGTGGACGGACAGGGTCTCGCTCCCTGGGGACAGAATATCGCTGGCTTTGAACTTGCCGGAAGCGACAGGGTTTTCCATCCGGCGACAGGGCGCATTAAAGACAACAAGACTTTAGTCGTAACGAGCCCTGAAGTTCCGGAACCAGTGGCTGTGAGATATGGTTTCCGGAACTGGAAGCCAGGCAACCTGTACAACGCATGGAACGTTCCCGCCGGACCTTTCCGCTCCGACGACTGGGATTCCGAGGGCACTCCTGCGCCACTGCGCGTAATGTCTTTCAATATCCGTTACTCCTCGGCAAAGGATGGAGAAAACGCCTGGGATATTAGGAAAGAAGCGACTCCGGCGATGATACGTGAAATAAAGCCTGCGGTATTCGGCCTTCAGGAAGCCATGGAAGACCAGGTGCAATACATTCTGGAACAATGCCCCGAGTATAAATACGTAGGCGTCGGGCGTGATGACGGAGAGAAGAAAGGCGAACAAATGTCGGTGTTCTACGACTCTACTCGCATCGAACTTCTGAAATGGGGCACATACTGGCTTTCCGAGACCCCGGACGTACCAAGCTACGGATGGGATGCAGCTTGCCGCCGCACCGCGACCTGGACGCTCTTGCGGCATAAAGACTCGGGCAGGCAATTTTACTTTGTCAACACTCATCTCGACCATAAAGGGGCGACCGCACGAAAGGAGGGTCTTGCGCTGGTTTACAAGAGGATACAGGAAATGAACCGGGAAGGGCTGCCGATGGTGCTCACCGGAGATTTCAATGTATTTCCTGACGATGAGTGCCTGTCTGATGTTTCCTCTCTGATGAAGAACGCCCGCAACAACGCCCAAGAGACCGACAGTTTAGGCTCATTCAGCGGCTTTGGCGAGTTCACGCAGGATCGGCTGGAAATGATAGACTATATATACTATCGCGGTTTCCCTTCCTGCCTGCACTTCAAGGTTGTCATTGACTCCTATGCGGGCAAGGAGTTTATTTCAGATCATTATCCTATCTATGCCGACCTTGTGTTTCCGGAGCTAAAAATATAAGAAATGAAAAAGCAACTGTCCGTTATTCTGTGCACCGTCATATGCATTTCCGCCTGCAGTAAACCGCTGAGCCGCTGGGTCAATCCTTTTATCGGAACCGACTACACGGGACACACTGCCCCTGCCGCTGCCTGCCCGCTGGGGATGGTGCAGCCAGGACCACAGACAGGTAATTACCTTTGGAAATATTGCAGCGGCTACAACTGGTCCGATTCCCTGATAACCGGCTTCACTCAGAATCGCCTGAGCGGTACCGGTTGTCCATCGTTATGCAATATATTGATAATGCCCTTTTCAGACAAGCACGGGTCCGGCTATGTAAGCAACAAAGAGAACGAAAACGCCTCTGTTGGACATTATTCTGTTACTCTTCCCGATAACGGCACGGCAGTGGATATCACTTGCTCGCAACGTGTTGCATGTTATGAAATGCATTTTACGGGAGCGCTGCGAAAGTTGTTCGTGAATCTTCAGAGCGTGCAGATAAGGACAAACTCCACGACTCCGAACATCAACTTGAGAGATGCAGTAAAGGAGTGGCAGGGAGAGATGCCGGATGCCAGAACCCTTCGTGGCCACTTGAAAGCAAACAGCTGGGTGCAGTATGACCTTTGGTATGAGATATGTTTCGACCAGGCCATTTGCTCTTTTGACACGCTATGCCTTGATCCCGGATACAAGGCCCCCGCTTACGTTCTGGATTTCGGGCCCGGGAAGAAGCCCTTGAAGGCAAAGATAACCCTGTCCTACACCAGCCCCGAGGGGGCACACGCCAATATGTCCGAGGTGAAAGGATGGAATTTCCGCAAAATCCGGAAAATGACGGAGCGCCAATGGGAAAAGCTGTTCAAACTGCTTCCAGTTGAAGGCCCGGACAGCGTTCTCACAGCGTTCTACACGTCAATGTACCACCTGTACATTCAGCCGAACGTTATATCCGACCTTGGTGGCCCCGTACGCTACTCAACATTCTCACAATGGGATACGTTCAGGGCTGCGGACTTGCTCCGTACCTTGCTGACCCCAGAGGTCGAAGCGGACATCGTAAACAGCATGCTCGCCGAATCGGAAGAGAGGGGGCATCTTCCCGTATGGGGACTATGCGGGAAAGACAATTATTGCATGATTGCCAACCACTCCGTTCCCACGGTGGTGGATGCATGTCTGAGGTATCTTCCAGGAATAGAAAGGGAACGGGCATACGATGCGGTTCGGGCATCGCTGACCACAAATCACAAAAAATCCGACTGGGACATTTACAACAAGTACGGGTACTATCCCTTCGACCTGGTAAAGGAAGAATCAGTCTCCCGAACACTGGAGTCTTGTTATGACGACTGGTGCGCCGCCCGGCTGGCGAGGGCACTTGGCAAGGACTCAGATTACGAATTCTTCTTTAATCGCTCCCGCAACTACCGCAATCTGTTCGACTCTTCGACCGGATTCTTCCGCGGCAAGGATTCTTCCGGAAACTGGAGGGAGCCATTCGAACCCCGCCGCTGTGCTCACGCCGGCAAAATGGGCGGCGACTATACCGAGGGCAGCGCATGGCACTACCTTTGGCACGTACTGCAGGATCCTGAAGACCTTATAGACCTGCTCGGCGGCCCCGAGCTCTTCGTCCAGAAGCTCGACACCCTCTTTACCGTGACACCGCCCGCCTCCGTGACCGGTTACTCGCAGGATGTAACCGGTCTCATCGGCCAGTATTCCCACGGCAATGAACCCTGTCACCACGTAATTTACCTTTACACTCTTGCCGGCCGGCAGGGTAAAGCGGCTGAAAGAATAAGGCAGGTTTTCCGGGATTTTTACCGCTGCGAACCAGGCGGACTATGCGGAAACGACGATTGCGGGCAAATGAGCGCCTGGTACATCTTTTCCGCCCTGGGGTATTATCCGGTCAATCCTGTCGGGGGCGAATTCGTTCCCGGAGAAGCACAAGTCCGTTGCCTGCGCAAACTTCCCTGGGAATGAAAAGAAGTGCATTACTGACTGCCATCGTGCTGGCTGTCCTGCCGCTCTCTGCCCAGACGCATCTGCTGACCGATAACAATCAGGTGGCCTTTACGGACGGGGCTGATACACTCCGGACGCCTTCCGAAGGTCTATGGTCCATAGCGACAGAGTGGAAAAACGACTGGCCCTGTTGCTGGCAACACGCACGGCCGGAAACTGTAGAAACATCAGGAGAATGGACTATCCTGCGCGGCACCCTCACCCTTCCGCAGGGCAAGATGCTCCTCCGTGACTCTTATGCTCCCACCGATGACGGAATGCTCCGCTGCATCAGGCGCTATGAGTGGAAAGGTCCCGACACTCTCCGCCACGCAACGCTTTCGGTACGTCTGCAGAAGTGCGGCACCGGCCTGTCATTGTTCGCACCCGGAATCGTTTATTACGGCAATTCCAACGGTGCCTCGGTAAATCCGTCTGCCGTGCCGGTATGGACAGGCGCTCCGGGCGAGTTCGCCATTTTCGAAGATCACCGCTATCCCATGCCCTTCGTGATGTTGGAAGACGCAGCAAACCAGCGGGCCCTGGCGGTCCATACCGTGCCTTCCCCTGTGCGCGGAGCCGTACTGGGCGACCAGTGGTGGTCGTTCGGCGCCGAAGCATACGACGGCCTTACGGAAATTGTTCTGTACAGTGGCCCGATAGGCTACAACGGTTCCCGCAGCGTGGCCAAGGCGCGCCAGAAACAGGCGATGCGCTATACCGACACCTGGATAGATATGGAGCCGGGGCGCATAGTTGAAAAGGAATTCTTCATTGACATATACGGTATCCAACGCAAAGGGACAGGATTCCAAAGGCCGCTATATTCGTCGCTTGACCGCTACAAACCATACGATGCGGAGCGGTTCAGCAGCTTTGATGATATAGTAAACGGCAAGGCAAGATTTGCGGCATCACGATGGCTGGAGCGCGATAATGCCTGCGGCTTTGACATGTACGACATTCGCAGCTCCCGCAAGCATATCGTAATGGGGTGGTGCGGACAGGCCGATTCTCCCGGATACTCCCTGCAGGTGCTGGAACCTCTGCTGACCTCCTGTACCAGCCTCTGGACAAGGGCTGTAATACATAACCGGGTACAGCGCAGCCTGGATTTCCTTACCGGATGCTCCTGGCGTGACGACGGACTGTTCTGTGTCCGATACGACTGCAGTTCCGGCACATGGGATCAGGGTGACCCGGTCTCCTGCGGGCAGGCAATGTACAATTTCGCCAAGGCCATTGAGTATGCCAAGAGGCACCCCGGAGCGTACGATTCTTCAAAATGGGAAACTTTCTTGAAGGAGGCTTGCGACAAGACCTCCGACCGCATACTCTCCTGCAAATGGAACCCTGTCTCTACGGCCGATGCCTTCTACATAGCGCCTTTGGCGATTGCCTCAAAAATGTATGGCAAAGCGCGTTACCGTAGGGCGGCGGAGAAAGCGGCAAAGTTGTTTGCTGACCGTCATCTTGAGATGGACGGCTGCTACTGGGGCGGCACGCTTGATGCCACTTGCGAGGACAAAGAGGGTGCATGGGCGGCTTTCCAGGGCTTCCTTGAGTGCTACGAACGATTCGGGGATCATTATTACCTGGAGTGGGCAAAACATGCGATGGACGTGTGCCTGAGTTATGTGGTGGTCTGGGATATACCGCTCCCTGCCGGGCGTCTGGCCGACCGTGACTTCAAATCCACAGGCTGGACTGTTGTCTCGCCTCAGAACCAGCACTTGGACGTGTACGGAGTGTTGTTCGCCCCGGAAATCTGCCGGATGGGCCGCCTTCTGGGGGATGAGCGGCTTGTAAAAATGTCCAAGGTCATGTACCGCACTTGCTACCAGCTTACCGATGCATACGGCAGCCAGGGAGAGCAGATCCAGCACACCAACTTCGCCCAGCACGGCGACATGTCCAACGTGTATAAACTGCGCGGAGGCTACTCAGAGAGCTGGACCGTCTTCTGGATTACCGCCCACTTCCTCAACGCCGCAGCACGCTTTATCGAGGCCGGGGAAGAGATTTGAAAGTATACATAGTTTTGTTATTGCAAAAGTAATCTTGAAATATTACTTTTGTAAAAAACATGAACTATGAATCAGATTTATTTTGAAGCGAAGGGAGAAGCGTTACTTGCGCGGATCGGAATGAGCAAGAGTGAGTTTGCCCGGAGAATGGGTATCCGGAAACAAAATGTAAAGGCGCTGTTCAAGACGAAAAATCTGGATACTATCTATAAGGCTTCAGAGGTGCTTGGCGTGCCATTCTTTCTGCTTGTCGGTTATATAGACGAGCCTGATTTGAACGAGACATCCATTGCTAACAATGAAGATAATAATAAAGAATTATTCATCTGCGAAGATGACATTCCTATAGGAGATACCGTAGAGGACAGAAGGCACCGTCAGCAGATAATAATGTCTTTTTATCATCATTGGAAGCGACTCAATCCTGAGTCTAAGAAGTATAATTTCAGCCTTAAAGACGATATCAACATTAAATTCATCTCAATAAAAGAAACAGCCGGTCACGCTTCACTGACTTATTTATCTACACTTGCCGTTCTTCAATTAGATGCAATTTTAACAAATGCTGTCTTTATCGAAAAATTACCTGCAAATCATAAAAAGAACAATCAACGTGGCTTTGAGAGTATGATTAAAATGTCCTACCATTGTCCGGGGATTGGTTTGGTTAAAATGCTGGTTGGGGTCAAACACAGTGACAAGTCGAAAGTTCAATACTGTATTACAGTCATAGACGCTGGTAAAACAAAGCAGGAGGATAAATAAACCTCCTGCTAAATTGTGCCCCAAGACTACGTGGACGGAATTACTTCAAAAAGCGAGGATTAAGCCGGCGGGGACTTTTGCACTATCCCTTGTCCATCCGTGTCACGATTTAATCATCTCACTGCAAAGGTAAAGACTTTTTTCTGTTTTGCAAAAAGAATTGAAGGGAAGCTAGGGCAGATAATAGTCTGGGCAACTGTCGTAGATGGTCTGGTATAATTATCTTCTACATTATTCTCCGGCTTCTCACAAGCGGCAAGAAACAACAGGCAGAACAGAATGGAGTGAACCTACTCTTTAGTCCTCATAGCTTTATAGTTATGGTGTGGGTACCGGAGGGCAGCTCCGAAGTGTGGCCGTCAGGGCTGTGGAAGGTTGCAGTAGCGCCGCAGGGGATAACTGTAGTGAAAGTCACTTTACGGCCTTTGCGCTTCCAGGATACGTCAATCCGCCCGCGGGGCGAATCATATGAGCAGGAGAAGCTGTCAAGCCCTTTGGGGAAACATGGACGAAGGATAATATGACGGAAACCGGGATCTTCAGGATTGGGATTTATGCCGCCGAGGCTGCGGTGGAACCAGGCGCCAATATCTCCGAACATCACGTGGTTGTCGGAGTTGTCACGGGTGACATCCAGACGCCAGTTTTCTATCAGCGTGGTCTTTCCGTTTGCGAGCCACCATCCCCAGGAAGGATAATCCTGTGCAGTCGCAATCCTGTATGCAAGTTCGCCATAGCCATTGGCGCTCAGGACGTTCAGCACCGCCTTGGCACCATGGACGCCAGCGTTGATGTGATATCCATCTTCCTCCACCCGATTAATCAGTGCCTGCAACACAGCAGGCCGGTTTTCCTCCGGTACAAGTCCGAACGTAAGCGGAAGGCTCTGGTCCGTCTGCATCCCGTCAGCATAGATGCCTGTTGAAGCGTTGAGATATTTGGAGTTGACGGCACCGCGCACCTTTTCCGCTATCGCGCCGTATTTCTCAGCATCCTCTTCATATCCGAACATACGCGCCGTACGGCACAGGATGTCGAGGTCTTTGTAAAGGAAGCAGCTGCAGATGAGCGTCTTGTTGGAACGCGTCGTCACTGGCACCCAGTCGCCGCGGCCCCAGGTGCAGAGGCCGTCCTTTATGAGCGTTAGGGCATAATCTACGTAGCGGCGGATATTGACATAATTGTCCCGCAGCGGTTTGTCGTCTCCGTAGAATAGATACAGTTCCCAGGGAATAAGTGCGATGGTGCTGGTCCAGTCAAGGCCGTTGCCGTTGGCGGCAGGGTTCCAGTAGCCCCAGCCGCAGGTGGGGATAATGTCCGGCAGCAGGCCGTTGGGCTGCTGCTCGTCGCGATGGTCGGCAAGCCACTTTTCGTACACTGTGAAAGCGTCGTAGTTGTAGAGGCCCGATTCCACTGCTATATGCGCATCCGCCGTCCATCCGTTTTTCTCCCGCTGGGGACAGTCGGTGGGATATCCGGGAAGGTTGGACAGGTAAGTGCGCCGTGTGGCCCGCCAGAGATCATTTACGATGGGAACAGAGCTCTCCAGCGCACCGGCTTGAGGCACGTCGCTGTGTACCCGCACCGCCTTCAGTTGTTCCTTGCCCCATTTGAGGGAAGAAGAAGCATTGACCTCAACGTAACGGAAACCCTTGTAACTGTACTGCGAGGCGAAGAAATCGTCCTCTCCACTTAGGGTAACTATGTCAGTCTGAAGGGGTTCTGCGTTGCGGTCTCCGAAATAATAGTAGTTGATATTGTCCTGATCGGCACGGCCGTCGGAATTGAGGCGTTCGGCATATGTGAGTTCTATCTCCGTTCCCCTGCGGCCATTAATGCGCAGATGCACGTTGCCCGCCATATTGGCGCCGAAATCGTATATATACCTATTGTTATTCAGCTTGATGATGTTAACCGCCTCTATTTCTTCGCTCTCGCGAATTGGCACCATTTGCTGGGAGCTTACCGCGGCCGCAGGACAGCTGCGCAGCTTGACGCCGTCCCAGTCAGACTCGTTGAACCCCGGTTCAGCCCACCCCTTCTGCTCACGGCGGGCATCGTAATGCTCTCCGGTGTATATGTTGTTATACACCAGGGGACCTTCGGACGATGTGTGCCAGCCAATGCCGCTGGGCACGACTTCTTCCGTACCGTCGGCATAGCGGATTCGGATATCCATGCAGAACGCTGGCCGGGCCCTCCAGGGGGCTTTGTCGAAATGCCAGGTGGTAACGGCTTGGTGGTTATACCAGCCGTTGCCGAGTTCTACTCCGACTGCATTGATGCCTTCTCGGAGCATATCCGTAATGTCGTATGTAGTGTACAGAACTCTGCGGTCATAGCGGGTGAATGCGGGATCAAGCACTCTGTCCCCAACTTTGTCTCCGTTGATATACATCGTATAAAGGCCTGCAACCGCTATGTATGCCCGCGCCTGGACTATGCCCCCGTGAGCCTTGAATTCTTTGCGGAAACGGGGCGCGGGCTTGAAATCCACCGGCTGCTTGTCTGAAATCCAGCTGCCGTGCCAGTTATGCTGGTCCATCAGGCCTGTCTCGAAATAAGCGGCATCCGATTGTATTGCGGCTCCGTCCTTGTCTTCGCATACAACCCGCCACCAGTAGCGGATAAAAGGCTGTAGTTCAGGGCCAGCGTAGGTCGCAAGCACATCACCGGAGGCTATGCGGCCCGAGTCCCACAGTGGAGTGGCGCATAGCGAGTCCAGAGCTACGGTTATCCGGTAGGCAGTCTGGACAGCATCCTCGCGACCATCGTCCAGATGCCAGGAGAAACGCGGTGCGGGATTATCTATTCCCAGAGGGTTGACAAGGTGCTCAGTCTTAAGGTAGGATACGGCAGGCCCTCCCGCCAGCGCCGGCAGAACCGCCAATACGATATTTAGAAGGAAACAGTGGCTCATATATATAATACGCAATATACGGTTTTCCCCCTACATTTCCTAATACCAATTCAGCCCGGCGGGCCGAGGGGTGGCTGCCGGGCTGAAAAGAAAATCAACAAATACTGCTGTTACTCGGAGTAGGTTTCCTGGTCTACGACGGTGATGGTAAAAGCGGTTCCGTCATATCCCAAACCACCACAGAAGTATTTTCTTTGGCTCAAATCGCCACTGGAATCGTATGAGTAGGTTCCGTTTGCTACAGGAACACTAACACTGTTAACCTGTACTCCGTTACCAGATTTGTTACCGTTAGATGTTACCGCCTTAGCATTTCCATCGCCTACAAGAGATCCTTGCCATTGGCCACCGTTGATATCACCGAAGTTGGAATTATCTGTCAATGTGTAACAGGTATATCCGCAAACACCGCCAAGTACGGAACCTGAAGTCTTGACATCGGACACGTAGCCGTAATTCTTGCAACGGGCAATCTGAGGATAGGCATCAGCATTGGTGCCGCTGCCGATTATGCCTCCCAGATAATGGTTGCTGTAAGTACGAATGCTTGAAATCGTTCCGGTGTTGATACAGTCGGTAACCTGCTGATAGCGGGTGGAACTGCGAGTGTTGATGAATCCGAGTATGCCGCCGGCATAGAAGACAGCACTTCCTGCATCACCTCCTGCGGCGTCGATGGAAACGTTACCAAAATTCTTGCACTGATCAATCTCAGCATCGTTATATGCATGGCCGACAATACCACCGAATCGTACCGAAGCGCCAGATTTCAGGGCGCCAGAAACGGAGACATTACCGCGGTTGATGCAGGACCGGACGGTCTGACGGCAACCGGCAGATTCAGGATCAATCATTCCGAGAATACCGCCGATGCGGAGTTCCTGAGAAACATTGATGGTGTTGTCAGTCACTGTGCTGGCAACGTTGCCGGTATTCTCGCATCCTTCAATCAAAATGGAGCCCGAGGCATAGTAGTTGTCAAACTGACCAACGATTCCTCCGAAATGGGTTCCCGCGCCGTTGTTGGTAATGGCCGCTTCGTTACGGCAAGACAGTATACTGATTGCGAACGGGCCGCTTCCGTTATAACCACATCCTCCGGCGATACCGCCCATCATTTTATTCTGATTACTGTTAACTGAAGAATCAATAGAAAGGTCAGCTCCAGTGTGATTGACACAATTGCTCACAGTCGTCTCTCCCGTTTCGAATAGACCCAAAATGCCTCCAAACCACTGCTTGGCTTTGCGGGTAGAAGAGATGGCAGCATAATTATGGCAATTGGAAATGGTTGAGCCACGGACGGAACCAAAGCAGCCGCCGATAAATGTCTCCTGTGTGCCGCTGTCGGTGAAGGTGATTGTTCCGTAGTTAATGGAATCGCCAACTACCGAGCCGGCACCAAGGTCGCCGCAGAGGCCGCCAACAAAATTGGTGACACTGTTATTGACTGTAAGGTCACCATGATTTTCAACGTCGGAAGCATCAAGCTTTCCGCTGCACTGGCCTACGATGCCTCCCATGCGGGTCTGGCCGCCTGTCCAAGTGGAGTTGTTAACCACAGCTCCGTAGTTCTTGCAGTTATTAAGGGTTACGCTTTCATTTCCAGGTACAAGACCTACAAGACCTCCTATATATACCCTGCTGTTGGTGGCGTCTGCAGTAATTTTGGCATAATTTGTTACGTCAATCATTGTTGCGTCACCTGCAGCGCGGCCTACAAGGCCGAGATAACGAGTGTCGTTATCCGAAGCAGATGTTCCATTATGAGTAATGGTAGAGACATTATCCCAGCTGCTCCCGTTTGAGGAACCGATTGTGAGATTTTTCAGCGTACCGGTCAGTCTAGATATGAATCCCGTGTTATCCGCGTCCGAAGTAACGATCAGGTTGTAAATCTTGTGGCTCTGGCCCTCGAAAATGCCGTCGAAAGTGACGCCGGTATAGGTCCAGGGATCGGATGCGCAATCGATGTCGGCATCAAGATAGACGGTAACGCCGTGTTCGTTACCCATGTTCGCGCCCCAGGCGTAGAGTTGGTCCTTGTTGGTGATATGGCGGATAAGTGCATAGGTATTGTCATAAGCACCGATGGACTTGCCTTCTTTGCGGACGACCGTTACTGCCTTTGTAACGGATTTAACATAGCTAAGGCCAGTATCTTCCACGAATTCCACGGTAAAGCTGTTCGCGGCTGTCGTGCCAGGGAGAACTGCCGCAAAGTATCTATCCTTTGCGAAGTTACCGCCTGCATAAGTGATTTCAATGCTGTTTTCACCTTCAGTAACGCTCGACAGAATGCCAGTGGCAGCCACGGTGGCGGTTCCGGCGAGATTTGTCCCGTGAAGAATAACCTTTGCGATATTGGTAGTGTCTATCTGAAACTTGAGGAGTCCGCAAACCTGCTTGAACTCAATGGTTCCGTCGCTGACCTCACCAACCGACAAAAGGGCGGCAGGGTCCACGCAGGCCGTGCTGCTCACAACTTGGGCGGAAGGAACGGTTACCGTAAGGCTGGAGCCGGAAAGGGAGCCGGCGGCAGAATAGGGATAAACAGCATAAAGAGTTGAATATCCGGAAGTAACCTCACCGGTATATGTTGCGGAAGCACCGGTGTTGCTGCCGGCCTCAATGCTGAACTGGTTCTTGGCTATGCCGTCAAAAACAGCAATCAGGTCGTCATCCGACCAGCGGACGTTTTGTGTCTGGGTAAAGTCAAGAGTGGCTTTCTGTTCGGGCTCACCTATTGCGGAGAACGAAACTGCCACTTTTTGATAGGCATCCGGAGACGGATCGTTTTCTACGGCCTCCTTGTTGCAGGAGACTGCACATGATATGGCCGCGAGGGCAGCGAGTATAAAAAATCTACGAGGTTCCATTTCTTAACAAAATTAAAGGTTACCAAATAGACTCATACTCGGATTCGTTCTGAAAACTCTCGGATGAAGAGTTTTTGACAAAACTGTTAACCATAAGAGAACCCTTAAAGTTAACATCAATTACCCGCGTCTTCGGCGTAAGGTAATCTAAGCGATAATTAGTTTTCATTCTTTTGATATAATTAGTTGTTGATTAATTTCCATAAGCGGCTTCAAGCCTACTGTAAACAGTGGCGTCAATAGGTATAACGCAACCGTGACGGCAGATTGACTGGGTCGTCGGAGGGGTGAAGCTCGTCACCTGGCTCCAGCCGGAAGCCGTCAGCGAGGTGGAACGGTAGAGTTCATACACATGCGGATCGGAACCGTAATTCTCCACGTACAGGTACCAGTAATTCTTGTCGGGAGACTGAACCATGGTCATTCCTTCCCTGTGCTTATCCGTAAGTGCTCCGCCCGGATTGGCATAAGGGCCAGTGAGTGAGTTGGATACGGCGATACGCGGTCTCTTATAATAGTTGCTGGAGCTATGGTATGTGCGCTCGTCCTTAATAAGGGCGTAATATTTTCCGTTGTAATAATGAATTGTCGCGTCTATTTGCGCCATATTGGCGTCAGACCCCGTGAATGAGAATAGTTTTTGAGCCGGTGTGAAGGTCTCGAAATCAGTTGTCAAGATAAAGAACGTGCGCATAGACTCCCAGTGATCGTCTCCGCTATAGTTTTCCTCTCCTGCATGCCAGGTAATAATGAACTGTTCCGACACTGGGTCGAAGAATATCTTCATGGCACCAAAAGAATTGGTGTCGTTCTCATAGCCCGAAGGCAGGTCCATTACGGAGCGCGGGATATTCTTGTACACCGTCCAGGCTACCATGTCGTTGGACTTCCAGATGACAGGATGACGAGGAGTATTGTTGCTTACACCTATCAGCCAGAAGGTACCGTCGGCATCCTGGGTAATGTAAGGAAAACCGTAGTAGGAATTCATCGGTGAATTGCCGTTGTTGAGCTCGGTCCAGCTTAGACCGTCGTGGGAAATGGCGTAGAACAAACGGTAGTAGTAGCCGTCGCCGTTGCCGGTATGGGCAAAGAGATATCCTCCCGTGGAGGGCTCTTCTCCGCTTCCGCTGCCGTCATAGGTTTCCTGACCGACGACGGTAACGGTGATTGCCGCGTCAGACCAGCCGCTGAACCACCTCTTTTCATTCGTCATGGTAGTACCGAAAGAATAGGTCGTGTTCCCGTTGCTGTATTTGGTGTTTGCATTCGCGGCACCGGTAACTTCAACGCCGTTACCGACTTTAAGGCCGATAGTGGCTACTGCGCTGGAATTTCCGTCACCTAAAATGGCGCCGTTCCAGGCTCCTCCGGTGATACTGCCGAAGTTGGAACAATTCGAAACTGTATGCTTTGCATAGCCGCAAATGCCGCCGAGCATTGTATTGGTCTGCCGCGTTGCGGAAACAGCTCCGTAATTCTTGCTTCCGTCCACGGTTCCGTAGTTGCTGTAGCTGCCTCCATTGTTGACGGAGCCGAGGATGCCGCCGATATATTGGGTTCCGACATTCCTTATCGATGATATCTCGCCGGTATTTATACAATCTGTTATCTTCTGGTAACGGGAGGAAGTCCTGGCCTCGAAGAAGCCCACGATTCCGCCCATGTTCATGGTGGCACCACCGTCCGAGCCTGCCGCATTGCATTTTACGTCACCGAAGTTCTTGCACTTGTCAATCAGGCTATCGTACCATGCGAGGCCTGCTATTCCACCGATTCTAACGGCTTTTCCGCTGGAAAGTGCGCCGGCTGTCGATACGGTTCCTCTGTTGATACAAGAGCGGACGATGATGTTCAGAAGACCGGAGTCTGCATCGGAAGAGCCGATGATACCGCCGATCCTGAGCTCGCGACCCAGGCTGCTGAAGGAAACATCCGCAGCCGCGTTGGTGACAGCACCCGCATTCTCGCAATCGAGAACCCTGAAGGTATGTGCCTCTCCGGCATATTCGCTGTCGAGCATTCCCACGATACCGCCGATTTCAGATGTTGCCCCGTTGTTGATAATTGCAGCTTCGTTCCTGCTGTCCTGAATGGTGACTGTCATGGAAGACGACGAGCCGTTCAGGCACGCGCCGGCTATGCCGCCCAGGACTGTGCGGGCACTGACGGAAGATGAAACCGTGAGGTCTGCACCCAGATGGTTGGTACAGCCGTCAATCATGATAGTTCCGGACTGGAGGAGTCCCAAAATGCCTCCGAAACGGTGCTGGGCATTGCGTGTTGCGGTAATCGCGGCGTAGTTGTGGCAGTCGGATATGGTAGAACCGCGGACGGAACCGAAGCAGCCGCCAAGGTATGTCTGTTGGGTACCGCCGCCGGTAAAGGTAATCGTACCGTAGTTACTGGAACTGGAAACGGAAGATCCGGTAGCAAGGTCTCCACAGAGACCGCCGACAAAGTTCGTAACGCTGTTTGCAACCGTCAGGGCACCGTGGTTCTCCAGCCCGGAAGCGGCAAGGGCGCCGCTTCCCTGGCCTACGATGCCGCCCATACGGGTTTCAGCTCCGGACCAGGAGGATGCGTTTGAAACAGCTCCATAGTTTTTGCTGTCAGTAATTACAGCGCCAGTGGCGGATTCGGGAACAACGCCCACAAGACCGCCTACATAAGCTCTGGATGAGGAACTTGAAGGGACTTCAACTATTGCAAAATTCTTTACGTTCACTATATCGCCATCACCTGTGAGACGGCATACAAGTCCGACATACTCGATATCGCCGCTCGTGCCCACATGAGTTATGCGAGAGGTGTTGTCCCAAGAAGAGCCGCTGGAAGAGCCGAATACCAGGTCTTTCAGGGTACCGGTGAGAGTGCTGATAAATCCGGTCTGAGTTTCGGACTCTACTACCAGATTGCAAATCTTGTGGTTCTGACCATAGAACACTCCATTGAAAGAGGAACCGGTTCCGTTCCAACTTGCTCCCTGACAATCGATGTCGGCTTCAAGATAGACCGGCATGTGGTCATCGTCCCCCATTGACGCACCCCAGGCGAAAAGCTGGTCCTTATTGAAGATGTGACGGCTCAAAGAGTAACTGTCGTCAAATGCACCAATGGCCTTTCCTTGCTTGCGACCAACGAATACTGCCTTTGAGGCGGTCTTGGTGTGAGTAAGGCCGGAGTTTTCTACGAACTCCACTGTGAAACTGCCCGAATTAGTGGTGCCGGGAAGCACGGCGGCATAATAAGCTCCAGTGGCAAACGTGCCGTCGGAACTGCTTATTATGACAGCTTCCTCTCCTGCAGTTACCTCGGAAAGCACGCCGGTAGCGGCCACCGTGGCAGTGCCGGCCAGGTTAGTGCCACGGAGAATGACCTGTGATACGCCTTCGGTGTTAATCTCAAATTTAAGTAATCCGCAAACCTGCTTGAACTCAATTGAGCCTTCGTTTACCTGTCCCACGGAAACCAGAGCGGCAGGATCCACCCTTGCGATACTGCTTACCGTCTGGGCGGAAGGGACCGATACTGACAGATCGGAACCTGAAATGGAAATTGCCGAGGAAAAGGGATATACCGCATAAAGACTTGAATAGCCAGCGCTTACCTCACCGGAAAAAGTGGCTTCCGCTCCAGTATTGGTCCCTTCTTCGATGCTAAACTGATTCTTTGCCATGCCGTCGAATACGGCTATAAGGTCGCTGTCAGACCATCGGACATTAGGAGTCAGACTGAAGTCAAGGATGACTTTGGGCTCAGGCGTATCTGCCTCTCCCTTTGCGCTGAAAGAAATCTTTGTTTTAGTTGTGATATCAGGATTGTCAACCCGGGCTTCCTTTGCGCAGGAAGCCAGGGAAACAATCAAGAGTGCAGTAATAATAATTCTGAATGATTTCATAATGATCGGAATTATTCCGTGTAAGATTCCTGATTGACTACGGTGACTGTTATCGCTGCACCGTCAGCCCAACCGCTGAACCATTGCTTTTCAAGAGAAGCGGATTTTGTGAAGGTGTAAGTTTTCTTGCCTTCGGTGTATTTGGCACCGGGATTGGCCGCACCGGAGACTTCCACGTCGACACCAACCTTGATTCCATCCACCATAACGGCATTGCTGTTTCCATCACCGACAATCGCACCGTTCCATGCACCACCGGTCACATTGGCAAAGTTGGAACTATTGGAAATTGTATAAATCGTATACCCGCACAAGCCGCCAACCAGTGTATCTGTGGTTTTTACAGCGGAAACCTCGCCATAATTTTTGCACCCGCTAATCTGGGCATATGGCTGGGCATCCTGTTTTTCTCCGCCGCCGACAATCCCTCCAATGTATTGGGTGCCTTTCTCGCGTGCAGATGAGATTGTTCCGACATTCACACAATCAGTAATCTCTTGATATCGGGAGGAAGAACGAGAATGTATATAACCTGCAATACCGCCACATGTGAAGCGTGCCGATCCCGCATCTATTCCTGCGTTGGGGCATCCCACATCGCCGAAATTCTTGCACTTGTCTATTTTGACATTTGAATAGGTGTTTCCGACGATTCCGCCCACACGCACTGAAGCTCCTTTCTTAAGTGCTCCTGCTGTAGTAACTTCACCGTGGTTGACGCAGGATCTGATAATCTGGTCGCATCCTTCGTCCTCGGGATCGGTTCCGCCGACAATGCCGCCCATCCTGAGTTCTCGGTTAAGGCCGCTGCCATCATCAAACACGGCACTTGCGACAGCGCCGGTATTCTCACAATTCTGGATAAGAATTGTAGCGGAAGCAAGGTAATTGTCCAGAAGTCCGGCAATACCGCCAAAGTCGGTCGCAGCACCGTAATTTGTAAGGGCCGCTTCATTCTTGCACTCTTCAATGGCGACTGCAAACGGACCGCTTCCGTTATATTGGCAACCTCCGGCTATGCCGCCCATTATGGCACGTTTGGCAACAGAAGCATCAACGGCAAGATTAGCTCCTTCATGATTAATACACTCCATCAAATTGGACTCTCCCGACTCCATGTAACCGGCGATACCGCCAAACCAGTGCTCGGCGTTGCGGGTAATCGTAATGGGGGCATAGTTGTGGCAACTCATGACTATAGCACTACGTACCGAGCCGAAGCAGCCGCCGATATAAGTTTTCTGGGTACCGCCATCAGTGAAGGTGATAGTGCCGTAGTTGCTGGCCTCGGTAATGGACGAATCGCTGCCAAGGTCGCCGCACAGGCCGCCTACGAAGTTGGTGACGCCATTGTTGACCGTCAAGGCTCCGTGGTTTTCAAGATCGATAGCTTCAAGCGTACCGCTGCACTGACCTACAATGCCGCCCATACGGGTCTGGCCGCCCGCCCAAGTGGAGTTGTTTGTGACAGAGCCGTAGTTCTTGCAACTTGTCATTGTAACACTTTCATTGCCTGGTATAAGACCCACCAGACCTCCAATATATACCCTGCTGCTGGTGGTAGAGGCAACAATATTGGTGTAGTTGATGACATTTTCCATATTGCCCTTGCCGACCATCCGGCCTATGAGGCCAAGATAATGAGTGTCCGCGTCTGCTTCCGACATACCGTTATGCGTTATGCATGATGTTTTGTCCCAGCTGCTGCCGTTGGATGAGCCGAAAGTGACATCCTTCAGGGTTCCGGAGAGTCTGGAGATAAATCCGGTGTCACCGTCGTATGTGACGACCAGATTGTAAATCTTGTGGCCCTGTCCTTCAAAGGTACCGTCGAATGTTGCACCCGTTCCTATCCAGGGATCGGCTGCGCAGTCGATGTCGGCGTCAAGATATACTGTCACACCGCTTTCTTTTCCCATAACCTCGCCCCAGGCGTAGAGTTCGTTCTTGTTGGTAATATGACGCACAAAAGAGGCATCGCTATCCACCTCTCCGGCGTTCATAACCTTCTTACGTGCAATCGTTACGGCGGAAGATGCTGTTTTATCCCATGTCAGGCCGCCGCCACCGACCAACTGGACGGAGAACGACCCTGCAGCTGTGGTGCCAGGAAGGACGGCAGCATAATAGGTGCCGGCAGGGAAGTTTACATTGCCTTCGTAACTGAGTTCTATGCTGTTTGAACCGGAAGATACCGAAGCAACGGAACCATCTGCAGCTACATTCGCGGTTCCAGCGAGATTGTTTCCGCTGATTATAATCTTGCGTACGCCACCACCGCTTATCACTATCTTGACAAGACCGCAAACCTGCTTGAATTCTACTTTGCCCGCTTCCACTTTGCCGACACTTACGATGGCCGTAGTGTCCACACAGGCTTGTTTGCCAATAACTTGATTAGCGGGAATGGTCACCGACAGATTGGAACCGGAAAGCGAGTTGCCTGCTTCATATGGATATACGGTATACAAGGAGACGCCGGGGGACGCCATACCGGTAAATGTTGCAGAAGCGCCTGTATTCGAACCCGTTTCAATACTGAACTGATTCTTGTACTGGCCGTCGAAAACAGCGATTATATCGTTGTCGGACCACTTTACATTAGGCTCCTGCTCGAAGTCAAGAGAAACTTTTGAACCCTGCTCGCAGAAGGCGGTCAGGAAAACTTCAATCTTTGAAGAATCATCTGAAGGGAGACTGTCAATGACTGCTTCTTTATTACATGATGCCAGACAGACCAAGGCTGAAATGGCTAAACCGACTGATAATCTAATCTTTTTCATAATGACGTTTCTTTAAGTTACCAGACAATCGCATCACCGTCATCGACAAAACCCTCAAGTGAAGAGGATGTAGAAAAGCTTGAGCTGTCAGCTAAAAGCGGAATGGAATTCTCGAAAGAATCCATACTCACTTCAGGAGTTGTGTAGCATTTTTTCATTGTGGCAATCGTTTATATTGTTATTTATCATATGTTGATTTCAGTTTGCTGTAAATGGTCTCGTCAACCCGGATTATGCATCCATGACGGCAGTTGTCGCCGGGCGGAGGCGTCATGCCTGCGACTTTTTCCCACATCGAGTTCAGTGTCAAGGTGGCTGAATGGTACATCTCGTAGCGATGCACTGTATAATCTTCCACATACAGATACCACTCCGAGCCGTCCATAGACTGGACGAGGGTTGGAGCTTCCCGCCAGGCGGGAGTGAGGCTCACTCCGGGGTTTGACCAAGGGCCTGTAGGCGTATCCGACACTGCTATCCTGACTGTTTTGCCTGTTGACGCGTGCTCCGGCCAGCGTTCATCTTTTATTACTGCGTAATACTTCCCTCCATAATAATGAATCGAAGCATCTATCTGTGCCATATCGGCATCATGTCCGGAGAAGGCAAAGAGCTTCTGTGCAGGCGTGAATGTCTGAAAGTCTTCGGTCAGTATGTAGAATGTCCGCATTGATTCCCATGAGGCGTTTCCGGAAAGACCCTTTTCGCTGGCATGCCAGGTAATCATGAACTGCCCCTTGACAGGATCGAAAAACAATTTCATAGCACCGTAGGAGTTGGTGTCGTTCTCGTAACCCGACGGAAGGGCCATTATGGAAGACGGAAGGTCTTTGTGTTTCCATGTTACCATATCATCCGACCACCATACAATAGGAAAATGCGGCTTTGAGCCCGTGGATGTGCCTATCAGCCAGAAGGTTCCACTTGCGTCTCTGACTATGTAAGGGAACCCGTAATACGTGGACAGCGGCGACTCTCCGCGTTTGAGGACCGTCCAGCTGATGCCGTCGCGGGACAGCGCATAGAAAAGTTTATAATAATTCTTGCCCGTACCCGTATGGGCGAACAAGTACCCGCCCTGCCCGTCATCGGAAACCGCGGGGTCAGGCTTGTCGCCACCACCTTCAGGCGGCGTTTCCTTGCCGCAGGCGGAACAACCAAGGGCAAGGAAGATAAAAACGCTCAACGAGACGGCTATGTGCTTCAGCTGCAATATCATATGGCGGGTTCTCCGTCTATGGTTATAAGCTTTCTTATATACAGGTCGCCTATTTCAATACAGTTGGTATTGGCACGGTACGACGCCGTCGGGCGCAGTTTGAGATAACGTCCTTTGGCCGCTGCGGTATTCATGCTTTCGGACGACATGACATTCCAGACTGCAGGCAGTCCGTCCGCCGTCGTGCCTTTGGGAATGTCATTCCAGATCATGCACAGACGCCAGGCGTTCCCGTTATCGGCCGTATTGTAATTGGCGATGGCCGCGCGATACTTGGTGTTGTCTTTATCCTTGTACTGTGCGGCTGTTTCGAGAGTAAACTGGTCCTCAGTGTAGAACTCAATTCCCTTGAGGTCGAGGTTGCCCAGGCTTCCGGCCTTTTTGGAAATTCCGATACTGTGTATATTGACCGTCTCTCCCAAATCGATTACTACAACCACATTATCGTATTTGCGCACCCCGTCGCAGCATGGATAAAGCACGTCTATGGTAGTGCCGGCCAGGCGCCCGGACGTATAAGTGCATGTTCCGGGATATGTTCCTTCCTCAGGATAGCGGAAATCATCCACATCGGTGCCGATCTTGGTCTGCTGGCTTACATTCCAGTAAGAGCAGAAATTGCTCCCTGGGTCACGGTTGAACATGTTCATCGCCCAGTATTCCGAGTTACGGTCCTCCGAATTGCTGAAAGCTACCTTCCAGGAAGATGGATTCACTTCCGCATAAGAGAATTTAGGATTACCGACAATAAGGTATTTCACTTCTTCCGAAAGTTCATACAAATTGGAAGATACAGATACTATTCGCAAAGGAAGAAGATATTCCACGTCTGCGGTAAGCCCTGAACGGGAAAGGTTCACAAGCGCACTGCCGGAAAGCACATTTGCCTCAAAACTAAGACCGCCGAGCGTATAGGAGCCGGCAGGAAGGAGCGGGTAAGCCGTTCCGTGTTTTGTATTATATGCGGCAACGGCATCTTCGCCCAGAGCCTCAATGGTACCGCTGAAGGCCGCCTTGTTGATTTCCGTCTTGGTAATGGCCAGTTCTATGGGGCACTCCTTGGTCTTGTAATCTATGTTGACATACTGGTCGGCACCGCTGGCCCAGTTGATAAAGGGCGACACAACCGAGCAATTGAGACGGACCAGACAGTTGTCTTTGTTGACTGAGCCGGAGTCGCTGACGAGCTGTAGCGGAAGCATCCATTCCAGACCGGGGTTCGCACGCATAGCCGGCGCCATCAAGGCAGGCATCAATTCAACGTCAATATACTGATATGACATCTCTTCGGTAAGGGAAATGCCGCCGGGAAGCCGGTATGATTCCTCCGGGATAATCCCTATTTCATCTTCCGCATAACCATATTGGGCGGCGGCTTCGGCTGCAGGCATCACTTCCAGCCGGCAGTCGGCAGGCATTTCGGGGTGTGCTCCGCCTTTTACTACAAGCATCTCTATGTTTACCACGTCCTGGGCTGTATTCATGACCACGTCCCTTTCGCCTGAATCTTTGATGTACACCACCTTGAAGTATTCTTCAGGGAAAATTTCGGTCTGGTCGTCACGGTCGCACGAAACGGCCAGGAACATGGGGAGCAGAAGCAATATGTAACTGTACTTTCTCATATCCGGACATTAATAAAGGGGAGCCTGAACCATCTGGGGATTGGAATAAACCTCATCGTTAGGGACGGGCATAAGGTACTGGCGCTCGTGCCACTGAATGGGCTGAGGGATGAGAACGGGTGTATTGAACTCCTCAAAAGTGGGGCCTGTGCGGACGGCGTCGAGCCCCCAGAAATTCTGACGGCCCAGGAACTTGCTGCCATGTAGATAGCGACGGATGTCGAAGTAACGGTGGCCTTCCTGGTAAAGTTCGACGAAACGCTCGTCCATTACGGCATCAAGAAAGGTTTTGCCGGCTTTGGACAGGCTTTCTGTGGTCCATTCAGGCACACCGGCGCGCCGGCGGATTTCATTCAGCGCCTGCAGGCCCTCGGCTTCGTTGCCGGTCCATGCGTCGCATTCAGCTAAAATTAGGTAAAGTTCGGCAAGACGAAGAATGGCTTGGGGGAAATAACAGTCGGCTGAATTATTCTTGTTGGACACCCCAGTGTAATAAATGTTAGGGTGCACCCACTTTATATTAAGGAATCCGGTAATACAGTAGTTGCGGGTCCCCCACTTCGCTGCATTATAACCTCCCTGCTGGGGATCGCGCATGTGACAGATAAGAGGCTGGCGGTTGGCGATTACAGGGGAATATTCGCAGCCGTCAAAGGCAATCCAGGCGTAGAAACGTGGTTCGCGGCCTACATTGAGCTTAATTATGTCGTGCTCGGGCATATCAGCGGAAGTGTACCATTCTGATTCGGGCACGAAGTCGGGATCCTCCGTAGGGAGAACGCCTTTTTCGGTAAAGAAATGCTGAACAGTATAAAGAGTGGGAGACAGGCCGCCCCATGCGCCGTAGCCGTTGGGCTGAACGTCCGTTTTCAGGATATAATGGGGCATGGATGCCATACGGTATTGCCGATCCATTTGCGAGATGCCCCAGATGGTTTCCTTATTTCCTTCCGCGGGGTTGGTAGTCATCATGTAACGGAGCATCATGACCAGAGTACGGAACTGAATGTCTTCCTCGGTTTCTGCTTTACCCGGTACGGAGGGCAGAGGGATATTCTGGTTAGTACGGAGAATTTCGGATGCTTCAGTACCGAATAAGGCGAATCCTGCATCAAGAGCAGCAGTCAGGGCTTCCTTGGCAGCGGTGCGGGCGCGCGTCCATTTCTCCTGCGAGAATGTGGGGCTTACCAGTTCTTTTCCGTAGCCTGGAGTTTCAAATGTGGTGTTCTGCCACGACTTGTCCGGGAAACTGCCGTTCCACATGGGAGAAGCCGCCAGAAGCAGAATCCTTGCCTTAAGAGCTTTGCAGGCAATAGAGGTGGCCCTTCCGCTATAATCCGGGCTTGGATCAACCGACGGAAGGGACATTGCCGCTTCATCAAGCAGGTCCACGATGTAATCAACACAGTAATCGAAATGATAGCGGCCAGGGATATCTTCCTTTGCTATATTTGTGGGCAACAGCTGGTCGGATATGGGACACGGACCGAAAATAGAAAGAGCTTTGTAATGATAATAAGCCTTTAAGAACTGCGCCTCGGCGATATACCGCTGGCGAAGCTCGGGATCAATGTCAGCCTTTGTTTCCTCCATATTCTTGAGGAAGAGGTTGCAATATCCAATCGCGTTGTAACAATTGGTCCAGGGATAGCGGTTGGTGGCCAGTCCGGTCGCAGTTATATACTCGGGGGTAAGCATATTGTACCTCACGAGAGAACCCAGATGCCCCCACTCCTGCGGTTCCACGCATTCATCGGTTCCGCCGCCATCTATGCTGGTGAAATCGTTGAACAGGCGGATTTCATCCTGCATGAAGCCGTAGCAACCGTACAGGTGGTTCAGCGCGGTGGCGTTATCGGTTATCATATCGTCAAGGTCGGCCTGTTCCGGCGGTACAACGGAGAGGTAATCGCAGGAGATGACAGACAGAATGACGGCGACTGTATATAATATCTTTTTCATACTCTAAAACTTAAACTGGACACCGAGGTTGAACGTGCGGGAAAGAGGATAGGAGTAATAGCTCAGCTCCGGATCCCAGTATTCGAATGGAGACCATACGGCGATGTTGTCTCCATTGATGTACACCCTGCCGAAGGGGAAGGACCAGCCGAGCTCGATAGTCTTGAAACGTAGGAAATCTGCCCTGCGCATCCAGAAACTTGACGGCTGGCGGTTATTATAGATGTTGCTCTTGAGCAAACCGAGCCTTGGATAAGTTGCGTTGGTATTGTCCTCGCCCTCGCGCCAGTAGCCGTCGGCAATCCACTTCATAAGGTTGTGGTCATTGGAGTCGTCGGCTATGAACGGCTCGAAACCGGACAGCATTATATTCCTCAGGGCGGAGCCGTTGAAATAGACACTGAAGTCGAGTTTGCGCCAGTTCAGACTGCATCCGAAACCGTACTGGATACGAGGCATCGAGCCATAAGGGGAAAGCATGACCTGGTCGGCGGTGGTAATCTTGCCGTCGCCGTTGACATCGCGGTATCTGATGTCACCCACCATCACGGAAGACCCGAAACTGGACTGGTCGGCACTGGTGGCAATCTCTTCATCGCTCTGAAACAGGCCCTCTGCGATGTAACCGGTCATGCGGCTGAGCGGCTTTCCGGTTTCCGTCTGCCAGACATATGGATAATCCGGTTCGTCCACATAAACATATTTGTTCTTGGCGTACGTGAAGTTAGAGCGAAGATCTATGAGGAAGTCTCTTGTAAGCTGCTTCTTCCATTTTACGCTGAGCTCAAGACCCGTGTTGTCCACTTTGCCGATATTGCTCCAGGGGACGGACGAGGCATATCCCAGACTCTTGGGGAAGGACGCGCGCTTCATGAGGATGCGCTCCCGTTGGTTGTAATACCAGTCGAAGGTAATGTTGAGTTGCTCGAACAATTCCATGTCGACGCCGAGGTCGAGCTCTTTTGCGCGCTCCCAGTGAGCGCCTTCAACTGCGTAGGCCGTGACTGAAGGGCCAGTACGTGCCGTATTGCCGGTATAACCGGTACGGTATGTCATGCCGCCGCTCATGCTGACGGAGTTTTCATAAAGGAAATGAGCCGCACCTGCTGAAGTTCCAGTCTCGTCGCTGCCTACAAGTCCGTAGGAGCCGCGGAATTTCAAATAATCGATAACCGGACGCAGGCTCTTCCAGAACGGCTCGCTGGAAGGAACCCAACCTATCGATATTGCCGGGAACAGTTCGAAGCGTTCGCCTTCGGCAAGCCTTTCAGTGCCGTTGTATCCGAAGTTCAGTTCAACAAGGTAACGATTGTACCAATCATAGGTGAAGCGTCCGGAGAAGCCCTGGTTGCGGTTGGGCAGTACGCCGCTGCGATACTGGCGCATCATGTACATCAACATGGCTGTGACATTGTGATGGCCGAAGGAGCGGTCGTAATTAATGCGCCCGTCGAGGTAGAAAGTATTGTTGGTGGAGGTTGAAATGCCCGACTGGCTCACATATTCAGTTCCTACCTGCAATTCGTTCAGGCGGAATTCCACGGGATGTTCAATGTCATAGCTGCCGGGTAGTACGTTGTACAGGTACGGGCTGAGCGAACGGGTATACCAGGTGGATGCGTAGTTGTTGAAGTTAACCAGTGCATTTACTGAAAGGCCTTCCGTGATGAAATCCAGTTTCTGGTTAAGCGTCACTGAAATGTTGAGCTTGTTGGTATTGGTCTCCTGGAAGGTATTCAGCATGTTTGCGTACGGGTTGGTGTAGAAGCGTCCCGCACTCATTATCTGGGAACCGAACAGGAGATGATTATAGCCCTCCTGTTCAGGGAAAATTGCAGGGAAGGACACCGGCGTGTTGTTGTATATCGCCTGGAAGATGGAATTGGCTGAAGTTGAAGGGCTCGTCTGGCTTATTATCTGGGCGTTCATCTTCAACGCCATTTTCGTAGAAGGCGTAATCTGGTAACCGATGTTGTTCTGGAAGGTGTAGAGCCAGCGGTTGTAGTTATTGTCGAACGAGTAGTTCTGGGGCACGTCAAGGATGCCGCCGTCATGGTTCATCTGCAGACTCATGTAGTAAGTGACGTGCGAACCACCGCCGGATACGTTTACATTGGCCCTCTGGCTCATGGAATAATCGCGGAACATCAGGTCGTACCAGTCGACGTCGGGCCAGATGGAAGGATTGACTCTATTGCGGGTGTTGGCTATGTCGGTTTCGCTGTAGCGCACTTCGACGTTGGGATTACGGGCCAGCTGGGCGTTGTTGTAGGCCTCCATGAAAGTGGCGCCGTCGGCGTATTCAACTATGTTGACAGGCTGCAGGACGGAGGTCTCCACGGTGACGTTAATCCTGGCCTTGGTGTTCTCGGAGCCGGTTTTGGTGGTAACTATCATAACGCCGTTGGCACCGCGGGCACCGTATATTGCCGTGGCGGAGGCATCCTTGAGTATGGAGAAGGACTCTATGGACTCCGCAGGAATATTGTTGAGGTCGGACGCGGTGATTTCAACCCCGTCAAGCAGGATGAGCGGAGCCGTACGGCCGCCGAATGTCGAAATACCGCGGATATAGAAATCGGAGGTGCTGCCCGGCTGGCCGCTGGTCGTCACCGAAATGACACCGGCCAGTTTGCCTGCGAGGGTATTTGTCAGTGACGATGTGGGCGCAGTCAGCGTATTGCCCTCTATGGCTGCAATAGCGCCGGTAACGGATACCCTGCGCTGGGTACCGGCTCCCACGACCACGACTTCGCTCAAGACTTCATTGTCGGGCTCAAGTTTGGCATCAATGACACCCTGGTCAGTGATGAAAACGGCGAGGTCCTTGTATCCAAGCGAACTTATAATTATTTCTGCGCTCTCTCCCGTGATATCAATGCTGAAACGGCCGTCCGGGTCAGTCACAGTGCCCGCGCGCGAACTTTTAAGTTGTACGCCGGCACCGATTATGGGCAAGCCGTCCGTGGCATCGACAACAGTACCTGTAATGGTTCTTTTCTGGGGACTCTTTTTGTCGGGAGCCGAAGAGCCCTGGCTCTGACCTTTATGCTTTAAATAAATCTGCTTGCCGGATATTGACCATTCTTCCGAAGATCCGTCAAACAGTTTGGAAAGCACTTGCTCTACGGTTTCCTTGTCTGCGCCCACTGTTGTCTTCCGTGACAGGTCGATGGTGTTGGTCTGATAAAAGAACGAATAACCGCTCTGGTGCTCGATCAGGCGAATCGCCTCGCCCACAGTACGGGATTCGGCCGGGAAACTGATGTGGACGACATCTTTTTGCGCACGGGCTATGCCGCAGCACAGGATCAAGCACGAACAAATAATGCTGATGAGTTTGTTCCTCTGCATATTAGACTATTTGCTAGAGAGTGATACGAACCAGACGCCGTCCTGCTTCCGGCTCTTAATTGAGAATATTCCGGACAATTCCGAGAGCATATCGGAGAGCGTTGACCTGAGATACAAGGTACCGGTACAGGCAATGTCCGCTACCCTAGCATCACATTCAACCTTTTCACCATAATAACGGCTAAGGTAGGAAAGAAGGTCCAACATGGACGTGCCGTCCGCCCGGTAAACGCCGTCTGCCCAATCGAACAGGCCACGCCAGTCAGGAACGTCCTCGACGTTGATTTTGCCATTGTCGTCCAAGGTATACATCTGATTGGGCATGAGAGTGACCGACTGGGCGCCGGAGTCCCCGAGAGAAACATTTACGGAACCGGACACCAGGGCCACGCGGTGCGATTCATCCTGATTGCCGGAAACAAGGAAACGCGTTCCAAGCACCCTCACCCTGACATCATCCACCACAACCGTAAACGGCCTGGATTCATCCCTGCTTACATCGAAAAGGGCTTCACCCGTTATCCGCACATTGCGCTCCTTCCCAAAGCATGCGGGAAACAATATTCTCGAATGGGAATTCAAATTGACTGATGAACCATCGGCAAACTGCACCTTGGCACGGTGCCCATACGGCACCACAAGCAAATACTGATCTTTGGTATCAGCGGAAGAGGAATATTCCTTTCCGTCGATTCTGATACTGCCGCCGGAGCATGAAACCTGCATTTCAAGTGCATCGGAACGTATCTCCTGACCATCGGACAGCAAAACCATAGGTTCGTCTGATTCGGGCCAGGTGTACAATTCTTCTTCAGGAGCTGGAGTCGCCGGTCTCTGTCCGCTTTTAAAAGGCACGAGAATAAAGAGTACCGCAATAGCTGCAGCAGCTACCGCCAATGCCGGAATCCTGAATGTCCTCCTGTGAGAAAACCGGTCCAGAACCCGGTCAAGGGACTGATAAGAGTCAAAGGAGGCCTCCCGTTCCTCCGTCCATTGTTTATAAGTTGAAAGCAGTTCCTCCCGTGCGCCTTCGTGATTATTCAAAAACGCGTGCAACTGACGCTTTTCTTCCAGGTCGGCCTTGCCGTCCAGGTACTTCAAAAAAAGAGATTTTTCGTGGTCCATCGCCAATAACCACGAAAAAAAATAATACTACCCTACCTGATTATTGAAGAAGAAGCAAAAGGACACCAATAAAAGAAATGCCTTTTGCAGCAAAAGCCGCTTTGATCCGCTTCAGGGCAATGGTCATCTGTTTTTCAACAGCTTTGACAGTGACGCCCAGCTTTTGTGCCACATCTTTGTTCGACAGGCCTTCGTCACGGCGCAGTTTAAAGACCTCTTGAGCCCTCGGGGACAGGTTTGACAGCGTTTCGCCTAAAGTGTTGGACATAGTGTCATAATCGAGAGTACCATATTCCGGTGAAAACATGCTGTCCACCAGTGTGGAAAGTTCGGTATCTAGCAGTCTTTCTTCAAGGCTGGCCGTCTTGCCGCCGTGCTTACGATTCCAGTCGATGGCCCTGTTTCGAACAACCCTCCATATATAGGCTCTTGTCCTCGACCTGTCCTCAAAAGAGAAAACTTCAGGGCGTCGCACAAGCACCCTGAAAAATGCATCCTGTACTATGTCCTCCGCCACCGCCACGGAATGAACGTGTCTTAACGCCAGGAGACACAGGTCCTTATAGGCGTCCAGATAGATCTTGGTAAATTCAACGTCTGTTAATCCGGGCTTCATACTAATCTACAAAGATACATTTTTTTCAGTATATTTGTAAGCAAGTATGGAACTCAACAAAGCCATGAAGATGTCGGAGCTGGTAGAGACCAACTACCATCTCATAGGCATTCTTTCCCGACTCGGCATAAAGGGCAGTTTCGCGGAACTGTCGGTGGAGGAGATTTGCGCACGGTATTCCCTGGACGCGGACACGTTCGTGCTGATATGCAAGGTGTATTCCACCCACAATTTCAAGCCTACCGAGGAGGAGCTGCGGCAGTGCAGCGTCTCCGACATACTGCGCTACCTCCACAGCTCCCACGACTATTACCTCAACTCGGCGCTGGTGAAGCTGTCGCCGTCGCTCGAAACCATGATACAGCCGGCCTCAAAGGTGGAACAGCAGGTTATACGGCATTTCTTCGAAAATTATAAGGACGAGCTGCTGAAACATTTCAAGTATGAGGAAGAAAAGGTGATCCCCTATGTCCAGGGACTGCTGATAGGGCGCCGCTGCCGGGATTTCTCGATGTCTGTGTTCAAGGAGAACCACTCCAACATCGAGGAATCGCTGTCCGACCTCAAGAACCTGATTATGAATTCATTACCGGCGGTTTGCGACGGCGCGCAGCGGCTTGACGTGCTGTCCAACATCTTCCATCTGCAGGAAGATCTGGAACACCACACCTACATCGAAGACAGGATTCTGGTGCCCCTGGCGGAAATGCTGGAAGGGCGCGAGCCCAACCCGGCATTCATGGCGCCGTCAAAGAGCGCGGACAATCCCGGCGAAGTGCTGAGCGACCGCGAGAAGGAAGTGCTGGTGCAGGTGGCCAAAGGCCTGCTGAACAAAGAGATAGCCGACAAGCTGAATATTTCCATCAACACCGTAATCACCCACCGTAAAAACATAACCCGCAAGACTGGAATCAAAACGACTCCCGGTCTTACGGTTTATGCCATCCTCAACGGAATGGTGAATATTGGTACTTTTGAATAAATCTATGACAGCGCGGGCGAGGCCACGGAATCAATCTGAGCCTCGTCTATATCTTCGTCATACTCCCCTGCCGCCCAGGCTATCACCTTCGAGAAGGCCTTGGTGAATTTGTCCGCCATATCCTCGTCGCCGCCTTCTTTCATCACGTCGGCCAGGAAATAGACATAACT
>JAFZBM010000128.1 GCA_017561765.1 Bacteroidales bacterium | reverse complement strand
TGTAAGGCCTTGCCGGCATATAAAAACAGGGACGGAGTCCCGCCCCTGTTTGCTTTGCTCTCGGAAACCGAGGGAAAAGGCCGCAAGCGCCAGCGCAGCGGGCTAATCCCGGCATAATGGACATATTCCGTCCTTCTCGCAGCGGCCGGCACCAACTATTTTCGTCCATATTACCTGATAATACTGATATAATGTGTTATTTTTGTATAGTCAAATAGTTTCCAAGCGCTAATACCACCTACGGAATATGATTGAGCACATTACAGACAAGATCCTCGCTTTTAATCGCGAGTTCGTATCCTCAAAGGCATACGAGCCTTTCATCACAGACAAGTTCCCTGCCAAGAGACTCGCCATTCTTACCTGCATGGATACCCGGCTTACCGTCCTCCTTCAGGAGGCTCTCGGTCTTAAGAACGGTGACGCAAAGATTATCAAGAACGCCGGAGGTCTCATACTGTCCGAGACTGATTCCGCCATCCGCTCGCTACTTGTCGGCATTTATGAACTGGGTGTACAGGAGGTGATGGTGGTGCATCACTCCAGCTGCGGTGCATGTCATATGAGTTACAGCGAGTTCAAGCCCCACATGCTGGAGCATGGCATTCCCGAAACCACCCTTAATGAATGGGAGGCAACTGGTATCGCCGAATGGCTGGAAGGCTTTCATGACACGGAAGCTTCGGTGCGGAAAACCGTTGCCGCCATTGTGAATCACCCCCTGGTACCGAAGGATATTATGGTCAGGGGATTCATAATAGATTCAGTAACAGGGGAACTGAGCGAAGTATTGTAGCGTACGGTATTATTGTTTTGTTTCAAATTATCCTTAAATTTGTAGGATATGAAACTCAATCGCATAATTATAGCATTCGCCGGCGCATTCCTTGCGGCATCCTGCTCCATGGGCGTTATCGACGAAGGCGCTTCGGCACCACTGGTAATACGTGAATTCACAGCCACTCTTGACCCCGGCACAAAAACCGAGCTCGGCTCCGGCGGCGCAGTACTCTGGGAGACATCCGGGGAGAGAATAACGATAGTGGACGAACAGGGCAACTGCTATAACATGACGCAGAAGAGTGTCAGCTCCGACCGCCGCACGGCCACATTCACCGGCGCTGTGCCTGAAAGCGGCTGCGTGTATGCGGTGTACCCCGCTCAGGAAGCGATTGATTACGATGATGGAGAGGTTACCATGACCCTGCCCCACGAGCAGACAGCAGTTGCGGACAATCTGGCTCCCGGAACCAATCCCTCCATTTCCCGCATCGACGGCAATAATCTGTCTTTCAGGAATATCTGCGGCATCATTTCGTTCTGCGTCAATGCCAACGATGTGAAGTCCATTAATTTCAGCGCCACTGAAACTTCGGGAGGGGCCCTGACCGGACCGGCCCTTGTAGATTTTGAGGATAGTGACCCCACCTGCACTTCCGACATCCAGAGCGGCTCCGGCCATTTTGAGCTGAAAGGTGACATACAAAGCGGCAAGCGCTACCTGGCCCTCGCCTATCCAGGCACATACAATAATCTTAAACTTGTCTTCACCGACAAGGACGGACGCACCGCCACCTTCACCAAGGACGCCGAGCTGACCGTCGAGCGCAGCAAGATACTCAAGATATCCCCCATCACCATCAGCGGGGACGACTGGCAGGATACATCGGCGCCGGGCGGCAAAGCCATGCTGACTTATGCCGAAATAAGCAATCCGGCCGAGTACCTTAAGAGTTACGGCAACCCTACCGTATATACCAACGGTTACGGTGACTGGAACATTTGTGCATACAATACCGGATCTGCATTCCAACTTAATTCAGGGAAGATTGCATACCTGGGCACGCCCCAGTTCGAAGGCACCATTACGAATGTCACAATTAAAAATATTTCCGACAGGACCGGAAGTTTCATAATCTGCACCGCCCCGGGCGATTCCACCCCTCCGGAATCAGGTACTTTGACGGCCGCATTCAATAAAGAATGCACAGTCGATATAGACGTGTCGTCCCTGGTGGCAAGCAAATTATATATCCGGTCTTCCGCCATGTCGCACATCACCGAGCTTACCGTAGTATGGAGCACCGGCAGCGACAATCCGCCCGTACCGGCAACACCCACAGTCAAGACCCTTGCCGCCGACAACATAGGCCAGGCTGACGCCACTCTGCACGCCTCGTTCAGCGGCATACCCACCAATCCCGACCCCACCGATGCCTTCTTCCGCTGGGGCACAAGCGCCGGCAATCTTAACCAGACGGTTCACGACAATGTAACCCTGCTGAACACCGCGTCCGGCAGCTTCAGCGCAGACCTGACAGGTCTCTCGGAGGGCTCGACTTATTATTATCAAGCTGTTATCACACTGGCCAACGGAAACGATGTGGAGGGTGAAGTAATGAGCTTCACTACCCGTAGCGCCCAGCAGGGCACCGGCAACGGTTACCTTGACTGCTATGAGGTCCCGGCCGTCAACATCTCGGGCCCCATGGCTTCGGGCAACGAAAGCAGCGGCAAAGGATACAAGTGGTACCGCTTCAAGACCACCAATTCCGTGCAATGGGTAGCCACTCACACCTTAAAAGAGTCTGTAACCAACAACAAGCAAATCCGCAGCTATACCGTTCTTCTGGACGGCAGCAAGAAGGCGCCTTTGTGGAACGCGTTCATAATGCACGAAGGTGTATTCCCTCATAAAGAAGATTCCGGCGGCAGCTGGAGCACCGACCCCGCTTTCGACCCGAGCAACCATTCCGACTGGCAGCAAAGCGGTGTCAGCGGTTATAGCAAAGGGCATTTATGCGCATCCAACTACAGGCGCAGTTCCACATCCGCAAGGAACCAGACTTATTATTACACCAATCAGGCACCCCAGATTCAAGATGGATTCAACGGTGGCATCTGGAGCCAGATGGAGGGAGCCATTGTTTCTGCGAGCAAGAATCTTGGCAGGGACACTTTGTATGTTACAGTCGGCGTATTGTATGAAGGTTCGATTAAATATGTAAGCAACGTTCCCATCCCCAGCCACTTCTACACCTGCATCATGAAGTGCTCGTTCAACGCTTCAGGAGTAATGACCGGCGCGCAGGGGTGCGGCTATATCATGGAGAACAGAAAGTATTCGGGTAACGATTACAACAGCTACAAAGAGACTATCGACAATATAGAGAAGCGTGCCGGCTTCGACTTCTTCCATAACGTCCCGGACGAATTCGAAATCGACGCCGAGAAGACAAACAGCTCGCTCATATAGCGGCACTGCCCTGCTGTTGGCAGGACGCCGCTTCGCGGCCCTTCCCTAAAGGGCCCCTCCCTCTTCCGGTGCCGAGGGTGGCACGGTCCTGCCAACAGCAGGGCAGTGCCGCTAAATCAACGGGAGTTCATGGCAATCCGGGCCTGGAGCTCCCAGGTGCGGATGCGGTCCTTGTAGAGATTGTTGCGATTGACGGCCTCGATATCCAGGGCGCCGTCGGAATTGCCTCCCCAGCGGCGGCAGTTATACATAACATCGTAAATACGCCCGATGCGGTATTCCCTGCTTATACGCAACGCTACCGCATAATCCTCGCCATACTTCGTCGTAGGGAAATTAATCTCCCGAAGCAGCGGCGTCCAAAAACCGCGCGGCGCGCCTAAACCGTTGATGCGCAGGGCATTGTTACGGCCGTTGTCCGGCGTCCACTCCCTATGGTCGATAATTCCCGGAGGCAGTTCGTTCAAGTCGAAATCGGTGATGCGGTAAGTTCCCACCACCATGGCGCAACCCTGCTCGCGGAAAGCGTCCACGAACTTCTGCACCGTATGGCTGTCGGAATAAATATCATCCGAGTCGAGCTGCAGGGCGAAACGTCCGCACTGCGGATGATGGACGGCGGCGTTCCAGTTGCCGCCGATAGCATGATAACTCTTGTCCTGCGCTATATAAATCAATTTAGGATCGTCCAGGAAGGACTTGATAACATCCACTGTGCCGTCGGTGCTGTTGTCATCAACCACTATTACATTGTACGGGAAAGAGGTCTCCTGGCCCAGCGCCGAGCGCAGTGCGTCGCCTATGGTCTTCACCCTGTTGCGGCACGGAATGACCACCGACGCCTCGACTTCGAAAGGCACGCTGTTCAGGTTAACCTCCTTGAAAACCGGCTCCAGATAGCCCCCTATGCGTTTGAGATGGGCGGTACAAGCCTGCTCCATCTCTATCTGTACAGCCCTGTTGCGGGGATCCACATAATCGAAGAGCTTCTCGCCCGAGCTGCGGCGGTCGGTCTCAATCTCATAGTACAGAAACTCATTGACATGCACCAGAGGGCCCATTTCCGACACTCTCAGGCGAAGATCGTACAGGCCGGCGAATTCATACTCGGCATCCATCGCGGCCGCAGCGTTTTTAAGCACGTCAGTCCGGTAAACTTGAACGCCGCCAAAATCGAAATCGTCGCGAAGCGCACCGAACTGACAGTCAATCACGGGCGCCGGCGCATCGCCGTCGAAATGGTCGGAATAAATCATGGCCGCACCGCTGTCGGCCGCAATCTGCAGCATGCGTTCAAGCCCGAAATGCACCCAGGACAGTTCCGTGTCGCGGGTATAAATCAATGTATATTCGCCATCCGCAGCAGCGGCAATTTCTTTAATTCTCTTTGTAGATGCCCTCAGCGGCACATCAAATCGTTTCACACTCATAAAAAAATATCTGTACAGCAGGGACTGATGACGCACGGTGACGTCGCTTCGCGACCCTTCCCGCAAGCGGGCCCCTCCCTCTTCCGGTGCCGAGGGTGGCACGGTCACCGCGCGCCATCAGTCCCTGTTGTGTCAAAATTAATGTTTCTTTCTCCAACAGGACACAACGAAGATAATAATGATTGCGGCGGCGACTGCAGCCCACGCGGGCCCCATCCACGCCGCCCACTCCATAGGCAGCCCAAGACAGGTCTTGTCGACGCAGAAGAAAGTCAGGCACACCGAAAACATAAACACGGTGGGAATGGCGCCGATCAGGAACTGCCAGCCACGCGGATACTTACGCGCCAGCCACACAGTGATCGTTGCAAGGAAGAACACCGAAAGAGTCTGGTTGGACAAGCCGAAATAGCGCCAGATGACATTGAAACCATCTTCGTTGCTGATATTGAACCATAGCAGCAGGGCGACTACGGCAAACATGGGAATGCTTATCAGCAGACGGCTGAAAATCTTTTCCTGCTTCAGATGGAAGAAATCGGCAATATTAAGGCGCGCGCCCCTCAAGGCGGTATCGCCCGAAGTGATGGGCGCCGCCACTACGCCGAGAATGGCCAGCACGCTGCCGACAATCCCGAGCCAGTGCTTGCTGATAGCCGTCACCACCTGGGGCGCCGATGCACTCTGCAAACCGCATTCAGCCATTCCTCCGTCGAAGAAGAAATAGGAACTCACAGCTGCCCAGATCAGGGCGACGATACCCTCGGTAATCATGGCACCGAAGAAAATAGGCCGTCCCATGCGCTCGTTCTTGAGGCACCTGGCCATAAGCGGACTTTGCGTTGCATGGAAACCGCTCACGGCTCCGCAGGCCACGGTAATGAACAGGCAGGGGAAGATGCTCTGGCCCTTAACGCCCACCGAAGGCGCCCTGTTCTGCAATCCGTCCCAGAACTCGGGAATGCCGGGCCACTTGATGAACAGGCAGATCATCATGGACACAGCCATGAACAGCAGCGCTATGGCGAACAGCGGATAGATGCGGCCGATAATCTTGTCGATGGGCAGCAAAGTGGCAATGATATAGTAGCCCAGGATGACAAGGGCCCAGATAAGCACTACGCGGGCGCTGCCGTCACCGGCAAGGTCTCCAAGTATGAGGGCGGGGCTGTACACGAACACGGCGCCCACCATAAGGAGTAGCAAGGTGGTAAAGAAAAGAATGAAAAAGCGGCTGCCCTTTATTTCCGAGCCTATGATTTCCGGATAGGTCGCTCCCCCCTTGTGTATCGAGAGCATACCCGAGAAGTAATCATGCACGGCGCCGGCGAAAATGCATCCAAATACTATCCAGAGATAGCACGAAGGACCGAACTTGGCTCCCATAATGGCGCCGAAAATGGGGCCGGTGCCCGCAATGTTCAGGAACTGAATCATATACACTTTCCAGGAAGGCATGGGTACATAATCCACTCCGTCCTGCATCGACACCGCCGGGGTCACCCTTGCGGGATCCGCCCCGAAAATTCTCTCGACCACCTTGCCATATACAAGATAGCCGATTATCAGGGCCGCTATACTGATAAGAAATGAAAACATACGCTCGATTTATTCTACGCCGAATGCAAACACAATGGCCTCGTGGAACGTCTTGCCTGGCTTCAGCACCACAGGCGGATACTCCGGGTGATTGGGGCTGTCGGGGAAATGCTGGCATTCGATGGCGACCCCGTAATAATCGTGATATATCCTTCCCTTCTTGCCCTTCGGACAGCCGTTAATCCAGTTGCCGGTGTAAATCTGAACTCCCGGCTGGGTGGTGAGCACCCGGAGTGTACGTCCGCTGACCGCAGCCTTGAGGAAGGCCGCCTCCTGGAGCTGACCGGGAACGTAACCGTCTATCAGCCAGCATGCATCGTAACCCTTTCCGGTTTTAAGGGCCGGGAAATCTTTCCGGATATCGCGTCCCAGGCGTTTGGGATTCAGGAAATCCATAGGCGTGCCGGCCACAGGCTCAGAGGGTCCGAGAGGAATGAGTGTGTTGTCCGTGGGCAAGTACTCGGAAGCGTTGAGCCTAAGGCTGTGGCGAAGCACGGAACCCTTGCAGTCAAGATTGAAATAAGCGTGATTGGTGAGATTAACCACGGTTTTCTTGTCCGATTTGGCTGTGAACGTGAGCCGGAGGACATTTTCCTCGCTCCATTCGTAATGAGCTACCACCACCATCAGTCCGGGATAGCCCATCTCACCGTCTTCGGCAACGTACTTGAATTCAACCGCACCCCTATGCTTGCGCGATTCCCATAACCTGTTCTGGAAGCCGTCGCGACCGCCGTGGAGGTGGTTGGGACCGTTGTTTACGGGAAGTTCATAAGTAACTCCGTCGAGTGTGAAACGACCTTTGGCTATACGGTTGGCAAAACGGCCCGGGCACTTGCCGAAGCAGGGTCCGTCATAGATATAGTTCTCCGCTTTACCATAGCCAAGCACCACATCGCCCAGGCGCCCGGCCTTGTCGGGCACATTGACACTCACTATGGCTGCGCCGAAATTGCACAGCACTACTGAAGCGCCGGAGGCATTGGTAATGGTGTAACGGTAGATGGCCTTCCCGTCGGGCATACGCGCCCAGATTCTTCTTGTTACTGTCATAACTATGTGATTTTTATATTAGTGCACCCAAATTCCGGAGCGTCTGCACCAGCACGCCGGTATCAATATCCTGTACCGCCCTGCCCTCTTTCAGGCTCTGCGCAGCAGCCACGCCCGCCGCCTGTCCGAGACTCATGCAACTTGCCTGCACGCGCAGTGACGCCAGCGCTTTCCTGTCGGCGGAAATGCAGCGGCCGGCGACCAGCAGGTTGGGGAAATCCCCGGCTATCAGCGCCCTGTAAGGCACGTAGGCAGCCTGCTGCAACTTTACGAGCACCTGCCCCGAACCTTTGCTGGCATGCATGTCGATCTGGTGTGCGCCGCGGGAGATGCTGTCCTCATACTTCATTCCGGACACGTACTCATCGGCCGTGACCGTATGCACTCCAAGTATGCGACGGCTCTCGCGTATGCCGGCCTGCGGCGCGGTGGAAGACACGTAGCAGTCCTTAAACTCGGGAGCGATCTTGCGCAGCGCCCCGGTAAACTTGAATATATCTTCACGCAGACGGAGTTCAGCGCTTGTAAAGTCGCGGTTGTCGGTAGAATCGGCGGAGGCGCGCGTTATGTTGACCGCAACGCTTCCCTTGTGCATCACGCTGTTGAACCACGGGCCGCCGAAATCGGGAAGATCGGCGCCCTTTGCCTTGAGTGTCAGCAGCTTTTCACGTATCGGCTTGCACTCGCTTGAGCCTTTCTTACCGCTGTGGTACATGTAGCGTTGCATGAGTTCGCTGTCGGTATCGACTCCCGAAAGCACGAAGCAGAACGATGACGGCTGAAGTTCCCCTCCGCCGTCGGTCTGCATGGGCACTCCGGCGAGCCATGCCAGGTCGCCGTCTCCGGTGGCATCTATGAAACGTCCTGCCTGCAGCGACTCAAGCCCGTTTTTATTCTCTATTATGACCCTGCAGATCCTGTTTCCTTCGGTTTCACATGCAATCAGGGAGGAATGCATATAGAGGTCCACTCCTGCCTCCAGCACCAGGCGCTGGGCGCAAAGTTTATAGAGTTCAATGTCGAAATCCACATTGCCCTTCGGCCACTCCACGAAGGCGCCGCCCATATCTTCAAGCCTCTTTACAAACTCCCAGGGAATGCCGCCTATTACACGCTCACCGTTGAATGCGAATTCGCTTATAGGAGCAACGTAGCCCATGGTGGCCATGCCGCCCAGAAAGCCGTAACGCTCTATCAATGCGGTCTTTGCACCATGACGTGCGGATGCCGTGGCCGCGATGAAGCCGGCGGGGCCGCCGCCGCAGACCACCACATCGTATGTTCCCGCAACAGGTGCGGCCTTGCTGAAATCGCCGGAAACCGAACTGCGTCCGAGAGATGCTGCACGCACGCTGCCTGGAGCGAGGGCGAGGGCCAGTGCGCCGGCGGCGCTGTTCTTCAGAAAGACTCTTCTGTCCATAACACACAAATATAATCTTTTTGCCCGAATTATTGCATACTTATTTTTTTTGTCTATATTTGCAGAAGTATGCGCATCGCAGAGTTCATATTCTGGTGGCGCCTGAGCGAATAACCGGTCAGGCCTTTGATGCGTTTGTCCGGTCCCCTGCGGCCGGATTGTTTATTTTAAAAAGGTGCTGTCCGGATGCCGGGCGGCTTTTTTTATGCAATTAAATATTTAACACAATACAGTATGTACCAGAAAAAATTCATGCTTCCGGAATCGGAGATTCCCACGCACTACTTCAACATCCAGGCAATCATGCCCAACAAGCCCCTGCCTTTCCTTCACCCCGCCACCAAGCAGCCGTTGAAGCCGGAGGATCTGTATCCCATTTTCTGCAAGGCCTGCGCCGACCAGGAACTGAACCAGACCGACGAGTGGATCCCCATCCCGGAAGAGGTACGCCAGCAGTACGCCGCCTACCGCTGCACTCCCCTTGTGAGGGCATATGAACTGGAGAAGGCGCTCGGCACTCCCGCCCACATCTATTTCAAGAACGAGAGTGTAAGTCCCGCCGGTTCTCACAAACTCAACTCCGCGCTCGCCCAGGCCTATTATGCCAAGGAACAAGGAGTTACGAATCTTACTACCGAAACCGGCGCGGGCCAGTGGGGAGGAGCATTGAGCTACGCAACCAAGAAATTCGGAATCGACTGCGCAGTGTATATGGTCAAGGTGAGCTATGAGCAGAAGCCTTACCGCCGCAGCATAATGCAGACTTTCGGTGCCGCCATCACCCCGTCCCCGTCTATGTCTACACGCGCTGGCAAGGACATACTGACCATCAATCCCCACGACCGCGGCTCCCTCGGCTGCGCCATTTCAGAGGCCATCGAACTTGCAATCAGCACACCCAACTGCAAGTATGCCCTGGGCTCGGTGCTGAACCATGTGTGCCTCCATCAGACCGTCATCGGGCTTGAAGCGGAAAAGCAGATGGAACTGGCCGGTGAGTATCCGGACATTGTGATCGCGTGCTTCGGCGGCGGATCCAACTTCTCCGGCATCGCCTACCCGTTCATGAGGCATAACATCCAGGACGGCAAAAAGACGCGCTTCATTGCGGCGGAGCCCTTCTCATGC
>JAFZBM010000127.1 GCA_017561765.1 Bacteroidales bacterium | reverse complement strand
GGACGTCGCTACGCGACCCTTCCCGCAAGCGGGCCCCTCCCTCTTCCGGTGCCGAGGGTGGCACGGTCCCCGGACCTAAGTGCCACTGCTGTTCCGCTAATTGCCATAACTGCTGAAGAAACGTTTTTCAGTAATCTTTCCGAGGGGCTTGCCGTCGCGGCCGAAACCGCGGGCCTTGATGACGGCATCCTTGTCAACCATGAAAGGCGTGCCGTCATAGACAGGGCTCTTGAGCGTGGGCTCGGAACCGTCGAGAGTATAATGCACCACTCCGTCGGGATAATCAAGTTCCAGGTTCATGGGCTTCGGGAAAGGCAGGCGGCGATCGTAGTCGAAAATAACTTCGTAATACACAGGACAATATCCCACATGCTTCATCTCCAGCCGCTGCAGAATCTTGGGCATCCGCAGCCTGAAATTCTCCCAGTCCTTGTTCGGCCGGCTCGTCCACGCCACCTCGCTCGCCGCCACATTGCGCGGGAACGCCATCCACTCTGCCTTTTCGGAATCGGGAATGTACTCCGTCCAGAGGCAGGTCTCATAACCTATGATATATTTCTCGCTGAGGTCGGGAATGGAATCCACCGCCGGATAATAACTGTACACCTTCTTCAGCGGCATGAACACCTCCTGCGCCAGGTCGTCCGGCTGGTCATCCTGATGATTGTCCAGATAGCACCAGCGGTTGGGCGTAAGCACCACGCGTATGCCGCGCCTGATGCCGCGTGCCGCAGGAGCATGGCCGCGGTAGGACATGGCGATAGGATCGTCCAGCGCACCGCCGTCAAGTATCTCGTCCCAGCCTATGCAGGTCTTGCCGTTGGCCTTGAGGAAATCGCCCACGCGCTTCACGAAGAAGGTCTGCAATTCCTCCACATCCTTGAGCCCCAGCACCTTCATGAGATCCTGGCAATACTTGCTCTCGCGGTACACATCCTTGGGCGCCTCGTCCCCGCCAATGTGGTAGAGGGGCGAAGGGAAGAGTTCGAACAGCTCGCTGAACACATCCTCCAGGAACTGGAATGTAAAGGCCGTGGGAGCATAGAGGTTCTTCCATATACCCCAGCGGGTCTCCACCTCGTAGTGCCTGTCGGGGAAGCAGCTCAGCTCGGGATAGGCCGCTATGGCAGCGGTGCTGTGACCGGGGATCTCCACCTCCGGAATCACTGTCACGCAACGCCTGCGGGCATATTCCACCACCTCGCGGATATCGTCCTTGGTGTAGTAGCCGCCGTGGGGCTCGCCGTTGCCTATCCAGCTGTGGAAGGCCGTCTCCTTGCGCCAGGCGCCTATCTCGGTCAGGCGGGGATATTTGTCAATCTGTATGCGCCATCCCTGGTCCTCGGTGAGATGCCAGTGGAACATGTTCTGCTTGTGCATCGCCATGAGGTCGATGAACTTCATCACTTCCTCCTTGGGGAAGAAATAGCGTCCGCAGTCGAAGAGGAAGCCCCTGTAAGGGAATTCCGGCTCGTCGTCTATGGTGCAGCACGGGGCCGTCCACTTGACCTTCTTCTGCAGGCGGTCGGAATAGATTTCGGCCGGGAAAAGCTGCAGGAGAGTCTGGAGCCCGTAAAATGCGCCGTTGATCTCCGTCGCCTCTATGAGAACGCCGTCGGGCCTGACGGTGAGGCGGTAAGCCTCCTTGTCAAAGCCATCGGCCTTCCGCAAAGTGATTGCGGCGCCTTTACCGTTGAGCTTGAAACCGGTCGCAGTGCTTACCTGCGCGGTAAAATCCTCGGCAATCTCGCCGAAGGAAGCGTCCTCGACCTTGAGTCCGGTAGCTTTGTTGATGGTGAAAACGCCGTCCGCCGGCACAAGGCTCTTGGGAGTTGGAACTATGTTGTATACCGGCGCGTTCGACACCGGAATCACCGTAAGGGCGGCAGCAAGCAGAAATGAAAGGATCATAGGGCCGCTTTAATGGTATTGTCTATTTCTTCGGCGTAGCCCTCGGGGAAATAATCCGCGAGCGGGTAAGGCGCCTTGATGTAAACATGCATCTGGTCGATCTCGTATTCATAGCCCTTGCGCGTTTCAAAGGCATGGGCGGATGGCAGATACGAGTTCTGGCCGTTGGTATAGCCGGCAAAGATTATGGTCCTGCCGGGGAAATGATTGCGGGCTGCCATCTGGTACTCGCAGAAGGGCTCGCCCTGGGTAAAGAAGAATATGATTCCGTTGATGTTGACCGCGCCGAGATGGAATATCAGGTGATTGGGCACCGATCCCTGTTCCAGGCGACTGAGTATCAGCTCCTTCCATCCTTCCACATCATCCTTCCACGTGGCCGACACCGTCTTGTCCCACTTGGAAATCTCGGCGGCGTGAGCCTTGACCGCCTCGGGAGTAATCTCGTCGATGCGGTACGGCAGGCCTATGATATTGTTCGCCACTTTAAATTCGCCCGTGGGCTTGACTTTTTCAAACTTGATCTTGAGCAGCGAGTCGGCAAGGCAGCGTCCGCACTCCTCGGCATATTCCACCATCTTGGGGCCTTCCGCCGGGTCCATGTTGCCCGCGGCGCCGGTAAGCTGGAACACGTCCCCGCCCCAGGCCTCGCGCAGAATCTTGCCCGTCACTCCAGGATAGTCGGGAGATACAAGCAGGCTCTTGTAACCCATGCACACAGGATGGCATGCCAGGTTCACTATCGACACAATGGGCTTGCCGGAACGGTTGAGGAAGCGAATCACATACACGTTCCTGTCCACGGGACCGATCCGCTTTTCGCAGCGGTTGTCGTTAATGGAAGTCTTTGCCCTGCCCTGCTCCATCTTGAACGGCTGGAATGCAGCGTCGTCGGTGATGGTCTTCACGGCATTCTCCACCAGCACTTGATGCAGCCTCTCCTTGTGGGAATAGTTGCTCCCGCCAGGTTCGGCCCTCCAGCCACCGTTGCGCGGGGCGGAGTGGGTGTGGATGCAGTGCATGAAGATGTTTTCCATCGGGAGACCCGATTTCTCGGAGATCTCGCTGCGCCACTCCATGCTGAGTTCGGGCGAAATCTCCATCAGGTCGTTGGAGATTATGCACACCTTCTCGGCTCCCTTGCGTATGACGAGGCAATGGGTGTTCAGTGGCAGATGCACTCCGGTGGACAATTCGTTGCGCGCGGCAAAGCCGGCAAGCATCGTGTGTTCATCGGGAGTGGTGGAAATGTCGGCCGCATTGTAATTCAGCGTCAGCTTCCCGTTTTGCGAGCAGGAAGCAACTAGCAGCGCAGTTATCAGTAAATGTCTGATTTTCATATTCAAATACTATTTGTATCCCGGATTCTGCAGCAGTTTGCCCTCGCTCTTGGTGATCTCGTTGCGGGGAATGGGCATGAGGTAGTTGCGCCCGTCCTCGGGGAAATACCTGGGCGTAGGGTTCTGGTTGAGTATACAATCGCCGTAGTCAATAGTGTACTCCTTGCCGAGCCACTTATAGGTTATGATGTACTCGATGGGCTTGCCGTTGCGCTCGCCTTCGGCCGCATAGAAATAAGTCTTGCTGGCAGCCGTATTGGCCCAGTAGTAGTTGGTGTTGTTCTTCGTCTCGTCGTACAGGCGGGCTACCCGGTAAACCGTATCCATCTGGTTGCCGTTCTTGAGCACCATGACCTTGCCGCTGGCGGTAGGCACGTTCTCATAGAAGTCGGCCAGCTTCCACCGGCGCAAGTCGAAGTAGCGGAAAGTCTCCGCATACAGTTCCACGCGGCGCTCGTTGACCAGGCGGTCCCATAGGGATTCTCCTGACTCGGTCACTTCCGGCATCATCACGTCAGGGCGCTGGCGTATCTTGTTGATGTACAGGCGGCATTCATCTTCCTTGCCGAGCATATAGGCCGCCTCGGCGAGGTTGAGGTACATCTCGGCCAGGCGGAACCAGGGATAAAGGATGGAGCCGGTCTGGGACTCGGAGATGTATGAAGTAGGTATGAACCACTTGTATAGCTCGAGTCCGCCGTGGTTGCCGGAAGCAGTATGCTTTGCCTTGCTGGTGTAGGAAGGCTCTTCCTTGCCCGCCGCGAAGTCCGCCATGGTGTAACCTTCGTAGAGATAGTACAGAAGGAGGTCGTCGGACGAAGTATTGCCGTTCTTGTCGGTGTGTTCGTAGGGGTAGAACGGAGCGGCGATGCACTTGTAGAATCGAGGGTCGCGACCCTTGTAGGGATGCTTTGCATCATAGCCGGAGCCCTCCTCGAACCACTTCTTGCCGTTGGCCATCTCGAAGTCGATCTGGGCGGCCTGGGTGGGATGGAAAGCCTCCCAGCCGTTCCAGTACTCAACCGTGTAGAGAAGCTGGGCCTTCTTGGTATAGTTGTCATTGGCGTCGGAAGTGGCCACGAAGTACTTGGCCCAGATCAGCTCGGGCGAGTTGCCGTTCTTCCAGATACCGTCGTAGGTATTGTCCAGCCTGTACGCTCCGTCAACGTCGGCACGGTCCACTATGGCCTTGGCGGCATCGTAGGCACGCTTCCACTTGTCCCTGCTGTAGGTTCCGCGGAACACTCCCCCCTCTGGATTGTCGGGATCGTTGAAGAGCTTTGACGCGGCAATCAGCGTAAGCCGGCTCTTGAGCGCAAGGGCGGTATCCTTGTTCACGCGTCCTTTTGTGCATTCCTCCTTGCTGGGAAGCAGCTCGAGCGCCTTCTCAATGTCGGTGAGGATGAAGTCCACGCAGTCGTCGAAATCGCGACGGTCAACGGTGAAATCATCGTCCAGGTTGTGGGGCTTGGTTATGATGGGGACGCCAGAGTAGCGCTGTATAAGGAGGAAGTATGACCATGCGCGCATGAAATAGACCTCGCCGGTCAGTCTCCTTATGGCGGCCTCGCTCATCGCGGAACCCTTCTCGTCAACATACTGCAGGAAGTAATTCATCCTGTACACCCACTCATAGGTTCGGTTCCATATATTGAGGATGGTGGTTCGGGTGTTGTGCGCGCCGCCGCCTTCTTTCATGTACATTACGTTATCCGGATCCATATAGCCGGATGCAATGTAGCGGGTAGAGGTGCCGCCGTAGCGGAAATAACCTTCGTCCGTGATGCAGCCGACGTTGCCCTCCTGATACGGGTCGGGCAGAACGGTGTAGAGGGCGTTGACATAGGCCTCCGCGAGGGCGTCGCTGTTGAATACGGCATCCTCTGAAAGCTTGTCGAGAGGTGTCTTGTCCAGGAAGTTGTCCTTGCATGCGACCAGTGCAAGAGCGGCAGCTATGAGTATGTATATCTTTTTCATAAGCCCTTAGAATGTAAGTTTGACACCAGTGTTCACAATCCGCATCTGCGGGTATGTCTGATATCCTTCGTCGGAGGTTTCCGGATCTACGAACTTGAGTTCCGAGAAGGTGAGGAGGTTGTAACCGGCCACATAGATACGCAGTCCGCGTACGCCGAGCTTGGGCGCGATCTTGTTGAACGGGACGGTGTAGCCCAGTTCCACGTTCTTGAGACGGACGAATGCCGCATTGCGGGAATAGAAGTCGGAGCGGTTCACGCCGCCGTTGCTCACGGTGGAGCCTATTCTCGGATAATCAGAATCGGTGTTGTCGAGCCTCCATGCGTTTTCGGCGGCAAAGCGGTCGAGGTTGCCGGAGACGGGATCCATCATAGGCGAATAGTAGTAGCGGGCGAGGGCCTGGCCCTGGAGCAGCATGGAGAAGTCGAAGTTCTTCCAGGTGGCGTCCGTGCTGAGGCCGAAGACTATCTGCGGAACGGTGGTCTGGTCCATACGGTAGCGGTCCAGGTTGGTGATCTCGCCATCTTTGTCAAGATCCACGAACCAGAAATCGCCGAGGGTGGCGCCGGACATCTGGGGATGGTTCTTGAGGTCGTCCTCCGTCTTGTTGATGCCGCCGACCTTATAGTACAGGGCCGAGCCCATGGGCATGCCCTCGAGTTTCATGTATTCGTGTTTTTCCGGCCAGGGGGCCTCGTCCATGTAAACTATGGTATTGCGGGCATACATGAAGTTGCCGTTCACGCGATAGCGCAGCTCTCCGTTGAGCACGCGGTTCTCGTGGTTGACCTGGAGCTCGATACCCTTGTTGTTGACAATACCGATGTTCTCGTCCGGGAGATTGTTGGTGAGACCGGTATAGTACGGTATGGAGGCGTTGCGGGTGCAGAGAATGTTGGAACGGTTCGTGTAGAAGGCCTCCAGTTCCCATCCGAACAGGCCGTTGCGTATATTGCCGTCGATACCAACGTTAACTGTGCGGGCGACTTCCCAGGTGACGTTTTGGTTGGGAATGGCTCCCGGGATTATGAAGTTGACCTCCTTGTCGTCGAACATGGTCTTGTAGGAATAGGCCGAGGTGTAGCCGTAGGTGGTCATGTACTGGAACGGGTCGATCTGGTCGTTACCCTGCTCACCATAGGAAGCGCGAAACTTGAGGTTGGTGATATCGGGCACGTTATCCTTGAAGAAAGGCTCCTCGGAAATACGCCAGCCCACCGACACGCCCGGGAATATGCCCCAGCGTTTGTCGGCAGGGAAATTCTCGGAACCGTCGAAACGGATCAGCGCCTGAAAGAGGTACTTGCTCTTGTAGTCATAGCCCACACGTCCGAAGAAGGAACGGCGGGCGGTCTCGCGGGCGTAGCCGTTGATGGAATACCAGCTCTTGTCCGCAGTTCCGGCAAAGAATTCGTCAAGGATGGAAGAAGCGTAGCTGTTGATGCCGGCCTTGAAGTAATCCAGACGGTAGGCGTTCTGCTCGAAACCGGCGAGAGCGGTCACGTGGTGGCCGCCGAAATCGCGGTCGTAGTTGATATTGGCATTGATCGCCGTATTGTGGGTATGGGTCTGATACTCATGGAGCACCGGGGTGGGCCAGTAGGAATTGGAACGTTCCTCGAACAGTTCGGTAATCTCGTCGAAGCTATAATAGTTCCAGTTCTGCTGCCAGTTCTTGTTGAACTTGCTCACGAGGTCGTAGGCAAGGTGGCCGTTCACCGACAGGCCCTTGGTGATGGAACTGAGGTCCCAGACCGCGGTGAATGTGGTATTTATGGTGTTTATGGTGGTACGGTCGTAACCGGTGAGGTCCTGCACCAGGACGGCCGGATTCGTGCCGCCACGGAGCAGGCGCTGCCCGTCGAGACCCTGCGAGGCGCCCGAGCCCTCGGGATAATAAGCCGCGCCGGTCGGCCTCATGCGCATGGCGATGTAGAAAATACCATAGGAGTCGCTGGGGAATGCCGAATAGTTCTTGTGCTGCTGGCGGGCGTTTATATCGACACCGAGCTTGAGGCTCTTGGTGACCTGGATGTCAAGGTTGGAGCGCAGGTTGAACTGGCTGTAATTGGTAGCCGAATTATAGTAGATACCATCCTGGTACTGGCCGTTGAACTGCACGAAGTAAGCGGCCTTCTCGGAACCTCCGTTGATGCTCACGCCGTACTTGTGCTGCGCGGAGAGGGGTTTGACGATCTCGCCCAGCCAGTCGGTATTGGGGTAGGAGATGGGGTCGTCCTGGTCGATATAGTGCTGAATCTGCCTGTCGTTGTAGACGGGGGCGCCTCCGGTAATGGCCAGGCCTGCGTTGTATGCGGTGGTGTAGAGCACGGCATCAGCGAGCTGGACCATACGGGTCGGGCTCTGCAAGCCGAGATCGTAAGTGAAAGACACCTTGGGCGCTTCGTTGTATTTGCCACGCTTGGTGGTCACAAGGATAACGCCGTTTGCCGACCGTGCTCCGTAAATGGCCGCCGAAGCGTCCTTCAAAACGGTCACGCTCTCAATTTCATCTCCCGTGAGGCGGCCGAATTCCTCGCCTCGTCCCTGTATGCCGTCAATGATGATGAGGGGGCTGTTGTCGCCCAGGGTGCTGCGGCCGCGGATGAACATCACGGCATCGTCGCGTCCGGGCTCGCCGGAACGGTTGTTGACGATGACTCCGGACATACGGCCTGCGAGTCCCTGGGACAAGTTGACCGAGGAGTTTTTGACCAGATCGTCTCCCGTCGTGCTCGCCACGGATCCGGTAAGCGTCAGCTTGCGCTGATTGCCATAACCGATCGCCACGGCCTCTTCGAGCTGCATCTTGTCCTCGTTCAGGACGAAGTCAAGGGTGGTCTGGCCGCTGCCCAGCTTGACGGACTGCTCTTCATAACCGAGCAGGCTTGCCGTGAGGGTGGCGCCGGGCGCCACGCCGGGAATGGAGTAATTGCCGGAAGAGTCCGTCATGGCCCCGTTCTGGGTGCCCTTAACAAGGACCATCACTCCTACCAACGGCTCGCCGTCGGCGTCCTTGACCGAACCTGACACACGGACGCGATTCTGCGCCACCGCGGGTAAAGTGGTTATAATCAGGACCGAAAGGAGCATGAAAAGGTGTTTTAGTTTTTTCATATACTCTTTTGGTATTAGTTTCAAGTTTTCAAATATAAGCATTATTTCCTGAAAAATTGCTATGTTTACAACCACTATTATATTATTGCATGGAAAAAACTTTGTATTTCGCCGGCGGTTGCTTCTGGGGTACGGAGCACTTTTTCAAGGGTGTGGACGGCGTGACCGGCACTGTTCCGGGCTATGCCAACGGCTCCCTTGACAAGCCTTCATACGAACAGGTCTATACCGATACCACAGGTCACGCCGAAACGGTGCGCGTCAGCTACAACCCTTCACGTGTAAGTCCGGCCAAGCTTGCTCGGCTGTTTTTCGCAAGCATTGATCCTCTGTCCCTGAACCGTCAGGGGCACGACGAAGGCACGCGTTACCGCACCGGAATCTACTATGACGACCCCGCCGACCTGCCTGAACTTCAGGAAGAATTCAGCGCGCTTGAACGGCGCCTGGGCGCGAAACCGGTAACCGAGCTGCTGCCTCTCAGGAGTTTCTGGCCTGCGGAAGAAAGGCACCGGGACTATCTCGAAAAGAACCCCGGCGGATACTGCCATCTTCCGCTCAGGGCGTTCAAATATCTGCGTCTGTACCAGGACCTTGAGCTTATGCTCGGCGACGAGCCCGACACCGTTGCCCGTCAGTCCCAGACCGCTGCTATGATAGCTGAAAGGATGAAGTTCTTCTGGACCGGATTCTACAGGGTAATCGGCGGCGAGCTGGTGCTGGGGCCGTTCCAGGGGCCGCCCGCCTGCTTCCGCATAGCCCGCGGCAGGGGCGTCTGCGGCAGCGCCTGGGAGCAGGAACGCACCATCGTGGTTCCGGACGTGGAACAGTTCCCGGGCCACATTGCATGCAGCTCGGAATCGCGCTCCGAAATAGTGGTACCCCTGGTGCGCAACGGGGCAGTAGTCGCCGTGCTGGATATAGACAGCACCGCGCCGGGCTGCTTTGACGGCACCGACGCGGTATGGCTGGAAATGATTGCCGCGCTGGTCTAGCAGCGCGGCAAATTGTTTAACGGTTTTAGAGTAAATCTGAAGTCCTGTAATAGATTCCTGTGTTAGGAATGTTTTCCGCAATGTCTTCAAGTACGTTCCAGGCGTAGTAAGTGCTGTAAGCGTTGCTGGGCTGGTAGCGGAGGACCGAGAACTTGTTGGAAAGTACCGACTCGCGCCATTGTGCCGTGATGGTAACCTTAATGCGCCCGAAGCTGCTGGTTATCTTGAAGTACATCTGGAACTGATTGTGAGTCATAGGATTCGTCCATTCGAACGGAGTCGGTATGAAGCTCACCTCGCTGCGGATCCAGTTGTAGTTGTTGCCGTAGGAAGAAAGAGTGTAGTAACGCTCATCAAGCAGGTTGGCTATGTAATAATAGGCTTCCATCTTGCTGGAGAACATGGTGTTGACCACGATTCCCGCTGCGTTGGTACGCTCGTAGATTTCCGTACGGGTGTAGTTGCGGACGGTAGGCATATTGGGACGTCTGCCGGGATAGGCGTTGTTATATCCGGGGATATAAGCACCGTTGGCGTTGTGTCCGTTATTCATACCTCCGTTGTTAACAGGAGGTCTGTTACCGCCGTTGCCGTTGTTTACCGGAGGTCTGTTGGCTCCGTTGTTCATGCCGCCGTTATTTGCCGGAGGCCTGTTGCCGGAGTTGTTTCCGGTATTACCGTTGTAACCGCCGCTTCCTGAAGGCTTGTTTCCGGTGTTGCCGGTATAACCGCCGTTACCGGAAGGTTTGTTGCCGCCTCCGTTGTTACCGGAGTTGACGTTGCCGTTCATTCCGACATTGCCGGAATTGCTGCCGCCTCCATTCTCGGTGCCGCCACGCCTGCTTCCCTGACTGTCGGGAGTGGCATGGAGCTTTATATCGGTCGCGCCCTGGTTGGAGACGTTGGTCGGAGCCTGTGCTTTATCAACCTTCATCTGTTTCTTTTCCGCCTTGTCCTCCTGACGGGCCGAGACGGAATTGTTGCGGCGGGCGCCCTCTTGTGCAAGGGCAGGCGCAGCGAAGACTACTATCGCGAGAAGCGCCGGGAGAAATTTGTAAAACGTTTTCATAAGGCATGTGTATTAAAGGTTTCATATCAGCATTCGCAAAGACCTTGCCAAAAATATTATTATATTTGTGTCACTATGACTATTCTTACCATTTTCGCCTCGGCAATCCTTGCCGCACTGACCAATTTTGTCAATCCTTTTGTGGGCACGGACGCCCACGGACACACTTTCCCGGGGGCCTGCGCGCCCTTCGGAATGGTACAGCTCAGCCCCGACACCAAGCCTGACGACGGCGACTGGGACGGCTGCAGCGGCTATCATTATGCCGACAGCCTCATCTACGGGTTCAGCCACACCCACCTCAGCGGCACCGGCTGCGCCGACTGGTGCGACATCCTCGTCACCCCCGGCGACGGGCCTTCGACCTTCTCGCACAGAAGGGAAAAAGCGAGCCCCGGCTACTATCAGGTATGGCTCCGCGACGCCCGCGTACTGGCACGGATGACGGCGGGACGCAGGGTAGGAATGCATGAATACCGTTTCAAGGGACGCGGGCCGTGGACGCTCACGCTGGACCTCAGGCACCGTGACCATCTGGACGACTACTGCATCAACACAGGGGATGGATGGTGCAGCGGAAAGCGTGTTTCCAGCAGCTGGGCCCGCGGTCAGCAGGTCTGTTTCTATATTGAGTTTTCCGCCCCTCCGGCATCGTGCGAGCTGATTGACGAGGGGCGCAAGGCCGTTTTTACCTTCGACACCCGCAAAGTTACGCTCCGCGTGGCGCTGTCCAGCGTATCGGAAGAAAACGCCAAGGATAACCTGATGTCGGACTACCCCGCTTCGTTCAAGGCTCTCCGCAAGCAGACAGCGCAGGAGTGGTCAAATTATTTGTCCAAACTTGACTGCCCCTATCGCGACCGCGAGCACAAGCGCCGCTTCTACACTGCGATGTATCACACCGGCATTCATCCGACGCTCTACTCCGACGCCAACGGGGAGTACCGCGGCATGGACGGGCAGGTGCATCGCGCCGACGGATGGGACCGCTATACTGTTTTCAGCCTCTGGGATACCTTCCGCGGCGAGCACCCGCTGCTCTTCGAAATCGAGCCGGAGCGAAGCGTCGATTTCATCAAGAGCATGATTTCCATCTACGAAGAGAATGGCAAACTGCCGGTATGGGAGCTGTCCGGCTGGGAGACCAACTGCATGATAGGTTACAACTCGGCGCCGGTGATTGCCGACGCCGTGGCCCGCGGGCTTGAAGGCTTCGACCTGGAGAAGGCTTTCGAGGCCCTTGTAGCGAGTTCGCTGCGGCCCGAGTTCGGCCTGGAGAGTTTCCGCCGCAACGGCCTGGTACTGGCTGACGACGAACATGAAAGCGTTTCGAAGACGCTCGAGTATGCCTATGACGACTGGTGCGTGGCGCAGGTGGCAAAGGCGCTCGGACGGCAGGAAGAGTATGAGCGCTACATGGAGAGTTCACAGTACTGGCGCAACGTGCTCGATCCGGGCACCGGCTTCATGCGGGCGCGTCTCAACGGCCGCTGGTACAGCCCCTTCGATCCCCGGGAAGTTAACAACAACTACACCGAGGCCAACTCCTGGCAGTACAGTTTCTTTGTGCCGCAGGATGTGGACGGACTGGTGGAGGCGCTCGGCGGGCGCGATGCTTTCGAGCACAGGCTCGACAGCCTGTTCTCCGCCCCCGAAGGCACGACAGGACGCAATCAGGCCGATATTACGGGATGCATAGGGCAGTATGCCCACGGCAACGAACCGAGCCACCATATCCCGTATTTGTATTGCGCCGTCGGGCGTCCCGACAAGGCTCAAGATACCGTGAAGCGCATAATGGAGACGCTTTATTCATCCGCGCCGGACGGCCTGTGCGGCAACGACGACTGCGGGCAGATGTCGGCGTGGTATGTGCTGGGGGCCCTTGGCAGATACCCGGTATGTCCGGGACAGGCCCTGCCGGAGGGAACTGCCGGCGTGCCGCGTATCGTGACAAATCCGTACTTTGAAGTGGAGAACGATATTTTCGTGGATCCGCTGACGGTAAGCATAGGCGGCGAGGGCGAAATCAGCTACCGCGTGGTCGGCAAAGGCGGCTTCAAACCCTACACCGGTCCGTTCACCGTCAATGAAACCTGCACCCTGGAAGCATACTCGGAGCGGGACGGCAAGCGCAGTTTCACCACCCGCTGCACCTTAAACAAAGCGATGAGCGACAGGGACATAGAACTGCATTCCAAATACAACGGGCAATATTCCGCCGGCGGTCCCACCGCCCTCATCGACTCGCGCCGGGGAGGAATCAACTGGCGCACGGGCGGATGGCAGGGCTATCAGGACACCGACTTCGAGGCGGTGGTCGACCTGAGAGAAGTCAAGCTGCTCCACAATCTGTCCGCCGGCTTCCTGCAGGACGCCAAGTCCTGGATATGGATGCCCCGGGAAGTCGTGTTCTCCGTTTCGTCGGATGGTGTAAACTACAGGAATATAGCCACCATACAGTCACCGGTGGCCGAAAATGACCTTGAAATCCAGACCTGGGAATGCAGCACTCCGGCAAAGACCCGCGCCCGTTATGTCAAGGTGTTCGCCAAAAACTTCGGCACTATCCCCGAATGGCATCCCGGCGCCGGATACCCGGCATTTATTTTCATTGATGAAATAACCGTCCGATAGCCGGTCCGGAGAACATCAGTCATCGTACCTGTTGTCAAGGTCTTCACCCGGGGCAAGGAGCATCCAGATAACGTAGAAAGGGATGAGCTGCAGCCAGCCGGAACGGTTCATATCGTGACATCGGCGGGCGTTGCCGGCAATGCGTATCCATATAAGGATCAGGAAGATAAGGCACCACAGGACGGGCAGCCACTTGTCATCCGTATTCTCGGGAATTGCCGAAGCTGACCAGACGAAAGCATTCCAGACAATTACAAGAATCCAATAGCCGCCGCGGCCCAGACGGCCTGAGAAGGAGAAGAGTTTGGAGAACCAGTTCTTCTCTTCGCCGGACGATGATTTCTGCCGCTCGTATGTCCGAACCGGGGAGGCTGCGGGAGCGGCAGCAGCTGGTGAAGCGGCGCCCTGGGAGCCTGAAGCAGCCGCTGGTCCGGAGGAACCGGAACCGGCAGGAGCGGGGGAAGGGCTTGCGGGGGAAGCGGGCGCAGCGGGGTCGGAAAGATTTACGTTGGTGCCGGCGGCACTGCGGCGACTGCCTATGATATCTGATGCTTTTTCTCCCATAATCGGCCGCAAGATAGCAAATTATTCACGGAAAACCTTATCTTTGCCTTATGGACAAAAAGATTCTCGATTTCATCACCGGACTCGGCCGCAACCTCAGCGGCGGCAAACTGAATTTCGGCAATATTGCAAGCAAGGCCGGCGCCAAGCTGCAGAACAAAACCCAGACATTCACCTTCCAAGCCCTGCCCCGGAACCTTGCAGAGCTTCAGGCACTGCCCGAGGCGTCGCTCACCGACCCTTACGCCACGGCGGCCCTGAGCCTTCTGGCACTCACCCGTTTCAAGGACAGCCGTGCCGAAAGCATTGAGATGCTCAATTTCCTCAAGGGGCCCGACAACTGCTCCAACGCGGAAATCCAGCACATCTCGGACCGCTTCATGGACGGCAAATTCTTCAAGGTGAATTCTTATTTCGAGGGAGCCACTCCGGCCAACAATTACACCCCGGCACTCCCCTACCGCGTCAAAATCTCGTCCAACCCCTATTCCTTCCAGAACGAAGGCTGGGCCACGCTCTACCTGCATTCGGGCGGAGCGGACAACCCCCGTCCCGTCAAACTCCGCAAGAAGCCGAGCACAGGCCAGTGGTTCGTGGTGGAAATTCAGTATCTCGGGGATGTGAGAACGCCCGTTGCTGAAGACAAGTGGGCCTAATACCCAAGCAGCCTCACATTTTCCATACTTAATTCTATCCCTTCCGACAGCGAAGAAAGCTGTTCGGAACAGAATATGATGCAGTCTTTCAAGAAGATATCGTGCACCATCTGCGGCGTGCTGTTTACGCTTATGCCTATGCGCGCATCGCGGCACACCAGATTGCTGATGCTGATGTCGCGGAACTCGGGCATGAATTCGGTGGTCTGCTCCATACGTCCCTGCTCGCCCACCGCTACGTTCACATAGCCCGTTTCAAACACTATGGCCTGGTCACGTATGTCGCTCATGACGGTTCCGTCGATGAGAATGCGCTCCGTGCGTCCGCCGCGGCCGGGAGCGCTCTTGAAACGCAGGCCGGTGTCGGTACCGGAGAAAACATTGTCCAGCACTATTACATCCTGAATCCCGCCGGAAAATTCGGAACCTATTACAAAGCCCCCGTGGGCCCGGAATACCGTATTTCCGCGCACCAGCACCCTGGCAACGGGTCCGTCCTTGAATCCCGCCGCGCCGCCTCCCGCCTTGAGGCAGATGCCATCGTCGCCAACATCCACCTTGCAGTCAGCCACAAGCACGTCGCTCGAATTCATCAAATCGATCCCGTCGCCGTTCTGCGCATTCCAGGGGCAGCGGACCGTAACGCCAACTATTGCCACCTGCCGGCAGCGCTGCGGCACCAGGTGGAATTTGGGCGCATTCTGGATGGTGACGCCGCTCACGCTTACCCGCTCGCAGTCGGTGAAACGTATCAGATGAGTGCGAAGCTTCTCCTGCGACTTATAATCAGGGGCGACATTGGGATAATGCTTGAGATTGAATGGATACCAGAGCGTGCCGCCTTCGGCATCGGTCCCGCCCATTCGGTGGAAGTCGGTCCACTCCACGTCGCTCAGCTTCCCACGTTTGACAGCACGCCACCATTCGCCGTTGCCGTCAATGATACCTTCTCCGCTGATACTCACGTCTTTGCGCTTGCTGGCGCTGATGCCCGGGGCGGCCTTTCCGTCGGAGCGGATGAAGAGCGACTTGTCCGGGGACATGAGGATAATGGCGTTGCGTTCCAGGTGCAGGTCTATGCGGTCCTTCAGGACGATGGGGCCGGTGAGCCATATCCCCGCAGGCACAGTCAACCGGCCTCCGCCCTTCTTTTCAAGAGCCGCGACGGCCTTGCCGAAGGCCTCGGTATTGAGGGTGACGCCGTCGCCGACACCGCCGAAGTCTGTGAGCAGCAACTCGGTGGAAGGAATCTGCGGAGCCTGCGGTTCAGAGAGTGCAAAGGGCAGGTTCTGATAATGGCGGGCGTAGTCGCCGCCGCGCGCAGGCAGTGCCGCGAGGAGACACAGCGCTATGGCTAATTTACTGTATTTCATTGCTTTGATATATGCCCACCCCGCTCAGCACAGGACTCGCAAGGGAGGAAGTAATTCTGATTCGCAGTTTCCGGGCCGACGTGGGAGTTGTGAGTAATATGCGTTTGTAACCTATGGTCGTTCCGGAAGCTATCTCCTGCCACCCGTCCGCGCAAAAAGCATCAACGGCGAAAGCGCATACCCGCTGACCAAGGGGGATATACTCCTGCAGTACCACCCGGTCGAAACGGCGTTCGGATGGGAATTCAATTTCCACGCAAGGGGTAAGCAAGCCGGCGGGAGCCGACCAGTAAGTGTCGAAGTCACCGTCGCCCAGCCTCCTGGCGGGGAACCCCGGCCTGCACGGCGCCCGGAAACGGGCGTCGCGGCAGAGATCGACGGCAAATTCGGAATCTATCCTCGCCCGCCACTCCATCAGCCTAAGGGAGTCCGCAGCCGGGATACGGCCGCTGGTGTCGGGCGGGACGTTGAGCAGCAGCAGGGCGTTGCGGCCCACGCTTTCGTAGTAAATCTTCATCAGGGCATCCACCGAGGCGGGCTCTTCGCTCTCGCGCCAGAACCAGCCGGGACGGATCGAGACGTCGGCCTCGGCCGGAATCCAACTGGCGGCGCCGCGGTTGCCCGACTGCAAAGTGTCCACCGGAGGGGCGCCGGCGCCGGGACTGAATCCATCGATATCAAGGGTACTCCAATTGGTAAGCCCCGCCGACCCGCGTTCGTTGCCTACCCAGCGGCAGCCCGGGCCCACGTCGCTGAACATTACTGCGTCGGGCTGCAGTTCCCTCACGGTACGGTGGAACAGGGGCCAGTCGTACTCCTGCCGGCGTCCGGTCGGACCCTCGCCGCAGGCACCGTCGAACCACTCTTCGAATACGGGCCCGTATCGTCCGTCAAGCACGCTGCGAAGGGTTTCTGCATACTTGGAATTGTATTCCGGCGTGCCATAGTCGGGGTCGTTGCGGTCCCACGGGGATATGTACACCCCGAACTTCAGGCCGTATTCACGGCAAGCATCGGAAAGCTCGCGGAGCACATCGCCCTGACCGTCGCGCCAGCTGCCGCAGGCCACCGTGTGAGTGCTTACAGGATTGGGCCACAGGCAGAAACCGTCGTGGTGCTTGGCGGTGATTATGATGCCCTTCATGCCGGCTGCGGCGGCAGTGCGCGCCCACTGGCGGCAGTCAAGGGAGGACGGATTGAAAAGGTCTTCGGGCTCGGCGCCGCTACCCCACTCCAGGCCGCTGAAGGTGTTGGGCCCGAAATGGCAGAACATATTTATCTCCATCTTCTGCCACTCCAACTGGCCGGCGTCGGGAACCGCCCCGAAAGGCTCGGGCGGGCAGGCGCAGGCAGACAGCAGAAAAAGGGCCGAAACGGAACGGAGGAGTCTCCGTGACATTATCTTTTGAAAGGATGACGATCCAGGATGTCAGCTTCGGGAGCAGCGTCGATTATGCCCTGGATGTAGTTGTTGATGGCGGCGATACCGGCCCACAACTTATCGGAAGGCCAGGCGTTGGAACCGCCGGAGCCGATATAGCCTTTCTCATACTCCACGAAAACATGCCAGCTGTAGCCGTCGAGAATCTCCATATCGGGACGGTAAGAAGTCTGGAGCTTGTGGATTTTATGCTCGCGGGCAAGGGCTCCTATACGTTCGAGGATATCTTCGGGAGCCTTGTACACGACGGTTTCCATCGACTGGGCGCAATAATTGATTATCATCTGCCCATTGTCATCGCGCATGACTTCGTAAAAAGTGATAGGCTGTGCCATCATGCCCCAATAACTGTATTCGTAGCGCACCGGATTGCCCTCCTGGGGCTTGTTGCCATCGTACTGGGCTCTGCAGCCAAGGACGGCCAGCAGGCAGGAGAAAGCGATAATAGTCTTCATAATATCAAGAGAAAAGATTAATTAATGTATCCTTGTCAAGTTTGTTAAGGTCGAGCTCGGGCATGTCCGACTCGATAAATCCGGCCTTCAGCAGCAACGCCTTCAAATCTATGAATGCCTGCGCTTTGCGAGCCATGATGAATTCTTTTACGCCGGGGTCTATGCCGACGCTTACCCTATCGTCGCCCGTTCCCAGATCCATCAGGCATGCCCTCGCACCACAAACTATGCCAAGCATCTTCTCGCGGGAATCGGAAATCATTTCTTCATTGACGACGATTGAGTCGGGACGGACCATGTAGCCTGCTTTCAAGTCCACTATGTCCTCCTGGCCGAAGAAGAAACGGAAACGGCTGCCGGGTGCCCCGTCGTAACGGTTGCACAGGATGGTGCCGTTGGGGCAGATATCCTTGCAATATATTATTTCGCTCGCCTCGGGAGAAGCGTCGGTAAGGTCGCCGGAATATACGGTGGTGCCGGTGTTGTAGTCGGCATTCCAGCCCACTTTCGCCCCTTTCCAGTTCACGAAGCTGAGATCGAAATCATAGGTTCCCCACTCGTTGCGCCAGTAGATGCCGAAGAAATTGTGCCCCTTCATGGGATAGCTGGAGCCGAAGGGCAGATTCCCTATGAAGTTCTTTTCGGAGCAGGGGCAGGTAAGGTGCAGCTCCTCGGGGAAACGCACCCGGCAGGCTTTAGGCGCAAGCCGCGCAACAAGAGCCTTCTCCAGAAGCTCCTGCAGCGACTTCATGTATTCTTCCGACCCCTTGACGGCCGGTGCCGGCGCCACGAACAGCTTGCCGTTGCGTATGATGTACATCTGCCGGGGATGGCTTTCGTCGAGGGTAAGCAGGCGTTCGCGCACGGTCTGTATAAGCGACACCAACTTGAACGAAGTTGCGGATGGCAGCCTCCTTTCCACTTCGTCAAGCGGGGGACGCTTGCTCAGAAGAGTCTCCCAGAAGCCTTTGGCCAGAGGCTTGTGGAAACGGGGGGCCATACGGCGTATGCGGTTGATTATGGCGCGGTTGCGGGAGGTTTTCCGGCCCCTGAACGCCAGCATCTGCGGCTTGAAACGATAAAAAATAGATGCAAGCTTTTCCAACTCCCCGGGGGTAAGGGCGCCAAAGTCGAAAGTGTCGGCATTGTCCCTGATCAGGCTGATCTGGGAGTCGGAACGGATGAGCAGCGTTTCCTTGGTGGCCGCATACACGATGTAGCGAAAAAGGGCCACTGGGTCGGAGGGGCGCCGGTCCAGGGCCTTGCACAGCACCACCAATGCCTCGCGGTTGCGTATCTTGTCGATGTCGATGGTGCCCGTACCTTTTTTCGTCCCGTCGAGCACCGCCTCGCAAAGCAGCTGCACAGTATCGCTCCTGAGGGCTATGCCAGAACAAAGCATGCCAAGGCATCGGGAGAACAGTTCCTGCTCCGAAATGGCGTCGATATAGGTATAACTCGAGAAATCCGGCTCCTCAGTGCACCCTGCCGGGATATAAGGGATCCCCGTGCGGTCGCTGCCGTAAGTGGACGCGTAGTGCCGTACCTGGTCGAGAAACAACTCCATCCGGTTCTTCGACACCACATCTTCCCATGTCTTGTAGAAGGTGGTGTTTGGATGAATTATTTCGCTTTTGATAAACGCACGTACATCCTCGCCCAGGACAAGGGGATTCAGGATGAAGCCCCGTTTCAGGGCGGCCTGCTGAAGGGCATAAGTATCTGCAACCAAGGGCGATGCCGGGGTTGCCGCCCGCAGGAATTTTATCAGCTTCGGATTCATAAAAAAAGGACCGCGGAAAGTATCGGGCCCGAAGGCCCTGAGTAACGAATAGGAACTTTCTATGCGGTCCTGTTGCAAATATAACACAAATAAAGAAAAATGCTTATCTTTCGGAAAACTTTTAAAGATATGGCATCTCTCATCGATTTGATTTCCCGCCAGGTCAATTCCACAGCCGGCGGAGCACAGATTCCCTCCAATGTCAAAGACCAGGTTCTCGGCGGACTTTCACAGTCGGTTCTCGGCAGTCTCACGCAGACCGCTACCCGTGCGGGCGGCGTAGAGCAGATCCGCGACCTCGTAACAGGCAAAGTAAGGGCCGAACAGTCGCCAGTGACCGCTCTTGCAGGTGACATTTTCGACAAAGACATTCTCAGCAAGCTGAATCTCGGCGCTGCCGGCGGCTCACTCAAGAATCTTGTTCCCAAGGTGATGGGCAGCCTGTCCAACATCATCAAAGACCAGGACGGCGACGGCGACATCGACTTCAACGACCTCATCATCATGCTGAAGGGCAATGGCGGCGGAGGCTTGTTCGAGACGGCCAAATCTATACTCGGCGGCTTGTTCGGCAAGTAATAATGAAACGCAGCAACGTCGAGGCCCTGATACTGCTTGTTTCATTATGCGCAGTATTCGGGGTCCTGGGGTGGCGCATGGGCGGGGGTAACCTCATCAACACCCTCACTTACACCGCCCACAATCTTCTCCTCAACACGGTGTTTTATCTCATGGGTATCACCGTGCTTACCGGCGCACTTTCCAAGCTGCTGGCCGAATTCGGAGTGGTCAGCCTGCTTGAGAAGGTGCTCCGGCCGCTGATGAAGCCTATCTACAATCTTCCGGGAGTGGCTGCGCTCGGCGGCGTCATGACTTTCCTGTCCGACAATCCCGCTATCATCTCCCTGTCCAAAGACAAGACCTTCTCGTCCTATTTCAAGAAATACCAGCTGGTGTCGCTTACCAACTTCGGCACCGCCTTCGGAATGGGTTTCGTGGTGATAGTCACCATGATAAGCTATGGACATCTGGGCGGGGCGCTGGTAGGATTCGTGGGCGCGGTGTTCGGGTCGGTGATTTCCACCCGCCTGATGCAGCGCAGCTGCCGCAAAGCGTTCCCCGAGATGGAAGAGCCCGTTCTGGGCAGCCTCAACGAGGCCGAACCGGAAGAAGCTCAGGAGGTGCAAAAAAGGGACAGCGTATTCATGCGCTTCCTGAATGCCATTCTGGACGGCGGCAAGAACGGCGTGGAGCTGGGCCTTGCCATCATTCCGGGAGTGCTCATAATCACTACCGCAGTGATTCTCATCACTTTCGGGCCGGGGCCCGACGGCTACACAGGTGCCGCAAACCAGGGAGTCCCCATACTCCCCTGGCTGGCGGAAAAGATTCACTGGGTATTCGAGTGGCTGTTCGGCTTCGAGGACATGCGTCTCATAGCCTTCCCCATGACGGCGCTCGGCTCGGTTGGAGCATCGCTCGGACTGCTCGGAACCTACAATGAAACAGGCATTCTTAACGGCAACGCCATAGCGGTGTTTACCGCTATAGGCATGTGCTGGAGCGGCTTCCTGTCAACCCACACTGCCATGCTGGACTCGCTGGGCTACCGCAAGGCCATCTCCAAGGCGCTTGGCGCCCACACCGTGGCTGGCTTGTGCGCCGGCATCATCGCCCATTTCCTTTACCTGGGCATTTCGCTGCTCTTCGGCGCGGCATAAAATTTGACGGAAATTGAAAATAAATTATTTGTTATGAAAAAGTTATGGATTGTTCTGCTCGCAGTGCTGGCCGGCACCGTGGCAGCCTCGGCACAGACAGTGTTCTCCGTGTCGTATAAGAGTGACGCCGATGTAAAGGTGTATGTTACCAACACCAAGTCCGACGCCGATCTGGTGGTGTACAAATGCAAGTACAAATCGGACGCCCAGGGCAACAACGGCCTGTGGTTCTTCACAGACTACAAGTCCGACGCCAAGAAAAAGGTCTTTTTCGTTGATTATAAGTCCGATGCGGACATTGTGATCTACTTCTGCGACTACAAGTCGGACGCCGGATGGCGCAACCGCAGCAAGCTGTACAAGATGCAGTGAGTGAGTGCGGGCGGTGGGACTCGAACCCACACGCACAGGGCACAAGATCCTAAGTCTTGCTTGTCTACCATTTCAACACGCCCGCAAGCGTCGGCAAATATACGAATAATTATTAACCATCAACATTTTTTATGAAGCATTTCAAATTATCAATTCTAGCCGCAGCGCTCATCCCGGCGGCCATCCTGTCGTCGTGCGGGCCAAAAACCTTGAGCGATAAAGACATCCTCACTTTGGTATATCAGCAGGCCGGCGGCGAAGGCTGGGACGAGTCCGACAAGGAAGGCTGGCTCAGCGATAATCTTGCCGACTGGAGCAATGTCACGGTCAACGACGAAGGCCGTGTAACCGAACTTAAACTCCAGGATCCCAAAGGCATGATTCCTGCCGAGATAGGCGGCCTGACCGAACTGAAAAAGCTCACCATCTATATGAGGAACAAGAAGGGAGAGGATCCTGAATCCTGCATCCCCGGCACCATCAGCGAGCTGAAAAATCTTGAAAGCCTGATTATTACTTGTTCCGTACCGTGCACGGCGCCTTCGCTTGCCGAAATGAGCGGACTCAAAACCCTCAGCCTCCGCTGCCCCAAATCAGCTTATCCCGAAATTGGCGGCCGCGACCTTACGGAGATTACCCTGAACGACTTCAACGGCGCCATCCCCGAGAGCATTTATGAGATGAAGGACCTCAAGAAACTGGTCATCAATCCCAACGAGCTTGACGGCGGCATTTCTCCCAAGATAGGACAGCTTACCAACCTGGAACACCTCCAGATTGATTTCTCCCAGTTCATCGGCTCCGTGGACGTACCCGAGGCTTCCCTTCCCGAGGAAATCTTCTCCCTTACCAATCTTAAGTATTTGTTCCTCCGCGGTGTTGCCACCACCGGCAAGATTCCCGCATCCGTAGGCGGCCTGACGAATATCAAATCCATGATTCTCACCAACCTGGGCCTCTACGGAGAACTTCCCAAGGAGCTTGGCGACCTGCCCAATATCGAAACGCTGGAGATCTACAACAACAAGATTGAAGGGAAGATTCCCGTCGAACTCTTCAAGGCCACCACTCTCAGGCAGCTCTGGCTTGACCACAACCTGCTCAGCGGTACTATTCCCGCCGAAATCGGCAACCTGGTGAATCTTGAGAGCATTCAGCTTCAGTGCAACCAGCTCACCGGAAGCATCCCCGCATCACTGGCAAAATGCACCAAGCTGGGCAACGGAGTATTCGTAGACTTCTCCAAGAACAATTTCACCGGAGATGTTCCCGCAGCGGTCAAGGCCCTGCCCAAGTTCGAGAAATTCAAATTCTAGTCTTTCAGGGGCTCCATGTGGACGGACACGTGTGTCTGACCGCCGAAGCGCTCTTTAAGATTCCGCTCTATGAGGGAGGCCTTCTGATGGGCCTCCCTCAATGGCATATCGGGGTCAAGCCTCACGTGCACCTCAATTGCAATGCGGTTGCCTATGCGCCTGGTGCGCAGATTATGCGGCTCTGACACGCCAGGAACAGCGTTCACAATCTCCATTATTTCCTTTTCGGTCTGCTCCGGAAGGGAGCTTTCCGTCAGCTCGCCCAGACTCGGCTTGACAAGCTCCCACGCCACTTTGACCAGCATCGCGCCCACAACAATAGACGCCAGCGGGTCCAGTACCGTCCAGCGCTCGCCGAGCAGGATCGCACCGCCTATACCTATCGCCGCCGCTATGGAGGACAGGGCGTCGGACCTGTGGTGCCAGGCATTTGCCTTCAGCGCGCCCGACTCCAGGGATTTGCCCTTGGCCGCCGTGTACTGGTACAATAGTTCCTTGACCGCAATCGACACCAGCGCCGCCCAGAGGGCAAGGGAGCCTGGCACGGGAAGTGTCTCCCCGTTCAGCCAGGAGGCGAATTTTACCGCACCGTTGACAATGATTCCTATGGCCGCCGCGGCGAGGGCGAAGCCTATGAACATGGTGGCGAGCGTCTCGAACTTGCCGTGTCCGTAATCATGGGAAGCGTCTTGCGGGCGGGAGCTGATTCCCACGAATACCAGGACCACTATGTCGGTGATGAAATCGGACAGGGAGTGCACCGCATCGGCCATCATCGCGGCACTGTGGCTGAGTATGCCCGCCATGAACTTGAAAACCAGCAACAGGAGATTGCCAAGGCCTCCTATTATGGTTACTTTGTAAATTTCTTTTTCCCGCGTCATAATTATAATTACAAATATATATTCCTTTTTTATTTTTTCGTATCTTGTGAGTGATTTTTAAAAACCGCAAAAATGGAAGAAGAAAACATCAAGGATCCCCGCGATCTTAACGGCGACGGAAAAGTAACCCTCGACGAAAAGATTAAGTATGCAGCGTCCAAGGCCGGCGAAAAAATAAGCGTAGTGGCCGGAGAGGTGAAGGATGGAGCGAAAAAGCTCTATGACAAGGCAGCTCCCAAGGCCAAGGAAGCCCTTGCCGAGGCCAAGTGCAAGATCGAGAACCTCAAAGAGAAGAAGGAGCCCAAGGTAGAAGAGAAGGTGGAGGACAAGGCGGAAGCCTAAAGTTATCTTCTTATGAAACCTTTTTTTCTTGCCGCCGCTATTGCGTGCGGCCTTTTGATGGTTTCCTGCACCACGGATGAACCGGAAACGACTGACGGTGATACCCCCATGCTCATGTGCGTAAAGCCGGACTTCTTGAAGGCGGGCGACAAGGTTGCGCTAATCTCTCCGTCGTATCATACACCGATGGAGAATGTAGATAAGGCGGCAGATGTGCTGCGCGGCTGGGGGTTTGTCCCGGTCATCGGGCCGAATGTCGGGAAGATCGACGCCGGATGTTATGCGGGCACGGTGGAAGAACGCGTCAGTGACATCCGCTGGGCCCTGGATCAGCCCGACGTAAAGGCAATCATCTGCAACCGGGGCGGTTACGGTACCATCAAGCTTATTGACCACCTGACACTCGCCGAACTCGCAGAGCACCCGAAATGGATCGTGGGCTTCAGCGACATTTCCACCCTGCACGGTCTCTGGACCCGCGCCGGCGTGATGAGCATTCACGGCACCATGAGCTCCTTCCTGGCCGCGGGCGGCACCGACGCCACCAGCACCCTGATGCGGGATCTGCTGTTGGGTGAAGTGCCCCGCTACGAAGTGCCCGCGCATCCCAACAATATAGAAGGAACGGCAACCGGCGTGCTTGTCGGCGGCAACATCTGCACTTTCGCCCCCAATCTGGGAACTATTGCCGATGCCACTGCCGGAGCGAACCTCATCCTCTTCATCGAAGAAGTGGAAGAATCAATGCACAATATCGACAGGCAGTTCAACATCCTGGCAATCAACGGCGTGCTGGAACGCTGCAAGGGAGTGATCCTGGGCGAATTCACCGACTGCGGCACGGAGTTTACATTTGACAGCGTGGAGGCCATGCTTTGCAATTACCTGAAAGACTGGAACATACCCGTACTCTGCGGCTTCCCCGCCGGACACGGCGAAGTGAACCTGCCGCTGGTGATGGG
>JAFZBM010000126.1 GCA_017561765.1 Bacteroidales bacterium | reverse complement strand
TGCAAGATGCAGCAATACTTTGCCGATGTGCTCGACGATGTGGAAGCCGATGCATACGTATTCGACGCTTTCTCCAATCCTGACTACAAGATGATCCAGGAGCGTCTCCAGCCTTTCATTGACCGTCTCATCGCCGCACATCCCGGCAAGCCCCTCATTTTCCAGCAGACCATATACCGCGAGGCCCGCAACTTCTCCCTCACTTACAACGCCAAGGAGCAGGCCAAGCAGGACATGGCATCGACTATGTTCGACCAGCTGCTCAAGGATCCCAAATACGCCGATGTGTACTTCATCCAGACCGATGCCTGCGCCAAGGACAGCCACGAATACTCAGTTGACGGCACACATCCCGACGACCATGGCTACTATCTCTGGAGCAAATCCATAGAGAAGCCCATCCTCGCCATACTTGCCAAGTATGGCATCAAATAAAATATTTGCGGCATTTATTATTGCGGGAGCGGTCTTTGCGGCCTGCTCCCGCAATAATTATCCTCTGGTGGGCATAAGTTGTTCACGCAGCAGCTACGGCGGAACCGAACTGCCGGCCACCTACACCGAAGCTATAAGCCGCGCCGGGGGAGTTCCCCTGGTGATTCCTACGGTGCATGATGAAGCGCAGGCGGCGGCTGTACTGGATGCAATTGACGGAATAGTGTTCTCCGGCGGCGAGGACGTGAATCCTGCATGGTACGGCGAGGAGGTGCTTAATGAAACAGTTGAAATTGATTCCCTGCGCGACCGCAGCGACAGCCTGCTCGCCCGAGCCGCCCTCGCTTCCGGCAAACCTGTGCTGGCAATATGCCGTGGCTCCCAGCTGATGAATGTTATTCTTGGCGGCTCGCTGTATCAGGATCTGCCCAGCCAGAAAGGCCTGGTGCACAGTGGCGTGACTCACAAAATCGGTCTGTCCGGAGACAGTGCGCTGTCCCGCATTTACGGACCAGATTCGCTGGAAGTCAATTCACTCCACCATCAGGCGGTAAAAGACCCCGCCCCTTCCATACGGATAACGGCCCGCTCGGCGGACGGCGTGGTAGAAGCCTGGGAAACTCCGCAGATCATAGCCGTACAGTTCCATCCCGAAAAGATGCTGGCGGCCGGTGATGATGACTGGCTTGCCCTGTTCCGGGCCTTCGTGGACAGGCTGTAAAGCGTTCAGAGAACTTCCTTCAGATACGGTCCCGTAACCGACTTGGGGTCGGCGGCCACCTGTTCCGGTGTGCCGCAGCTTACTATGAGGCCGCCCCGACGGCCTCCCTCCGGTCCCATGTCGATAATGTAGTCCATGCTCTTCAGGATGTCGGGATTGTGCTCAATTACTATGACTGTATTTCCCTGGTCTGCAAGCTTCTGGAGCACGCCAAGCAATGTCTTGATGTCTTCGAAATGCAGGCCCGTCGTAGGCTCGTCGAGCATATAGAGCGTGTTGCCTGTGGCCTTGCGGAACAGTTCGGCGGCCAGCTTCATGCGCTGGCTTTCGCCGCCGGAGAGCGTCACTGACGACTGCCCCAGATGAATGTAGCCCAGGCCAACGTCCAGCAGGGCCTTCAGCTTGGGCGCTATCTTGGGATGGGCCTTGAAGAATTCGTAGGCCTCGCAGACAGGCATCTCCAATACGTCATTTATGTTTTTCCCCTTGTAATGCACCGCCAGGGTGTCCTCCTTGTAGCGCTTTCCGCGGCAGGCGTCGCAAACCACGTTCACTGAAGGGAGGAAATTCATTTCCACGACCTTGATACCAGCGCCCTTACATTCCTCGCAGCGGCCACCCGCCACGTTGAATGAGAACCGGCCGGAACTGAATCCGCGCACCTTGGCGTCGGGAGTGTCTTCAAACAGCTTCCTTATGTCGTCGAAAACGCCGGTGAAGGTGGCGGGGTTGGAGCGGGGGGAGCGTCCGATCGGGCTCTGGTCGATCTCTATGACCTTGTCTATGTTTTCCGCGCCCTCGATACCGGCGTAAGGTAGTGGCTTCTGCTTTGTCCGGTACAATTTCGCCCTGAGCACTGGAATCAGCGTCTCGTTGACCAGCGTGCTCTTGCCGCTTCCGGAAACCCCGCTGACGCCGATCAGGCATCCCAGGGGGAAACTAACGTCTATAGATTTAAGGTTATTGCCGCTGGCGCCGCGCAGGACCAGGGTCTTGCCGTTGCCCTTGCGACGGGTCTCCGGCACTTCAATCTTCCTCCTGCCTTCCAAATACTCCCTGGTGATGGACATGCCGTTGTCTTCGGGCTCCGTTTGGCCTTTTTGGGTACCGAAACCGGGCCCGGAATAGCAGATACGGCCGCCGAGGGCTCCGGCGCCGGGACCTACGTCCACCAGCCAGTCGGCGCTGCGCATAGTCTCTTCGTCATGTTCCACCACTATCACCGTATTGTCCTCGTCGCGGAGCTTCTTCAGGGATGCGATAAGCTTGCGGTTGTCCCTCTGGTGCAGGCCTATCGACGGCTCGTCAAGTATGTAGATGACGCCTACCAGTTTTGAACCTATCTGTGTGGCGAGGCGTATGCGCTGGCTTTCGCCGCCGGAGAGCGATGCGGTGGCCCGGTCAAGCGACAGGTAGTCAAGTCCCACATCCACAAGGAATTCCAGCCTGTCGCCAAGTTCCCGCAGTATATCCCGCGCTACAGCCTTGCCCCGGCCGCTGAGTTTCCCCTCCAGCGAACGTACCCATTCGAGCAGTTCGGAGATTTCGAGCGCGGACACTTCGGAAATGGTGCGGCCGTCTATGCGGAAGCATTCGGTCTCTTCCTTGAGACGCGTACCGCGGCACACCGGACATACCACCCGGTCTTCGATGTCTCCCACCACACCTTCCCAAAGCGTCATCTGCGAAAGATTCCCGTCCCCTATGCGGTACAGATCTTCGGAGCCGTTGATTATCAGTGAAATATACTCCTGGGGGATATCTTCGATCGGCTCATACAGCGAGAAGTTGTGCTTGCGTGCCATGGCTCTCACGACCTCGAACTTGCGGTTGGAGCGCTCTTTCCCGAGGGGTACGATGCCTCCGGCGGCAATGGACAGGCGCGGGTTTGGAATCAGGGCTTCCGGGCTGATGTCGGCCACGGTGCCCAGGCCTTTGCAATACGGACAGCAGCCCTCAGGGGAGTTGAATGAAAAGCTGTGGGGAGCCGGTTCCTGGAGCGAGACGCCCGATTCCGGGTCAACCAGATGCTTTGAAAAATGCCTGAGTTCACCTGTGTCCGCGGAGAGTACGGCCACGGACCCTTTCCCTATACCGATTGCGCTTGCCACTGAACTGCGTATCCGCGCCTCGTCGCCCTCGCCGGGCTTGAGTTTGTCCACTACCAGTTCGATGAAATGTGCCTTGTAGCGGTCCAGGGCATCGATTGCGGCCAGGTCTTCAATCTCACCGTCAATTCGGATCTGGGTGTATCCCCGCCTGCGCATCTGCTCGAAGAGCTCGCGGTAGTGGCCTTTGCGTCCGCGCACCAGGGGCGCCAGCAGAATGCATCTGCGCCCGGCGTATTCGGTCATTATCAGATCGACTATCTGGGAATCGGTGTAACGCACCATTTCCTTGCCGCTTGCGGGAGAATATGCGGTAGATGCCTTGGCGTAGAGCAGTCGGAGAAAGTCGTAGATTTCCGTAATCGTACCCACAGTGGAGCGGGGATTTGAAGTCGTCGTCTTCTGCTCTATCGCGATGATGGGGCTGAGTCCGTCGACGCTTTCCACATCGGGCTTTTCCAGCACACCCATAAAATGCTTGGCGTAGGGGGAGAGCGTGTTCATGTAGCGGCGCTGCCCTTCGGCGTATATGGTATCGAAGGCCAGGGAACTCTTGCCGCTGCCGCTCAAGCCGGTGATAACCACGTACTTGCCGCGCGGAATGTCGACATCCACGCCTTTGAGGTTATGGGCTCTCGCACCGTGTATCTTTATGATATCTTCAGCCATTATCTGTAGAGTTCCCGCAGTACGTCAAGGGAGCGGATGTTGAGTTGTGATTCAATATGGTAGCCGATGTAATCGAGCAGGAGTGAGGCGACAGCGTTGCGCTGGGCCCCGCTGAGCGGCACCAGGAGCGAGCTTGCGAAGTCTCTCTGCAATAATTCCTTGACCACTCCGTAATATTCCCCGGCGAAGGGCGCAAGGTCTTCAAGGCCGGCGCCGAACCCCAGCTGGCCAGCGAATTCGAGCAGGAACCGCAGGTGATAGTTGGAGAAATCGCTTTCCAGCGCATCCAGTGTCATGATGCTCCTTCGGCACCAGTTGTAAAGCCCGTCTCCGCCTTCTCCGTCCTTTACCGTACGGTAGAGCACTTCGCTCATGAACATGGTCATGGAGTTCTTGTACAGGTTGGAGCGTATGCCGGCAAGAGGCTCGGGTACGGAAACGGAGCGCAGTCGCCACAGTTCGGACTTCGGGTTCTCGGGTACTTCCGCTTCA